>DAHXNN010000011.1 GCA_027365385.1 Acidimicrobiaceae bacterium | reverse complement strand
ACCGGTGCTCGCAGAGACCTTCGTCGAGACCGGCCGGTTCACCGGGGCGAGCTACAAGGCCGAGAACTGGACCCGGGTCGGGTAGACCAAAGGACGCAACTCCCTTTCCGCAGGTCGGCTGAGCGATATCTCGGCAAAGGGGCTCTCCATCTGAGTGCAGTAGCAGGGGCGGTGTAGCGCCCTTCCCCGGTCGCCGGGAGCCACTATCCGAGGTCCTATGGGGGCGTGCTCACCTGGTTCCCTGATGACGAGGCGTGTCTGGACTACGTGGACTGGTTGAGGTGGCCAGAGGCTTCTGTTGCCCGCTGTGCGGTGAGGTGATCAGGTGGCGGCTCGGCGACGGGCGTTGGTCGTGTGGCGGCTGCGCTCCGCGCTGTTAGCGGCAGGTCTGCATGACGCCCCGGCCGGCGCGAGCGCCGCGACGACGCGGGAGTTCCTCCTCGCGCACGTCGAGACGGGTTCGGTCGTGCTCACCGACGGCTTCCCGAGCTACCTCAGCTGCCTGCGGGGAGGACTACGTGCATCGCCCGACGCCGATCTCCAGCTCGGGTCACCAGGCTCACGAGTTGCTCCCCGGCGTCCACCGCGTCGCATCGCTCGCCAAGCGCTGGCTGGAAGCCACCCACCAGGGAGCGGTGAAGCCTGCCTTGGTCCAGCCTTATCTCGACGAGTTCTGCTTCCGTTTCAACCACCGGCATTCGAGGGCCCGGGTCATGCTCTTCTACCGCCAGGTCGAGCAGGCGGTGCAACGCGCTCCCCGCACCTACCGCTCGCTCGTCGCTGAGCCGGGAAGCACTCGCCGGACGATGCCCGTAACTCCACCCGACAAGCGCGTGCACTGCGAAAGCATCGCCCGGCCGCCACTCGACCGGCCCTGGCGAGCAGCCCTTGAGCAGAGGTAAGCCCACGGTCTACTGCACTCAGATGGAGAGGCCTTTTCGCGAGATATCGGACGATCGACGTATGGAAAGGGAGCGAGATCGCCGGCACGTCATCGACGTCGGAGTCATCTGATCCAACATGAGCTTCCACTGATCGTTGTCGGTAAGGTGGAGGCGTGTTCAGGGCGCGGCGAGCAAATCTTGGCATCGCCGTCGCGGCGTGTGGCTTGTGCGCCGCACCTGCTCTCGGGGCCTCGGGACTGGGTGCAGGCCCCGCGGCGGCGGCTGCTGCGGCTGCGGCGGCGGGAACGGTCCGGGTGCCGTCGCTCCTACTCGCGACGCGCCACCTCGAGAGTCCAGCCACGGGGGGCATTGTCAAGGTGCGCTTCAACGTCGACAATGGGTCGACCTGCTCGCTCTCCTCGCAACCGTCGGTGCCCGGCTGGGCGAGAAGCTTCCCTTGCCAGCACGCATTGGTGCTCCGGGAGGCTGTGATCCCGGCGAACAACTCGCCGAGCCCGCACCGGTACGTGTTGTGGGTCTCGGTTTCGAACGCGAAGGCGACCCTCAGGCGTGGCGAGGTGGTTGAGCAGGCCGGCGTGAGCCTGTCGACACCGGTCGGCAACGACGTCTCCTACCCGCAATGCGGGACCACCCTTCCACCCCATCCGGCCTTCGGCATCGTCGGCGTGAACGGTGGGCTCGCCAACGACCTCAACCCCTGCTTCGGCCCGTCGTCGTCGTACCCGAGCTACCTGAACAGCGAGCTGTACTGGGCGGTCGCCTCAGCCGTCGGAGGGACCAGCCAGCCGAAGGCGTCGCTGTATGTCAACACGGGCGATCCCGGGAACGTCTACGACGGCACGCTGATCGCGGACTGGCCCAGCTCGGGCATCACGCCCTACGGGCCGTGCACGACGACCACGGTGACGCTACCGAGCGGCACGTCCACCGTCGGCCAGGACTCTGACGCCTGTGCCTGGCAGTTCGGCTACGAGAAGGCGACCCAGGACGTGAGCTGGCTCTCCGCGGCCGCGACGGCTATCGACGACCAGTCCCCTCCGGTCACCGTCGCCGGGAACGCGGGGAGCTACCCGTGGTGGCTCGACGTCGAGACGGCCAACACCTGGCAGACCGAGACGACCATGAATGTCGCGGACCTCCAGGGAATGATCGCTGGACTCAATGCTGCGGGGGCGAGCACGGTCGGGGCGTACTCGACCGCCTCGCAGTGGGACGCCATCACCAGCGGGTCGAGTTCCTCCTCGGGATCGCTCGACCGAATCCCCAACTGGATCCCGGGGGGACAAAGCCTCTCCGAAGCGCAGGCGAGCTGCACCCAGGCGTCTTTCACCGGCGGATCGGTCAGCGTGACGGAGTGGCTCAGCTATTCGGTCGACAGCGACTTTGCTTGCTGAGAAGCCCCAGGAGTGGGCGCACTTCTCCCGCCTTGTGTGGCGTTCCACCTTCTGCGCCATCGGATCATCCGTCGTCGGTGTGCCCAGACGTTTGCCATCGTCGAACGCCGCGCCGTTGACGTGACGCGGTGCTCCGGGGAGCGTGAGCCCGGACGCTGCTCGCGTGCGATTCCAATGCTCCTCACCACAGGTCAACTGCGCGCCTAACGTGGTAGTTCTCCTCCGATGCCGTGGCGCTCGTCCACACAGGTCTCGAAGGGGGCTGCCCCGGGTGGTCAACTGCCTCTACGTGCAGAGCCTCGTTGCCGCCTTCTCGGCCGGCAAGGCGATCGTCGAGGAGTCATCGGCACAGGCCGCGGTGGCGGAGGCGAGATCGTCGAAGCGACCGATGGCGGTAGCGCGGCCGAGGCGCGGTGGCGCTCTTGGGATCTACAGTCCGCTCGTTCACGCGTTTGTGTGGTCACAAGTGGTCCCGGTCCTCCCGATGTCACCGAGCTACGTCCACTCGGCGCTCGCCGTTTATCAACAACCGCCGCCGGCGGGAGTAGCCCCGGTGAGCCTCGGCTGAGCCTGTCTCCGGTGGTCCTCGCGAGCCCAGCTGGTGGGCGATCGAAGGTATGGGTGCAGATTGCACCCATACGGAGTACACTGGACCTCGTGCCGAGAGTGATCCAGGTCCGCGATGTTCCCGACGAGGTCCACGACGCATTGGTCGTTGCTGCCCAGGCGCAGGGCCTTTCGCTGACGAGGTACATGCAGCGCGAGTTGGAGCATCTCGCCAGCCGTGCTGGTGTCGTGCGCACAAATGCCGAGGTGATCCGAGAGACGAAGGCCGAAGTCCGCGGAGGCGTCAGCCGGGAAGCGATCCTGGCCGCCATCCGCGACGGGCGCGACGGTTGAACGTCGTCGACGCCGGAGTCATCGTGGAGCTCATTGCCGGGGATCTCGCCACTGACCGCCTCGGTGACGAGGACCTCGCGGCTCCTCACCTCGTCGACAGTGAGGTTGTCAATGCGCTCCGGCTGCTCGTCTCTCGCGGGACGCTCACCGAAGAGCAGGGCACGCTGGCATTGGATGGGTTCACTCGTCTTGTTCTGCGGCGGTACGCGGCGGACTGGTTGCGGCCGAGGATGTGGGTGCTCCGCCACAACCTGAGCGCTTACGACTCGACCTACGTGGCGCTCGCAGAGATGCTCGGGGCGACAGCTCTTCTCACGACGGATCTCCGGCTCGCACGAGCACCCGGCATCGAGTGTCGCGTCGAGGTGCTTTGACGCGACACTCGAAGCCGGGTGCGAATCCGCCGACGGTGGCGGTCACGTGTCTGATCCGGCGGTAGGCCCATTTGGAATGGGTGCGGCTCGTATGGTGGGAGTTTCTCAACGCTCATTTCCCGAGCTCGGGCAGCTGATCCGGGGTTTTGCCCGGGCCGAGCACCTGCAGGGCCACGCCAGAGGTCTCGAGTCGATCCAGCCTGGGCACGCGAAGTCGTCCGGGTGCGGCTGCGTCACGCAGTCACTCAGCGGCGCTGGTCTCGGTGTACGACGACCTCCATGCCTCCACGCGCGGATAGACCATCGAGGCTCTCGACGAGGTTGACGCCGCAGAGCGCGACGCCACCGGCATCGCTCCCCAGCTCGCAGCCCTGGAGGAACCTCGTGACGTCGACGGGAGCGGTCTCGGCGGGTCGAGCGGTCAGGGATCGTCGCCCCGGGCGTCCGCCTGGTCTTGCGCCAGCCTGTCCGGTACGCCGCTACGAGCCGCCAGGCGCGCCTCAGTCGACCACGCGCATCAGGTTCGCCATCTCGATCGCTGCCGTCGCGGCGTCGTCCCCCTTGTTGCCGAGCCGCCCCCCCGCCCGGTCGAGCGCCTGAGCTGCGGTGTCGGTGGTGAGCACGCCGAAGACCACGGGCACGCCGGTGTCGAGAGCGGCGCGACTGATCCCGCGTGCACACTCGTTCGCCACGACGTCGTAGTGACCGGTCTCACCACGGATCACCGCACCGAGGGCGATGACGGCGTCGAAGCGCCGGCTCGCAGCGAGGCGCCGCGCGACGAGGGGCAGCTCGAAGGCACCGGGCACGGAGACGACGCCGACGGCCTCTCGCTCTACACCTAGAGCGACGAGCGCCGCGACCGTCCCGTCCAGCAGACGGCGTGTGACGCTCTCGTTGAAGCGGCTCCACACCACTGCGATGTGCAGTCCACTCCCGTCGTGGCTGCCGACCAGCGACTCAACCTGAGTCGCCGGGGCCGCGGGGTCCTCCGAGGAGGTGGCCGAGCCGCTCGCGCTTGGTTCGTAGGTAGGCACCGTTCTCCTTGGTGGGCGTCGTCTCGATAGGTACGCGCTCGACGATCTCGAGCCCGAACCCTTCCAACCCGCCGCGCTTCGCGGGGTTGTTCGTGAGCAGGCGCATCGACGTGACACCGAGATCGACGAGGATCTGCGCGCCGATCCCGTACTCCCTGCTGTCGACCGGCAGGCCGAGCTCGAGGTTGGCGTCGACGGTGTCGAGGCCACCGTCTTGAAGCTCGTAGGCGGCGAGCTTGTGGGCGATACCGATGCCCCGCCCTTCGTGGCCGCGCAGGTAGACGACCACCCCGGTGCCCTCGGCGGAGATCTTGGCGAGCGCCATCTCGAGCTGGGGGCCGCAGTCGCAACGCGCTGACGCGAACACGTCGCCGGTGAGGCACTCGCTGTGCACGCGCACGAGCACAGGGTCGTTGGCGGTGATCTCGCCTTTGACGAGCGCGAGGTGCACCTCGTGGTCGACGAGGCTCTCGTACGCGTGGCAGGTGAACTCCCCGTAGGCCGTCGGCAGGCGCGCGCTCGAGACGCGCCGGACGAGGACCTCCGTGCGCCGGCGGTGACGGATGAGGTCTGCGATGGTCACGAGGAGGATGCCGTGCTCGGCAGCGAACTGCTCGATCTCGTCGCGCCCGGCCATCGCGAGCCCGTCGGCGGTCACGAGCTCGCAGAGCACGCCGGCCGGCGTGCACCCGGCGAGTCGGGCGAGGTCGACCGTCGCCTCGGTGTGACCGGCGCGCTTTAGGACCCCGCCCTCTCGGGCGCGTAGCACGTGGAGGTGGCCCGGTCGCGCGAGGTCTGCCGGGCGCGTCCGGGGGTCGACGAGTGCGCGGATGGTCGCCGCGCGGTCGGTCGCCGAGATTCCCGTCGTCGTTCCGGCGATCACGTCCACGGTGACCGTGAAGGCGGTCCGCTGGGACTCGGTGTTGCGGGCGACCATCAGTGGCAGCTCGAGCTCATCGGCGCGTTCGTTCGTCAGTGCCGCGCAGACGAGGCCCGAGGTGTGCTTGACGAAGAAGGCGATCCTCGCCGGCGTCGCGTGGTCCGCTGCAAGGACGAGGTCTCCTTCGTTCTCGCGCTCCTCGTCGTCGACGACGAGGAGCATCTCCCCTCGCCCGAAGGCCGCCACGGCCTCCTCGATCGTCGCGCGCTCCACGGCAGCCTCCGGTCAGGTCCGACCGAGATCGTAGGGTGTCGGGGCGCCCGCGGCGACGAGGCGCTCGACGTACTTCGCGACGACGTCCACCTCGAGGTTGACGAGGTCCCCGGAGCGACGGTGGCCGAACGTCGTCACCGAGATCGTGTGTGGGATGAGGGCGCAGGTGAAGTGGCTCGGCCCAGCTTCGACGACGGTGAGGCTGCAGCCGTCGACAGCGATCGAACCCTTGGGGACGACGTAGCGGGCGAGGCCCGGATCGAGCGTGACGCGCAGGTGCGGGGCGCCATCGAGGACGGTCCCGACGCCGTCCACGTGGCCCTGGACGAGGTGACCGCCGAGACGTGCGCCGAGAGCCATGGGTCGCTCGAGGTTGACGCGATCACCCGGGACGAGAGCCGAGAGGTTGGTCCGCGCGAGCGTCTCGTCGACGGCGTCGGCGGCCCACCGCTGCCCGGACCGCTCGACGACGGTGAGACAGCAGCCGTTCACCGCGATCGAGTCCCCGAGCCGGGCATCCTCGGCCACGACCGGGGCTGCGAACCACAGACGAGTCGTCGTCCCGCGGCGCTCCACCGAGATGCACCGCCCGAGCTCCTCGACGATGCCGGTGAACATCAGCGAGTCGTCGTGTCCACGTGGGACAACACGCGTGCGGGAGCGAGCACGACGCGCAGGTCGGCTCCGAGCTGGTCCACGGCGACGAAACTACCCCGCCAGAGATCGGCCATCGTCGGCGCGCCCGGGCCTGCGAAGCAGGCGAGCCCGTCGTCCCCTCCGAAGAGCGCGGGCGCCACGTAGAGGACGTAGTGGTCGACGAGCCCTGCCGTGTGGAACAGGTGGGCGACGCGCGCTCCTCCTTCGACGAGAAGCTGGAGCACGTCACGGCGGCCGAGCTCGTCGAGCACGGCACCGGGTTCGCCGTGCAGGGACAGTGCCGGCTGCACCCGGGCAGTGGCGTCAGCCGTCCCGAGGACGACCCGGAGCGGATCGCGGCCCGGCACGTCCCGCACGGTGAGCCTCGGGTCGTCCTGCCGGACCGTCCCCGCTCCGACGAGGACCGCGTCGCTCTCGGCACGCAGCCGGTGGGCATCGGCCCGCGCATCGGGGCCGGTGATCCACGCGCTGCCGCCGTCGGGTGCGGCGATGCGGCCGTCGAGGGTGGTGGCGAGCTTCAGCACGACCCACGGACGGCCGGTCCGCCGATGCTTGAGGTAGGGGGCGAGCGAGAGCTCCACCTGGACGGAGCACGTCCCGACGCTCACCTCGATCCCGGCCCCTCGCAACCGCGCCACGCCACGCCCGGCCACTTTGCGGTCGGGGTCGAGCACGCCGACGACCACCCGGGCGACACCCGCCTCCGCGAGCGCGTCGGCGCACGGTGGCGTCCGCCCGTGGTGGGCGCACGGCTCGAGGGTCACGTAGGCGGTCGCTCCCCGGGCAGCCGCCCCGGCCGCGCCGAGGGCGACGACTTCGGCGTGCGCGCCACCGGGCGGCTGGGTCGCGCCGTAGAACGCCCGCCCCGTGCCCGGAGCGACGACCACGCAGCCGACCCACGGGTTGGGCGAGGTGGTGGTGCGAACCTCGTCGCCGAGAGCGATCGCCGTCGCCATCGCCGTCTCGTCGGTCTCGACTGCGGACACGCTACGTTCCACCGCTCGAGCACGACGCGCGTACGGCGTCCATGGTCTCCATGATGGCGACGGTCTCGTCGAGAGGCATCGAGGGGCTCTCGACGAGACCGTCGCGCAGGCAGCGGGCGACCTCGTCCGCCTGGTGGCGCAGGCCCCGCCCTTCGTGAGCATGCTCGTAGCGAGTGGTGACCCCATCCCTCGAGACGAGCGAGAAGGTCGTCGGGGCGTAGAACACTCCGTCGACCTCGATGCGCGCCAGTGTCCCGACGATCGCGGCGCGGTTCGGGCTCCGGCCGAGCAGCGTGCAGGTCAGAGCCGCCTGTGCGCCTCCGGGGTAGCCGAGGAGCACCGACGTCTGGCTGTCCACACCGGTGGGAGCTCGATCCGCGAGCGCCATGACGCGGTCCGGCCTGCCGAGCACCATCGACGCCAACGACACGACGTAGACGCCTAGGTCGAGGAGCGCGCCGCCTCCGAGTCCAGGTGCGAACAGACGGAAGTCCGGGTCGTAGGCGAACCACTGGCCGTGGTCCGCTGTGACGCTCACGATCTCGCCGAGCACTCCGTCCGCGATCAGCCGGCGGATCTCGCGGACGTGGGGCAAGAAGCGCGTCCACATCGCCTCCATGAGGAAGAGCCCTCGCGAGCGGGCGGCCTCCACGAGCTCGCGCGCCTCCTCGGCGTCCATCGTGAACGGCTTCTCGACGAGGACCGCCTTGCCGGCGTCGAGCGCTGCAAGGCAGTCGGGGTGGTGCATCGGATGCGGAGTGGCAACGTAGACGACGTCGACCTCGGGATCTTGCACGAGAGCCTCGTACGACCCGTGACGGCGGTCGATGCCGTACGTGTCGGCGAAGCGATCCGCGGACCCCCGCTCTCGCGAGCCGACGGCGACGACACGGCCGGACGTCGTCATGGCGAGATCCGCGACGAAGGACCTCGCTATGCCTCCCGTGCCGAGCACGCCCCAGCGGAGCACCTCACCGGTCATCGAACTCCTGCTCCTCGTGTCCGTCGAGCGCCTGGGCGCTGCTCTACGGTAGGGCAATGGCCACTGGGACGTGGGCGGGAGAACCCGGCACCTCGACGGTCGTAGAGCCTGACGGCGTCGAGGTCACAGCCGACTTGCCCGCCTGGCTCGACGACCGGGCGCCGACCGGTCGGTTGCGAGCCGGGTAGGCGCGCGGCGGAACGTGACGGGGTACTTCCGGGCCGTCGCCCTCGACGCCGACGGGACGATCGCCCAGCACGACGTGCTGTTACCGGGGATCCTCGACGCGCTCCGGCGTGCGCGTACGTCGGGGCTCGCCACGCTGCTCGTCACGGGGCGGACCCTGGGTGGCCTCCGTGCGACGTTCCGCGGGCTCGAGAGTGGGGTCTCGATGGTCGTCGCCGAGAACGGCGCGGTCCTGCTCGCGTGCTCGGCCACTGACGAGCTCGCGGTCCTTGCCGCGGTCCGGCGCCTCGGTCTGGACTACCAGCTGGTGGCAAACCGGGGAGCGCTCATGGTGGGCGAGTTCCACCGGTCGTTGCAACGGACCGGCCATGATGGCCGGGTCAGACCGAAGCAACAACCAGTGGAGGCTCAAGCATGCCAGGCACAGCGCTGTCAGTGGAAGAGCGCGAGGAGATCCGGATAGGACTGGAGGC
>DAHXNN010000231.1 GCA_027365385.1 Acidimicrobiaceae bacterium | reverse complement strand
CCGCGCATGTACGGATCGACCGAGACGAAGCGGTTGCGGACGAGCACCTCGCCAGGAGCCGGCTCGGCGACATCCACCTCCGTGACGGCGAAATCCTCCGGCACGGGCATGCCCGTCGGTCGCCGCGCGAGGCGGACCTCTCTGCTCGTCGTCGCGCCCATCACCGTGTCCTCCAGTCGGCGTCCCGTCTCGTGGCGCCGGCCAATTGCGGCACCGAGGGGGATCTCGCCCCCCGTAGCAGCCGCACCGGCGCGCCCGGGCCTACACCGATACTACGGCACGACCGGATCGGAAGACCGTTCCCGGCTCCCTACCGCATCACCGCATCCCCCGTTCCGGGCGCGTCCGACCCGGGCGCCGAGGGCTCGGCTCGCAGGCGTGCCGAGTAGATCGAGTAGCCATCGACGTGGCGGGCGACCAGCGTCGCGGTGACCGTCGCCGCCATCATCGGCACCATGAGCTGGAACCCATTGTGGGTCAGCTCGAGGACGAGCGCTAGACCTGCGAGCGGCGCCTGCATCGACGCCCCGACCATCGCAGCCGCGCCGATCATCGCGAACGCTCCGACTGGAGAGCCTCCCCAGAGGTGGCTCCACGCGAGGCCGAGGAAACCGCCGAGCACTGCGCCCGTGCTCATGAAGGGAGTGAACAGCCCTCCTGACGCGCCACTCGCGAGGCAGAGCTCGGTGGCGAGCGGCTTGAGCACCGACAGCGCGAAGAGGAGCCCGAGGCTGCCACCGCCGAGGAGCACCGTATGGGCCATGTCCTTGCCGTTGCCGAACAGCTGGGGGTAGGCGATACCGACGAGGCCGAGCAGCGTGAACGCGACGAGCGGCGCGGCAAGGGCCAGCTTGCCCTTCGCTGCATGGTGGGAGACCCACCCGACGAGCCGGATGTGTCCGGAGGCGAGAAGGCCGATGACCGGTCCGACGAGCACGCCCCAGACGAGCAAGCTGGCGGAGAAGCGGTAGTCCGGGATCCCGACATAGGTAGCGTGGGTCGGCAGGTAGGCCCAGGCAACCATCGTCGCGATCCACGAGCACGTGAGAGCCGGGAGAACGACGGGAAGCGTGACGGTGCCGATAAGGACCTCGGCGGTGAAGAGCGCCCCGCCGAGAGGGACGTTGTAGACCGCCGCAAGTCCCGCTCCGCCGCCGCAGGCGACGAGCAGCCGTCGCTGCGGGGTCGTGAGCCCGAGCCAGCCCGAGACCACGCTTCCCGACGCGCCGGCCATGAGCTTCGGCGCCGACTCCCGACCGATCGAGGCGCCCATTCCGATGACGATCTCCGAGATGAGCGATGTACCGAGGCTACGGCGGAAGGAAAGTCGCCCGTCGCCGCGCCAGATCGCGTCGTCCACCTCGGACGTCTCACCCGTCGTGACGCGGCGGAGCACGTACCAGGCGACACCTCCGAACGCACCTGCCGCGGCGAGCACGGCGACTCGACGGAGATCTGAAGCGTGCTCGACGGCAGTCTGGAAGTCGCCCGACCGGTAGCCGAACGCCAGGTGCTCCGCCTGCGAGAGCACTGCCATCATCGCGTCGCCAAACAGCCCGGCTGCGACGCCCGTCAGCACGACCCCCACCCAGAAACGCAGGGAGAGCGCCGCTTCGCCGTCTCCGGTGACGTTGGGCTGCTCCATCGCACCCCGACCCGACGGCAGGCGCCGGCCGAGGATAGGGACGGGCACGCGGGTGCGCTCGACCGGCCGCCGGTTGCTCCCCACGGACTCATCATCGTCGCGATCCGGTCACCCCGTCGGCGCGGCACGGCGACGATTGGCCCGACCGCTATGTGGGAATGAACTGAGGATGGGCTCAGACGGCGACAAGCCACGCAAGCCGAGGCGGCGCTTGCCGAAGGTACCGAAGTACGAGGAGCCGAACGCTCTCTCGCTCCCGGGTGTCGGCGGCGGAAGCGGGTTCGGGCTCCGCTACGGCAGATTTGGCCATGGATCAGACGACAAGCCGAGCCATCGACCCGCGATACCGGGCCGACTCCTTCTCTGGCTGCTCGGGATGCGCAAGAAGACTCCCGAAAGCGGGACCGGGGAGACGCACGAACGATAAGACATCATTATGCTTATGCGCACATTCCACCTTTTTCACGTGCAATTTTCCAGGTATGATGTGGACTAGTACATAAGATCCGATTTGGCTTCGGGGAGGACCGCTATACAGTGTGAGGGTGCTTCCCCACGACACCCCCGAGCTCGCGGCGCTCGACCTGCTCTGCTCGGTGGCGCGGCTCGGCAGCCTCGGCCAGGTGGCGCAGCGGCACCACGTCTCGCAGCCCGCCGTGAGCATGCGCATGAGTCAGCTCGAGAGGAGCCTGGGCCTGCACCTGTTGGACCGGGATCGGTCCGGCACCCGGTTGACCCCCGACGGCGAGCGGGTCGTCGCGTGGAGCCAGCGCGTCGTCGGCGAGGCGGAGGCGATGATGGCCGCCGTCGAAGGACTGCGTGCACAGCGGAGATCACGACTCAGAGTCGCGGCCTCGTTCACCGTCGCCGACCAGCTCGTCCCGGGTTGGCTCGCCACGCTCGACGGCGCCATGCCCGACCTCAGCGTCACCGTCGAGGTCTCGAACTCTGCCGGAGTGCTGGAGCGCGTGACCGACGGCTCTGTCGACCTCGGCTTCGTGGAGGGCAAGCTCGAACCTCCGGCCGCTGTCGCCACCGTCGCCGTGCGTGACGACCGTCTCGCCGTGTTCACCGACCCCGCGCATCCCTGGGCGCGCCGCGGCGCAGCCGTCACCGGCGACGAGCTCGCCAGGACGGAGCTCGTCGTGCGCGAGCACGGCTCGGGCACCCGCGAGGTCCTAGAGACGGCGCTCGCTCCCTTCGGCGGGCTCCGCACCCGGCTCGAGCTCGGCTCGACCGAGGCGATCCTCGCGGCCGCTCGCTCCGGGCGTGGGCCGGTGGTGGTGAGCTTGCTCGCCGTTGCCGGCGACCTCGCCGCAGGGCGGCTCGTCGAGATCCCGACTGCCGGCATCGACCTCGGCCGCGTGCTGCGTGGGACGTGGCTCGTCGAGCGCGGCCTCTCCCCGCTCGCGAAGCGCCTTCTCGAGATCGCCGGCTCATAAGAACAACTTTGGAGATCATAACGCAGCGACGGGTGCCACCTGGGAGCGGCTGCCCGTAGTCTCCGAGAGTGAGCCGACGGTGACCCCTCGAACGGTTGCGACACCCCGAACGACAGCGAGCCCACGCTGGGTGAAGGTGCTTGACCAGACGCGCTGCATCGGCTGTCACGCCTGCACGACGGCCTGCAAGAGCGAGAACTCTGTGCCGCTCGGCGTCACGCGCACCTATGTCAAGTCCGTCGAGGTGGGCATCTTCCCCCAGGTCCGCCGATCCTTCCAGGTGACGCGCTGCAACCAGTGCGGCGACGCTCCGTGCGTGGCAGCATGCCCGACGAAGGCGATGTACCAGCGCGAGGACGGCATCGTCGATGTCGACAAGTCGATCTGCATCGGCTGCAAGGCGTGCATGGCCGCCTGCCCCTACGACGCGATCTTCGTCAACCCCGAGGACCATTCAGCCGAGAAGTGCAACCTCTGTGCGCACCGCCTCGACATAGGGCTCGAGCCGGCATGCGTGTCCGTCTGCCCGACCGGGGCAATCCTCGTCGGCGACCTCGCAGACCCGGCGTCACCCGTGGCACGGATCGTGCAACGCGAGGCGGTCACGGTGCGCCGACCGGAGAAGCACACGCGCCCGGGGGTGTTCTACAAAGGCGCCCACCACGCGACGCTCGACCCGCTGGCGGCCCGCCGCCCAGACGGCGACCTCTACGCCTGGGCGACCCAGGGCGGCGATGGTGCCCAGCAGGTCGCGTCGGGTCACCCAGGCGCCGCGAGCTCCTCTGCAGCGGCCCTCCTGTCCTACGACATCCCCCACCGGGCCCCCTGGGGGTGGCGGGTGAGCCTCTACACCTGGACCAAGGGCATCGCCTCGGGCGGCTTCCTCGTCCCAGTCCTCCTGGCGATCGCCGGGCAGCTCGGATGGGGCGATGCGACGGTCCGCTTCGTGGCACCCCTTCTCGCGCTCGGCTTCCTGGCGGTGACCGGCACGTTGCTGATCTGGGACCTCAAGCACCCGACGCGCTTCTACCTCATCTTCACCCGCCACCAGTGGCGGAGCTGGCTCGTGCGCGGATCGTTCGTCATCGCCGCCTACGGTGGCGTCGTCACGCTGTACCTGCTCGCATCCGCCGTCGGCCTCACGACCGCCCGCGAAGGTCTCGCATGGGCCGCAGTGCCGCTTGGCGTCGGGACTGCCTGCTACACCGCTTTCCTCTTCGCGCAGGCAAAGGCACGGGATCTCTGGCAGAGCCCGATGCTGCTCCCGCACCTCGCCGTGCAGGCAGCCTACGCAGGCACGGCATCCGTGCTCCCGTTCGCCGTCTGGCTCTCGCCGCACCGCGGCATCGTCGCAGTCGAAGCCGTCCTTGCAGTGACAGCCAGTGCGCACCTCGTCTTCGTCGCCGCCGAGACGGCGCTCGCCCACCCGACCGCCCACGCGCATCTCGCCGCGCACGAGATGGTCCAAGGTCGCTTCGCCCGAGCCTTCTGGGCCGGCATCGTGCTCGTCGGCGCCTCCGTCGCAGCGCCGTGGATCGGTGTGGCGGCTGCACCGGTCGCGCTGCTCGGCCTGCTTGCCTACGAGCACGCCTACGTCCAGGCTGGCCAGTCCGTACCGCTCGCCTGAAGGAGGCATCGCCATGCCGAAAGACACGATCGACCTCGACACCCTCGGCACTCGGGTCTCAGCCGCACGCCACGCCACCGAGAGCCGCGGCGAGACGTTCTACCCCGGAGCAAGCGGCATCCACCTCGCAGCCTTCCCGCCGCGAGAGCGTTGGGACGACTGGGTCGAGCTCGACTCGCGGGCATGGCCGACGCGGGTCGAGCGCCACTCGATGCTCGTCCCGACGACCTGCTTCAACTGCGAGTCCGCCTGTGGTCTGCTTGCCTACGTCGACCGCGAGACCCTGCAGGTACGCAAGTTCGAGGGCAATCCCGAGCACCCCGGGTCGCGTGGACGGAACTGCGCGAAGGGACCTTCCACGATCAACCAGGTCACCGACCCGGATCGGATCCTCTACCCGCTCAAGCGGGCCGGAGCGCGCGGCGAGGGGCTCTGGGAGCGAGCCAGCTGGGACGAGGCGCTCGACGCGATCGCCGGCCGCATACGCAAGGCGCTGATCGAGAAGCGCCACAACGAGATCATGATCCACATCGGACGGCCCGGTGAGGACGGCTACACCGAGCGGGTGCTCGCGAGCTGGGGCGTCGACGGGCACAACTCGCACACGAACGTGTGCTCGAGCGGGGGGAGGACGGGCTTCCAGCTCTGGACCGGCATCGATCGGCCGAGCCCCGACTACGCGAACGCGAAGGTGATCTACCTCATCTCCGCACACCTCGAGACCGGGCACTACTTCAACCCACACGCGCAACGGATCACCGAGGCGCGGGCGAAGGGCGCGAAGGTGGTCGTGCTCGACACGCGGCTGTCGAACACGGCGACGCACGCGGACTACTGGCTCTCGCCGCAGCCGGGCTCCGAGACGGCGATCAACCTTGCAATTGCCCGCCATATCATCACGTCCGGCAGGGTGAACTGGGAATTCGTCCGCCGCTGGTGGAACTGGGCGGAGTACCTCGACGCGTACCGACCAGACCTCGACCGCACGTTCTCGTCTTTCCAAGAGTCCCTCTCCGCGCTCTACGACAGCTGGACGTTCGACGTCGCCGCAGCCGAGTCGGGGATCGACGCGTCGACGATCGCGGAGGTCGCGGAGGTCGTCGCGAGCGCAGGTACGCGCTTCTCCTGCCACTCGTGGCGCTCCGCCGCAGCGGGAAACCTCGGCGGCTGGCAGGTGAGCCGGACCGTGTTCTTCCTTGCCGCGCTCCTCGGCGCGGTCGCGACGGAGGGAGGCACCTTCCCGAACGCCTACAACAAGTTCGTGCCGAGGCCGATCCACACGCCGCCCCATCCGGGCGTCTGGCAGGACCTCTCGTGGCCACTCGAGTTCCCCCTCGCCCAGAACGAGATGAGCTTCCTCCTGCCGCATCTCCTCGCCGACGGGCGCGGACGACTCGACACGTACTTCTCTCGGGTCTACAACCCGGTGTGGACGAACCCCGACGGACTCAGCTGGATGGAGGCCCTCACAGACGAGGAGAAGGTCGGATGCTACGTCGCGCTCACCCCGACGTGGAACGAGTCGGCATACTTCGCCGACTGGATCCTGCCGATGGGCCACGCCTCCGAGCGCCACGACACCCACTCCTACGAGCAGTACGACGGGCAGTGGGTCGGCTTCCGCCAGCCGGTGCTCCGTGCCGCACGTGAGCGACTCGGCGAGACGGTCACCGACACCCGCCAGGTCAACCCCGGAGAGGTCTGGGAGGAGAACGAGCTGTGGATCGAGCTCTCCTGGCGGATCGACCCCGACGGCGCTCTCGGCATCCGCCAGTACCACGAGTCCCGCGCCCGCCCGGGCGAGAAGCTGACCGTCGACGAGTACTACGGCTGGATGTTCGAGCGCTCCGTCCCGGGCTTGCCGGAGGCCGCCGCCGCAGAGGGCCTCAGCCCGCTTGCGTACATGCGCCGTTACGGCGCTTTCGAGATCACACGCGGCCAGGGAGCGGTGTTCGCCCGCGCTGTCCCCGTGGACGAGCTCGTCGACACGACCGTGAGTCCGACCGGACGCGTGTACACGTCGGCGCCGAAGCCGGCGAGCCCCAACGTCGTCCCGACGGCGAGCCCCGCTCCGGACGAGAGCGGCCGCCGCCCGGTCGGCGTCGTGGTCGACGGTGCAATCCTTGCCGGGTTTCCCACCCCGTCGGGCCGGCTCGAGTTCTACTCCTCGACCCTCGCGTCCTGGGGCTGGCCGGAGCACGCGCTTCCGGGCTACATCCGCTCGCACGTCCACCCGCGCGAGCTCGCGCCGGACCAGCTCGTGCTGCTCTCGACGTTCCGCCTGCCGACCCAGATCCACACACGCTCTGCGAACTCCAAGTGGCTCGACGAGCTCTCGCACACGAACCCCGTCTGGGTCCACCCGGGTGATGCGAAGCGGCTCGGCATCGCCCGGACAGGCGACCTCGTCCGGGTCGAGACCGAGATCGGCTACTTCGTCGCGAAGGCGTGGATCACGGAGGGGATCCGGCCCGGCGTCGTCGCGTGCTCGCACCACATGGGCCGCTGGAAGCTCGCCGGTCACGACCAGGTCAGCCCTGGCGGCATGATGGCGACCGTCGCGCTCCGCCTCGGCGAGGCGGGCTGGTCCATGCAAGCACGAGACCGCGTCGCGCCCTACGCGTCGGCGGACCCGGACACCCGACGGATCTGGTGGTCCGACACCGGCGTCCACCAGAACCTCACCTTCCCCGTCCACCCCGACCCCATCTCCGGCATGCACTGCTGGCACCAAGCGGTGCGCGTGCGCCCAGCCCAGCCTGGTGACAGCCACGGCGACGTCGCCGTCGACACGGCGAAGTCACGCGAGGTCTACCGGGCGTGGATGGCCCGGACGCGCCCGGCCGGGTCCGTCAGCCCCGACGGCACCCGGCGACCGTCGTGGCTGATGCGACCCCTCAAGCCGGCGCTGCCGCTATTCGCCCTGCCGGTGGACGCGCGGTGACCGTCAGCACGACGAGTCGCTCCCGCGGCGCAGCCACCCCGGCCGCCAGCGGTCGCTTCGAGCTCCTCCGCGCCCTCGGCTCGCTTACGGCTCTCCACGGCGGCGCTGCGGCCGGCGTCATCGCCGCGCTCGATCTCCCGCCATGGACCCGCGCGGAGCACACCCGGCTGTTCGTGCTCGAGCTGCCGCCCTACGCGTCGATCCACCTAGGCCCCGAGGGCAAGCTCGGGGGCGAGGGCGCGGACCGGGTGGCAGGTTGCTGGCGAGCTCTCGGCATGAGCCCTCCGCCCGATGCCGACCACCTCGCGAACGTCCTCGGTCTCTACGCGGAGCTCGGCGAGGCCGCCGAGACCTGCCGCACCCCCGCTGCTCGAACGCGCCTCGGCCACGTACGCGAGTCGGTCCTCTGGGAGCACCTCTGGTCGTGGGTCCCCGGCTACCTCGACGCAGCGCACCGGGCGAGCCCGGCCGTCGGCAGGTGGTCACGCCTCGCCGCCGCCGCGCTCGCCCGCGAGGTCGGCGTCAGCGCCGCCCCACACGACCTCCCGCTCGCGCTGCGAGCCGCCCCCCCGCCCGTCACTGCCGAGATGTCGCTCGGTGAGCTGCTCGACGCGCTGACGACACCGGTACGCTCGGGCTTCGTCCTCACCCAGGGGGATCTCGCGGGAACAGCCGTCCTCGCAGGTGTCGGCATGCGGCGCGGCGAACGGCGCTTCGCGCTGCGGGCCATGCTCGAACAGGACAGCGCGGCGACCCTCCGCTCGCTCTCCGACCACGCGCACCGCTGGGCGGCACTGCACGCCGTCCGTCCGGCGAAGGCCACCGACCCACACCTCGACCCGTCGCGCTGGTGGGCATCTCGCGCAGCCACGTCCGCGTCGGTGCTCCGGCGGCTCGCCGACGAGAGCGACGCGTCGGTGTGACACGACCCGAGTGACAGGACCCGAGTGACACGAGTGGGTCAGCGGCGCGACACTCCTGCGATGCCGCAGCCCGATGCACGCCGCCCCCCGGAGCACCGAGGCGGGCAAGATCGGCGGCGGCGTCACCACACACGTGCACCCCGCGCACTGCAGAGCACGGTCCTCGGGCTCCCGCTGCTCGAGCTGCGCTGCGGTGCCATCGCCGCGGGCGGATCCACCGTTGCCCGCGCCGACGACGGCCGTGTCGTCTTCGTGCGCCATGCCCTGCCCGGCGAGCTCGTGCGGGCGCGCGTGACCGCCATCGCGACGTCGTACCTGCGTGCCGACGCCGTGGAGATCCTCGAACCTTCGGCCGCCCGCGTCCAGCCTCCATGCGCGCACGCCGGACCGGAGCGTTGCGGCGGCTGCGACTTCCAGCACGTCGAGCTCGGCGAGCAGCGCCGGCTGAAGGCAGCGCTCCTCGCCGAGCAGCTCCGCCGTCTCGCAGGGCTCGACTGCTCCGTGCTGGTCGAGGAGCTCCCCGGAGCACCCAACGGGCTCGGATGGAGGACGCGCGTCCGGTTCGCCACGGACGGGAACGGACGGCTAGGGATGCGGCGACACCGCTCGCACGACGTCGAGGTCGTGGAGCAGTGCGCCGTCGCGACAGCTTCGATCACCGCGACCGGGGCACAACGCGCCCACTGGCATCCAGGGCTCGAGGTAGAGGTCCTCGCGCCGGTGGCAGCCACCCGGGCAGCGCGGGCTCCGTCAGCGGAGAAGCCCGGCGCCGGTGGCGCCAACGCGCTCGTCGCTGCGACGAGCCGGGGGGGCCGCTGGCCGGCAGTGGCGCCACGGCTCCTCGCCCCGGCGACGGGCCTCGTCGCCGACGGTCGCCCGATCCGAGGTCCCGGGAGCGTGCGCACCGAGGTGCTCGGGCACACCTTCCGGGTCTCCGCGGGATCGTTCTGGCAGGCGCACAGCCACGGTCCGACCGTGCTCGGCCGTGCCGTGCTCGACGGTCTCGCGCCGCAGCGCGGCGAGACCGTGCTCGACCTGTTCGCAGGCGTCGGGCTGTTCTCCGTCCTGCTCGGATCGGCAGTCGGTGCGCACGGCAGCGTCCTTGCCGTCGAGCGTGACCGTGGTGCGTGCGCGGACGCCCGCTACAACACGCGCCGGCTCGCGCACGTCGAGGTGCGCGAGGCCCATGTCGGCCCAGCCCTCCTCGCGTCGCTCGGCAGCTACGACCTCGTCGTGCTCGACCCCCCGCGCCAGGGCGCGGGAGCCGAGCTCATGACCGCCCTCGTCGAGCTCGAGCCTGCGCCTCGACGGGTCGCCTACGTCGCATGCGACCCTGCTTCGTTCGCGCGCGACCTCGCGGTCGCTTTACGGGCAGGTTGGTCCATGCCAACGCTCCGCGCCTTCGACCAGTTCCCGATGACCGAGCATGTCGAGACCGTCGCGCTGCTCGAGCCACCCGGACCCGCAGTCCCCGGCGTGCCTCGGTTTGACGCCCCTCCGGCCGGGCGGGGACGATGACGATATGCCCGACGACACCGAGGACAGCGCGCGGGTCGGACCGGCTGGCCTCGGCGCCGTGACGACGACATCGGTCCAGGTCGGCAACCTCTCTCTGTGCGTCGAGGTGCTCGGGCCGCCGTCCGGCCGGCCGCTCCTGCTCGTCCACGGCCTCGGAGCACAGCTCGTCGACTGGCCGGACGAGCTCGTCGACGGCTTCGTCGCCGCCGGCTTTCGCGTCGTCCGTTTCGACAACAGAGACGTCGGGCTCTCGACCCACCTCGACGCGCTCGGCATGCCAGACCTGGTCCGCGACGCGGGGCATCCAGATCGAGCGCCGTACCTGCTCGCGGACCTGGCGGATGACGCCGCCGGCCTCCTCGGCACGCTCGGCATCGGCCGCGCCCACGTCGTCGGTGTCTCGATGGGAGGCATGATCGCCCAGGAGCTCGCCATCCGGCACCCCGACAACCTGTCCAGCCTCTGCTCGATCATGTCGACGACCGGCGATCCCGCCGTCGGCCAACCCTCCCCTGAAGCCCTCGCAGTCCTCTTGCGCGCAGCTCCGACTGGACGTGACGAGGCGATCGAGCAGTCGGTCGCCGGCAATCGTGTCACAGGATCGCCGGGCTTCCCCTTCGACGAGACAGCGGCGCGGGCGAAAGCCGCCGCACGGTACGACCGGTCGCACGACGCCGCAGGCGTCGCTCGCCAGCTCGCTGCGATCGTCGCCTCGCCGGACCGGACCCCCGCTCTCCGCGGGCTCACGCTACCGGCGCTCGTCGTGCACGGCGAGGCGGACGCTCTCGTAGCAGTCTCCGGTGGCCATGCGACCGCCGCCGCGATCCCAGGGGCTGAGATCGTGACGTTCGCTGGTATGGGCCACGACCTGCCCCCCGCGCTCATCCCGGCAATCGTCGCCAGCGTCACCCGCCTCGCGGACAGAGCCGATCGCGTGGACAGATCGCACGGGACCGGTGCCGTGGGGCCACCGGGAGAAGCAGGCAGGGCCGGAGACGGAGAGGACAGCGATGAGGACTAGGCGGATCGGGACGCTCGAGGTGACGGAGGTCGGTCTCGGCTGCAACAACTTCGGCGGTCGGATCGACAGCGACGCG
>DAHXNN010000211.1 GCA_027365385.1 Acidimicrobiaceae bacterium | reverse complement strand
ATGGTCTTTCCTCAAATTCAGGTGGCGATGTCACTGCCGCATTGTGAAAAACGTAATCGACACCAGAAAAAAGATTTTCCATTTTGTTTCTGTCTAAAATTGAAACCTGCTGGAATTCATTTGCCTCGCTCCTTTTTTCACGGCAAGGCGGACGTCGTGGTCGTCAACACGTGCGCGTTCATCGAGCCTGCGCGCGCCGAGTCCGTCGAGACCATCCTCGCCCTGTCCGACGCGCGGCGCGCGGGCGCGCGTCTCGTCGTGACCGGGTGCCTCGCGGCCCGGGCAGGCGAGGAGCTCGCTGCCGCCCTACCCGAGGTGGACGTCGTGGCGGACGTCGGTGTGCCCGTCGAGATCGCGCTCGGTCCCGGCCGCGGCGCGGAGCGTCGCTGGCGGCCGCGAGCTGGCGAGACGATCCCCGCTCTCGATCTGCTCGAGATGCCGCGTCGCCCAGCCGAGGCACCGTGGGCGTACGTGAAGGTCGCGGAGGGCTGCGACCGACGATGTGGGTTCTGCGCGATCCCCGGCTTCCGGGGGCCCCAGCGCTCACGCCCGCTCGCGGCGGTCCTCGACGAGGTCGACCAGCTCGGCGTGCGAGAGGTCGTCCTCGTGGCGCAGGACCTCGCGTCCTACGGACACGACCGATCGGCACGTGCCGCCCGGTCCGACGGTGCCGGGATCGTCTCTCTCGTCGAGGCAGTCGCCGAGCGGACCGACCGGGTGCGCCTGCTCTATCTCTACCCGTCGTCGCTCACCGACGAGCTGGTCGACGCCATCTGTGCGACGGATGTGCCGTACTTCGACCTCTCGCTCCAGCACGTCTCGGGTCCATTGCTCCGACGAATGCGACGTGTCGGCGACGCGAGCCGCTTCCTGCGACGGATCGAGCAGATCCGCGCGAAGGCGCCGGACGCGGCGATGCGGTCGTCGTTCATCCTCGGCTACCCGGGTGAGACCGAGGAGGACCACGACCAGCTCCTCGCGTTCCTCGTCGAGGCGGAGCTCGACTGGGCCGGCTTCTTCACGTTCTCCGAGGAGCCGGGCACCTTCGCCGCGTCGCTCCCGGAGGTCGTCCCGGCCGAGCTCGCGCTCGAGAGGTTGCGGGAGTGCGCGGAGATCCAGGACGCGCTCACCGCCCGCCGGCGCGCGGGTCTCGTCGGGAGCATCGTCGAGGTGCTCGTCGACGCGCCGGGCGTGGGCCGCTCGCACCGTGAGGCACCGGAGATCGACGGGGTGGTCCGCCTGCCCCTCTCCCTCCAGCCAGGATCGATCGTGGCGGTCGAGGTCGTCGCGGCGGAAGGGCCGGATCTCGTCGCCGTGCCGTGCGATGCCGCCGGGGAGATGCCCCGACGCGGGACAGCGCTCGCCGCTCGATGAGCGGAGCCGGCTCGTCGAGCGAGACCCGCAAGGCCTTCGGGCCGACCGCGCTCGCCACTCCGGCGAACGCGGTGACGATAGCCCGGCTCCTCGCGTCGCCGGTGCTCGCGGTGCTCATCGCGACGACCGGTCCGTCGTCGTGGTTGCTGTTCCTGCTCTGGGTCGTCCTCGCCGGATCCGACGGCCTCGACGGTCATCTCGCCCGGCGGCACGGCTCGACGCGTTCCGGCGCGTTCCTCGACCCGCAGGCGGACAAGTTCCTCGTGATCGCCGCGCTCGCCGCGCTCGCCGAGGCGGGTGTCGTCGGTTGGCTTCCCGTCGTGCTCATCTTTCTCCGTGAGGCCGCCATGACGGTCTTCCGGGTCCACGCGGGCCGACGTGGCGTGTCCGTCCCCGCCCGCCCGCTCGCCAAGGTGAAGACCTTCGTCCAGGACACGGCGATCGCGATGGCACTGTTCCCGCCGATCGGCGTGCACCACGACGGCGCGGTAGCGGTCGCGCTGTGGTGCGCTGTCGCGTTGACGATCTACACGGGCGGGGAGTACCTCCTCGACGGGCGCCGGATGCTGCGCGTCGGCAGCGCGCAGACCGTCTGAGCAGGACGTGCGCGCGGAGATCGTCGCCGTCGGGACCGAGCTGCTCCTCGGCCAGATCGTCGACACGAACTCGACCTGGATCGCGGAGCAGCTGGCGAGCGCGGGGGTCGACTGCCTGTTCCAGACCCGGGTGGGTGACAACCTGGAGCGCATCGTCGAGGCGCTCCAGGTCGCCCTCGGGCGATCGGAGGCGGTGGTGGTCTGCGGTGGGCTCGGCCCGACCCAGGACGACATCACGCGCGAGGCGATCGCCGCGTTCATGGGCGTCCCGGTCCGGCGTGATCCCGGACTGCTCGCAGCCGTCGAGGCGGTGTTTGCCGCTCGCGGTCGGCAGATGGCGGCGATCAACGCGAAGCAGGCGGACCTTCCCGTGGGTGCCGTACCGATCGAGCAGCGGATCGGGACCGCGCCCGGACTCGTCTGCCCGGTCGGGGAGAAGGTCGTCTACGCGCTCCCCGGGGTGCCCGACGAGCTGCGGGAGATGGTCGAGCGGGCAGTGCTGCCGGACCTTCTCTCCCGGACAGGCGAGCAGGCGGTCATCGCCAGCAGGACGTTGCGGACCTGGGGGACGAGCGAGTCGGGGCTTGCCGAGATCGTCGCGCCCCGTCTCGACGCGCTCGACGCCGCCGGACCGGGCGCACCGACGATCGCGTTCCTCGCGAGCGGGATCGAGGGGATCAAGCTCCGGCTGACGGTGAAGTCACCGAGCCTGGCGATGGCCGCGTCCGCCCTCGACGCAGAGGAGGCGGAGATCCGTGCCCTCGTCGGCGAGGTGGTGTTTGGCGTGGACGACGAGACGATGGAGCACGCCGTCGGCGCACTGCTCGTCGCTCGTGGCCGGACGCTCGCCGTCGCTGAGTCGTTCACAGGTGGCCTTATCGCATCGCGTATCGTCGCCCTGCCGGGTGCGAGCCTGTGGTTCCGTGGGGCCGTCGTCGCGTATGCGAGCGAGGTGAAGCACGCCGTCCTCGCCGTCCCCGAGGGACCGGTCGTCACGCCGGACGCAGCCGCGGCGATGGCCGAGGGCGTCCGGCGCCTGCTCGGCGCGGACGTCGGCGTCGCGACGACGGGGGTCGCCGGGCCTGAGGCGCAGGAAGGACTGGCGCCGGGCACCGGATTCGCCGGCATAGCGCTACCCGGATCGCCGCCGGACGCTGTTGCTCTCCGGCTCTCCGGCTCCCGCGAGCGGATCCGCCAGATCGGCACCATCTCCACCCTCGACGAGCTCCGCCGCCGCCTCCTCGCCGAGACCTGAGCCCGCCCGGTCCACCCCGGCTCCCATCGGTGGCGCCGCGCGCTGCGGCGCGCGGCTACCATCCACCACCGAACACACGTTCGGAACTACAGTCGTGCAAGTCGGCCGGGCCGGCCGACGGGCACTCGTGGCCGATAGCGACGGGAACCGGCTGATACAGCGCCCTCGTAGGGTGCGCTCGTCAAGGTGGAGATCGGCCACGGAGCCGCCGGAGCGGCCCGGTCCGCGAGGAGAGGGAGAGACATGGAGCGGGACAAGGCACTCGAGGCGGCGCTCGGCCAGATCGAGAAGCAGTTCGGCAAGGGCTCTGTCATGCGGATGGGGGAGAGCCTCACGATGGGGATCGAGGCGATCTCCACGGGTGCGATGTCGCTCGATCTCGCTCTCGGCGTCGGTGGGCTTCCCCGCGGTCGGATCGTCGAGCTCTACGGACCCGAGTCGTCGGGAAAGTCGACGCTCGCGCTGCACGTCGTCGCGGAGGCCCAACGTAACGGCGGGGTCGCGGCGTACATCGACGCCGAGCACGCGATGGACCCCGTCTATGCGTCGGCGATCGGGGTCGACATCGACGAGCTGCTGATCTCCCAGCCCGACACCGGTGAGCAGGCTCTCGAGATCGCCGACATGCTGATCCGCTCGGGAGCGATCGACGTCATCGTCATCGACTCCGTCGCGGCGCTGACACCGCGCGCCGAGATCGAAGGCGACATGGGCGATAGCCACGTCGGGCTCCAGGCGCGCCTCATGTCGCAGGCTTTGCGCAAGATTACCGGCACGCTGAGCAAGTCGAAGACGATCGCGCTCTTCATCAATCAGTTGCGGGAGAAGATCGGTGTCATCTACGGCTCTCCGGAGGTCACTCCTGGCGGTCGTGCGCTCAAGTTCTACTCGTCCGTGCGCCTCGACATCCGTAGGGTCGAGTCGATCAAGGACGGGTCGGAGATGGTCGGCAACCGGACGCGGGTGAAGGTCGTGAAGAACAAGTGTGCCCCGCCGTTCCGGACGGCAGAGTTCGACATCATGTACGGCAAGGGGATCAGTCGCGAGGGCTCGATCCTCGACGTCGCCGTCGACCTCGCGATCGTGAAGAAGTCGGGAGCCTGGTACACCTACGAAGGCGAGCAGCTCGGCCAGGGGCGTGAGAACGCGAAGCAGTTCTTGCGGGACAGCCCCGAGCTCGTGGTCGAGCTCGACGAGCGAATCCGCCAGGCAGGTGCTGCGGTTCCGGTGGAGGTGGCTCTCGGCTCGGGGACGCGGGACGACGAGCCGATCTCTCTCGAGAGCTGACGGCACCACGGTCCCGCAGTCAGCGCGGGACCGTGGTGTGCTTCACCTCGTTCAGCTCGGGTGCATCGGTGAGCAGGCTGAGGACGCGCTCGATCGTCCGTCGTGCGAGATCCGCGTCGCCAGCGGGTCGAGTCATGATGCGGACGAAAGCCGCCTCCCTGCCCGTCACGAAGGTCGGGACGCCAAAGACAGCGTGCTCCGCGACAGCCTTTTCGTGCTCGCTCGCGAGCATCGCGAACGGCCAACCGTCCTCGAGCTCGGCATAGACGTCGTCTGGATCCACCCCGCCTCGCGCGAGGGCCGCACGGACGACCTCGCGATCGCGCAGGTCGCCGTGCTCGTCGTGGCGTGCGCGGAACAGCTCGAGATGGACAGCGAGGAAGGCGTCGGGAAAGCGCTCCCGGACCGCGACGCCGGCCGCGACGGCGACGAGCTCCGGCCGCTTGGCGGGCTGCTCCCACGCGGCAGGCTCCCCCTCTTCGAGATGGACCTGGGTGAGCGAGAAGGGAGCGAAGTGGACTTGCCAGGGCGCGCCCGCCAGGAGCGCGGTGACGACATGCTCGTTCGCGTTGCGGGCGAAGGGGCAGCGGTAGTCGAAGTTGACGGAGAAAGCGGGGGTCCCTGCAGAATCGGTGGTCATACAGAGGCCAACGTCTCGCGAGGGCTCGTGATTCCACGAGCGGCCGTGGCCGTTGACGGCACCAGCCCAGGAGCAGGTGGGGAGGCACCAGCTGGGGAAGTAGCATCGCCAGCGTGGGGGAGGTGCGCCTGGCGCGGAGGGGCGACGTGCCGGCAGTCGCGGCGGCGCTCGGCCGCGCTTTTGCTGACGACCCGGTTGCGGCGTACATCTTTCCCGACGCGTCGCATCGTGAGGAGCGGCTCAGCCGGTTCTTCTGCGTCCAGCTCTTGCACAACTACCTGCCGCGCGGAGAGGTCTACACCGTCTCCGGCGGTGTCGCCGCGGCGCTGTGGATGCCCCCGGCGCCGCTCGCGCCGCGGACCCGGGACGTGCTCGCCCACCTCCGGCTCGTCCCGCTGCTCTCCGGGCGGTTCCTCGCGACGCGCCGGCTGTCGATGCTGCTCGCCGCGCGACACCCGAGCGGCCGGCACTACTACCTCGGCACGATCGGGACGGATCCGGCCCGCCAACGCCGCGGTGTCGGCTCCGCGCTGCTCGCGCCCGTTCTCGAGCGGTGCGACGCCGACCGCCTACCGGCCTACCTCGAGTGCTCGAAGCGGGAGAACGTCGAGTTCTACGGCCGTCACGGCTTCGTCGTGACAGGCGAGGTCGCCGCACCCGGTGGTGGTCCGCCGCTCTGGCTCATGTGGCGGGAGCCCGCCACGGGGTAGACGCCGTGCGGCGTGCGGTCCTCGTCCATGACGACCTCGGCAAGGATGTCGAGCACAGCACGCACCGGCGCACCTGGCAGGCCGCGCCGGCGCTGTGCAACGCCGACGAGCCGGGGCTGGAGCCCGCGGACGGGAAGCAGCACCCACGAGTCCTCGAGGAAGGACGGCAACGCCCCGGCCGGCAGGATCGAGAAGCCGCAGCCCTCGAAGGTGAGTGTCGCGATGAGCCGCAGGCTGTCCATCTCGGCGCGGGGCCGCAACGCCACGCCAGCCGCGCGGGCGACCGCGTCGAGCTCGTCGCGGAACGAGCTCCCCGGCAGCGGCAGCATGAGCGGCAGCTCGGGGAGGATGGCCGGGTCGACCGGCTCGCCGGTGTCGAGCGGGTGGCCGCGAGGCACGACGAGGCCGAGATCTTCGCGGAACAGTGGGATCGTCCGGACCTCGCTCCCAGACGCGGGGAGCGCGATGACCGCGACGTCGACCTGGCCGAGCGCGAGCTGGGCGTCGAGGCCGAGCCCGGTGGCCTCGACGAAGACGAGATGGAGCATCGGGTGCCGGCCGGGGACCTCGTCGAGCAGCAGCGGCACGATCCAACGCGCCGCGGTCCCGATCGCGCCGAGACGGACGGTCCCGACGACCTCGTGACTGAGCGCGGTGACGTCCGAGGTCATCGCGTCGAGCTCGCCGATGACGCGGCGTGCACGGTTGACGACGAGCTCGCCCGCCTCGGTGAGCTCGCCGGTCGCCCTGTCGACGAGGACCGTGCCGAGCTCCCGCTCGAGCTTCTTCACGTGGGTCGAGACGTTCGACTGGACCGTCGCGAGCGCGTCGGCGGCGGCAGAGAACGATCCGTGCTCCGCGATGGCGACGAGAGCATTGAGCTGCCGGAGATCCATCGCTACAAACGATACCAGATATCTACCGAAGCTGTTTGACCGATGGCTCGCCCGAGCGCATACTGGTGCCAGACCTCAGGAACACATCGGACCCCCCCTCCGATTCCTGGTGAGTCTAGTAAGAGCGGGCCGGATCCCCCCTCCGGCCCGTTCTTCGCGTCCGAGGTCGGACACGTGCCGCGCTGGTTGCTGTCGTCGTTCGTGCGCCTGGCGGGTGCAGCGTCACCAGGGCGCGGAGGGGGAGCGCCGGCGACCATTGCCGGTCGAGCGCCGGCTCTCGGGGAGTGACCACGCCCGGCGCCAGGGTGCGGCGTCGGGGCCCCGCAAGTCGGGTGTCTCACCCCGCGCTGCACGCCGGCGCGCGGACCACCAGTCGGTCTCCGCCTCGTCCGCGAGCGCGGCGACGCTCTGCTCCACGCGAGCGCCGAAACGGCGCGCATCCTCCTCGCGGCCGTGCCCACTGCCCGAGGCCGCCCCACTGCCCGAGGCCGCCGCGGTGCCTGCGAGTGGCCGGAGCGGAGCGCCGAAGCGGACCTCGACCTCGCCTGGCCGGAGGCGGCTCCCGCCCTTCGGGAAGATCGGTCGCACACCGTGGAGGTGGACCGGAACGACCGGCACGCCGCAGCGCTTCGCGAGGTACGCGGTCCAGCCGCGGAACTCCTGGCCCCAGCCGTCGGTGGTCCGCCCACCTTCGGGGAAGATGACGACGCTCCAGCCGTCCGCGACGAGCTCGGCGGCGAGGTCCACGCTGCGTCGGTTCACCCGGGAGCGTTCCATCGGGATCGTGCCGAGGGCGAGCGACCAGAGGTCGCCCTTCCAGCGCCGGTCGAAGAAGTAGTCGGCCGCGGCCGCGACCACGCAGTGGTGACGGTAGCGGGCGGGGAGCGCGCTGAGCACGATCGCGGTGTCGAGATGGCTCGAGTGGTTCGCCGCGAAGATGACGGGACCGCGGAGCGGGTCGAGGTGCTCGGCACCGACGACTGTCGGCGCTGCGGCGAGGCGGACGAACGGCCGGGTGAGGTTGTCGGTGATCATCGCCCGTGCGAATCGCGCGACGGGGGTGCGGGACCAGCTCGTGTCGTAGTCGGTGCCGACGTGGCGGCGCGGCAAGGGCCGCTCGACCGTCCCCGGCCAGGTAGGGGGAGCGAGCGCACCGAGCATCTTGCGCGGGAGCTGGGCGAGGGGCGAGGGGTGGTCCCGGGTGACGGGACGCTCCGGTGCGGGGCTCACGTGACGTCGGCGAGGAACAACGGCGGGTTGTGCAGGTGGGTGATGCTCGGGTCGCGCCCGACGACGTCCTCGGCCATCTCGAGCGCATCGGCGAGGCTCGAGGCGGGCTTGAAGCCGAGTCTGCGGACGGCCGCCCGGTCACCGCCGACGACGATCACCTGCCCGAGGTGCTGGAGGGCGTGCGCGCACCAATACCACATGTAGAACGGATGCACTCCGTGGTAGGCGTTCGAGGTGCGGTAGAGGTGGATGTACCACGGATCGGTGGCGAACGACTCCTCGTACTTCGCCTCGATCTCGAGCGGGTCGACGGTCTCGGCGAGCACCTGCTCGAAGAAGTCGATGTAGCTCGGGTGGTGGACGGGGTTGAACGCCCACGGCGTCGGGTGCGACATGATGCACACCCCTCCCTCGCGCACGAGCGGCCTGCCCCGGTAGAGGTTGAAGAAGTACCCGAGCCCGAGGCACGCGACGAGGATCGGGTTCATGATCGAGTTGACGTTGTACGGGCAGATGTAGGGAAGGCCCATCGTGAGGATGTCGGCCTGGCCGTCGACGCGTACGAGCTGCTGGCGGTGGACGTCTGTGAGCGTGAGCTCGTGGACCGCTTCCACCTCGCCTGCGTGGACAGAGGTGAGCGCGTGCGGCGAGCGGATCGACTGGAAGATCTGACGCTTCAGCCCTGCCGGGGTGCGCTCGAGCGCCGCGCTCGTCGCGTGGAACGCAGCACGGTCCCGGAGGGACCACTCCCACTCGCGCTTTTGCAGGAAGGAGAACTGCGACGGGAAGGTGTCGAGGTTCAAGGTGGTCTCGATCTGGAAGACCTTGACACCGGCCTTCGCGATGAGCCGGCCCATACGCCAGTTCGACGTGTGGAGCTCGCTGTGGTGGCGGTCCATGAACGAGCGGCTCTGCTGCATCGTGCGGACGTTGTGGTGGTGGCGGATGCTCTTGTAGCTCGCCAGCCCTGTCGCGACCGACTTGTGGCCACCGTCCATCGCGACGAGGTTGATGTTGACGTAGACGAGCAGGTCGCTCTCGGCCGCCCGCCGGTTGATCTCGACGTCCTCGCCGTGGTCCGTGAGGCCGAGGTGGACGACACCGGCCGGGTCCTCTGCGTCGTGCTGGAGGAGCAGGCCGTGCGGGGCGAACGCGTCGAACACCCGGGAGCCGAGCGCGTGGCGCAGCTCGTCGTCGGTCATCCGCCGGTGGAGCGCGAGCGCGGCGATCAACACGACGTCGTCGACGCCCGCTCCTGCGGCCGCGTCGAGCACGGCCTCGATGACGCGCTGGCGCACGTCGGGACCACGCATGGGGGGAAGCGGCAACGAGACGTCGTCGAACGCGATCGTCACCTTGGCCCCGGGACGGAGAAGCGCGGAGAGCGGCGAGGAGTCGCCAGCGGGGTGCTCCAGTGCGTGGCGGATCGCCGCGTCAGGGTCCTCGAGAGCGGGGAGGGGCTCCGGCGGGTAGACGACACGGCTGCCGGTGGGGAGGCGCTCGAGCCGCCATCCTTCCCCGTGCCAGAACAACGTCGGTGGTGTCGAACGGTCCACCTCGAGGACGAAACCAGGTCTCGGACTCACGCGTTCGTCTCCACGTTCTCGGTCTTCAGGGACCCGGACCGCCAGACCGGGGAGGAGGAGCGGCCGACGTCGAACACGACCTTCACGGCGCCGCGCCGTCCTGCGTTCGCAGCATGGCGCACGGCTTCCTCGTAGCGCTCGAGAGGGTAGCGGGCCGAGACGAGCCGCTCGAGGCGCGCTGCCGCGACGAGCTCGAACGCCAGGTCGAACGTCGACCTCGGTCCGTCCGGGGTCTGCTCCGAACCGTAGGCATAGGCACCGACGAGGGCGATCTCACGCTGCCAGAGTGGCGCGAGGTCGAGCCGCACCGTGCCCGGCATCCCGACGAGCACGACGCGCCCACCGGGGCGGACGACCGCCAGCGAGGAGGCGATCGACGAGGACGAGCCGACGCAGTCGAAGACGACGTCCGCGCCGCCTGTGAGGCGTGACGGCGATCCTCCTCCCGCGAGGCCGAGGGAGCCCGTGAGCCGCCGCACGGAGCGCTCGAGCTCCTCTGGGCGTACGACCTGGTCGGCGCCGAGCTGCTCTGCGAGATCACGCTGGACGGGGTGCTTCGCGACCGCGACGACGGCTGCGGGCAGGCTGTGGTGGCGCAGGGCGGCGAGGGTGGCGAGACCGAGCGTGCCGCTGCCGAGGACGACGACCCGCTCGCCCGGAACGACGGCGCCGAGAAGTGCCGCGTGGATAGCGCACGCCGCCGGCTCCACCATGACAGCAGCCTCGTCGGGCAGCTCCACCGGCACCGCGTGCAGCTGTGACATGTGCGCGACGAGGCCGTCGGACCAGCCGCCACCGGTGTCCGCGCAGAAGCCCGTCTGCAAGCCCGGCTTCAGGTGGCCGAAGGCGATGCGCTCGCAGGCGCCCTTGCGGCCGGCCGCGCACGCAGGGCACAGTGGTTCGATCGAGCGGGCGACGCAGCCGAGCACCGGCTCGACGACCACCCGGGTGCCGGCGAGAGGTCCGTCGTCGACTATGCCGACGATCTCGTGTCCGAGGACGAAGGGGAAGCTGACGATCGCCTCGAAGTAACGCGAGCTCGCCCCGTCGACCGTCGCGAGGTCGGAGCCGCAGATCCCCGCGAGCACGGGCGAGACGCGATGCCAGTCCGGGCCCGGCAGCGCCCGAGGCTCGCGGTCGGCGAGACGGAGCGGTCCGACGGTGATGCCGCTGCCAGCGCCGGTGATCACAGACGCGGCGCGTGCGGCGGCGAAGCGGGCGAGGCTTCGCTCGACGAGGATCTCCCTCACGACAGCCGTCCTCGAGCCGGTGCCGGGGTGCCAGCGGCAGCCGCCCGCGGCGCCGGGGTGCGCGTGCCGACCCGCCGGGTCGACACGGCGAGTGGCCGGCGCGGTCCACCACGCGTCTGCTCCCAGAGCTCGACCGGCCAGCCGCGCTTGCGTGCGACGGCGGAGAGCTTCGGCTCGGGGTTCACCGCTACCGGGTGGCCGGCTGCCTCGAGCATCGGCAGGTCGCTCGTCGAGTCCGCGTAGGCGACGGTCGACTCCTTGCCGAGCCCGAACGATGCCGCCCAGCGCTCCATGAGGAGCGCGCGGGCCTCGCCGGTCGGCGGCGTCGCGACCATCTCACCGGTGAACCTGCCGTCGAGCTCGCCGAGGCGCGCGCAGACGATCTCGTCGAACAGCGGTGCGAGCGGCGCGACGACGAAGTCGAGCGCCCCGGTGATGAGCAGGGTCTTGTGGCCGAGCGCGCGGTGGTCGCGGACGCGCTGCAACCCGTCGGGGAACGACCGGGTGAGGATCAGGTCACCGAAGAGCTCCCAGGCGTCGTCACGGATCCGCTCGACCGGAGCGTCCTCGTAGCGGCGGTAGAAGGAGCGGAGGAAGTCGCCGCGGTCTCGGCGGTCGAGCGCGAGGAGACGAGGACCCTCGGCGACGAGCTGGATCGCCAGCCGTGCTCGTGCGAGCGGGGCGAGGTGACGCGTCGCGAGCCACGCGTAGGACTCGACGACGTTCGAGCTCACGAGGGTCTGCTCGAGATCGAACACCGCGCAGCGTGGCTCGGCCGACAGGATCGCCGCCCGCGCCCTGTCCTCCCGGCTCGCCGTGACGCGCCGGCCCGGCGAGGTCCGGACCCTGGCGTGCGCGACGACAGACGGTAGGTGCACCTTGGTGACGTAGTGCTCCCAGTCGACGACAGCGGGGTCGAAGCAGAAGTCGGTGCGGTCGGTCTCGTCGAGGGAGTCGTACAGCGCGAGGGTCCGGTCGACGCGAAAGCGTGCCTCGGTCTCGGTGTAGGCGCCGTAGAGCTCGACGTAGCCGAGGGCACGCTCCGCGAGGTCCCGCTTCTCCTCGACGGCGCTGACCCTCTCGGCGAGCGCGCCGCGCACCGGCAGCATGCTCGCGATGCGCTCGATCGCCTGGAGGCCCTTCGCCGCGCGCCTGAGGTCGCCCTGGACCTTGCCACGGCCGGGGAAGGACCAGGTGGGAACGACGATCGGCTGGCCCTTGGCGTCGTAGAGGGGCCGCTCGGTGAACCACTGCTCGCAGAGGTCGACGAGGGTGCCGTAGCGGAAGGGGTTCCGCACGCCCGACGCGATCTGGTACACGACGGGATCGCTGTCGTCACCACCGCCAGCGATCTCCGGGCCGTGCGCGGCGACGGCGATGATTGCCGCGACGACGAGGTCGACGGGTATGACGTCGACGACTCCCTCCGGGACGCCGGGGAACTGCCGGAGCAGGCCCCGGGCGTAGGAGATGATGACCGGCTCGGCCATGCGGAAGCCTCGGATCCAGCCCGGGCGCGGCTCCTCGAGGGCGGACTCGACGATCGAGGGGCGCACGATCGACACGGGGAGGTCCTCGCGGCTGTCGCCGAGCGCCATCTCGCCGAGGGACTTCGTGTAGGCGTAGGCGTCAGGCCAGCCGAGAGCTCGCGCGCGCGACCGGCCGAGCTCGACGAGCGTGTCGTCCACCCACTCCCCGCGCAGCTTCTCGGTCCGCTCGGCGAGCAGAGCGGTCCCCGCTGCACCGAGCTCGTGTCGGGCGGCCCTGCGGAGCTCGGCGAGCTTCGCCGGCGTCCGGCTCTTCGCGTCGGCGTCGGAGCGGGAGCGCCTCGCGGCGGCGACCTCGTCGCGCCAGTCCGGCAGAGCGAGGTAGCGGCTCTGCGTGACGAGCTCCTCGCTGGCGTCCCCGTGGTGGCCGCTGTTCACATAGGCGGTCGACACGGCGACGAGATGGGGGAGCGGCCGAGCGGCGGGACGGTAGGCACGCGCTACGTCGAGCATCGTGGCCGCCACACGGCTCGGTCCGAGCAGGTTGACCTCGACGGCGCCGTCGAGTGGGGCGTCGAAGCTGACCGTCGCTGCCGAGTGGACGACGACGTCGCAGCTCGCGAGGAGCGCTCGTGCCTCTTCGTCGAGGCCGAGGCCGTCGGTCCCGACGTCGCCTGCGATCGTGGTGACGCGGCGAGCGACCTCGCCGGCGAAGCCGTCGCCGAGCTCGGCCCGGAGCCGGTCGAAGCAGTCGTTGCGCAGGATCTCGCGTGCCGTGCGCTCCGCCGCTCCGAGCCGACGGCCCGGTCGCACCAGCAAGACGACCTCGCACCCCGGAACGCTGCGCAGGAGGCGCTCGACGAGAGCGGTGCCGAGGAAGCCGGTCGCCCCGGTGACGGCAATCCTCTTGCCGTCGAGCGCGTCGGCGATCATCTCGGCGCCCCGTCGCTCGACCGCCTCAACGCTCGTGCCTGGCAAGGCGCGCGGGACGCCGCGGCGGGGCGGTCCGCATCGTCACCGCTTCCTCGCCGCAGCCGAGCGCCGCGGAGGGGTGTAGCGCTTCGACGGCTTCGGGCCCGACGGCACCGGTCGCGTCGAGCGGGCCGACCGTGTGGTCCTGCGGGCGTCGGCAGACGACGCCGCGAGGCCGATGGCCTTGTCCTGGCGCTGCTTGCGCATGACCCGCATGATGAGCCATCCCCCGAAGAACAGGTAGATCAGACCGAAGACGTTGCCGAAGGAGATCGACTCCATGCCGACGATGAACGCTGCGAACCCGAGCAGGGCGCGGCGGTGGAGCGCCACTCCGAGGGCCATGATCGCCGTGCCGACGAGTCCCGCGACGAGGGCGTCCGGTGCGAGCTGGCGCAGCTTCAGGTCGTGCGAGTGATGCCAGACGAGGTAGTCCGCGACCGTGATCGCCAGCTCGGCGAGAAGGAGAGCCGTGCCGATGGCGAGCTCGTTGCGGGCGAGGCCGTTGACGACGTCCTTCGTGGTCGGCACCCGCTGGCCGGCGCCAGGCTCCGGCCGCGTGCCGAACCTCGGGCGCCAGAGGTCGCCCGCGATCTCCCGCAGGCTCTTCGGCTGGCGAGAGGTGTCGTCCGAGTCGGCCCCGCTGTCGTCGGGCTCCGGCGCCGTCTCGTGCGCCCCGGCCTTCACGTCCTTCGTCGCCACGGGCGTCAAGGGTACCCGTGCGGGGCGCACCGGAGCGACCGAGCCCACCGGGCCGCCGCGCCGCGGCCGGATCGGTAGGATCTGTGGAGACGCAGGGTGCCCGCGGAGGTCCGACCGGACCGCTCGCGGGCTGAGAGAGACCTGTCGAACCTGATCTCGTTCGTACGAGCGGAGGGACGTCGCCCATGCACTCCGAGCTGACCTGGACCGACCGCCGTGTGCCGGAGCTGCTGGCCGAGGTGCGGGCGGGGCATCCCCTCGTCCACTGCCTGACGAACATCGTCGTGGCGGGCTTCACGGCGAACGTGCTCCTCGCCGTGGACGCGTCTCCTGCGATGGTCGAGAACTCGCAGGAGTCCGGGGCGTTCGCCGCGATCGCCGGTGCCGTCCTCGTCAACCTCGGCACCCTCTCGGCCGAGCGCGAGGTCGCGATGCGCGCGGCGGCGACAGGCGCGGCGTCGGCGGGACGGCCGTGGGTCCTCGACCCGGTCGCCGTCGGCGCCCTCGCCCACCGGACGCGCTTCGCCGGGGAGCTGCTCGCGGCGCGCCCGTCGGTGGTGCGTGGCAACGCATCCGAGGTCATGAGCCTCGCGGGTGCCGGCCCCGGCGGGCGGGGCGTCGATTCGCAAGCCGCCTCAGGCGAGGCTCTCGATGCCGCCCTCGCGCTGGCGCGTACCGCCGGCTGCGTGGTCGCGGTGAGCGGCGTGGTCGACTACGTCACCGACGGCGTGGACGTCGTCGCGGTCCCGGGCGGGAGCCCGCTCATGACGAGGGTCACGGGGGTCGGCTGCGCGCTCGGCGCGCTCGTCGCGGCGTTCGTCGCCGTCGAGGCCGATGTCCTGCTCGCAGCGTCGGCCGCGTCTGCCGTGCTCGCGCGGGCCGGGGAGCGTGCCGCCAGCGGGAACCCCGGCCCGGGATCGTTCGCCGTCGCGCTTCTCGACGAGCTCGCAGCCCTGTCCGATGAGTCACAGGCGGCGGCGGACAGGTGACGCGGTGAGCCGGGCAGCCTTCGACCCGTGCCTCTACCTCGTCACCGACGCGGCGGCGTGCGGTGCCCGGGGCGTGCCCGAGACGGTGCGTGCGGCGGTCGCAGGAGGGGTGACGGCGGTCCAGCTCCGCGACCATCGGGCGACGGCTCGAGAGCTCACGGCGTCCGCGGTCGAGCTGCGCGAGCTCCTCGCGGGCACCGGCGTCGCGCTCGTCGTCGACGACCGCCTCGACGTCGCTCTCGCAGCAGGCGCAGACGGCGTCCACCTCGGCCAGTCGGATCTCCCGGTGGGGATGGCCCGCGAGATCGCGGGGACGCGTCTCGTGATCGGCTGGTCCGTCACCTGCCTGTCCGACGCGGCAGCAGCAGCGGCGCTCGCGCCCGGCACGGTCGACTACCTCGGCGTCGGGCCGGTCTTCACGACGGCGACGAAGCCCGACGCCGCGGCGCCGATCGGCCTCGACGGGCTGCGGGCGATCTGCGCGGCATCGCGGGTGCCGTGTGTCGCCATCGGGGGTATCACGTTCGAGCGGGCTCGCGAGGTCACCGGCACCGGCGTGGCGGGCATCGCGGTTGCCGCTGCGATCTGCGCTGCGCGTGAGCCGACGGCTGCGGCCGCGGAGCTGAGACGCCGGATAGGGCGGTGAGCTCGCGACGGCCACGCGGCGACCCGACGGTCGTGACAACCTTGTCAGAGCGCGCTACTCTCTGACGGGTCGGGGGTGCGGGGGATCGCTTACTTGCCGACGCTAGTGGGCAGCGTGGTTTGACAACGATGTCAGCGAACCTGTCGCGAGCGGCCGACGCGTCGTGACCGGTCCGAGCTTGGGGGTGGAGCAGTGGACAGTGGGGAGCAGAGTGGCGCGGCAGCGTCACCGGGCCTCGAACAGCCGGTCCTCGAGGTGCGTGGGGTCTCGAAGCGGTATGGAAGCGTGCACGCGCTACGCGACATCAACTTCGAGATCCACCGAAACGAGGTGGTGGGCCTCGTCGGCGACAACGGCGCTGGCAAGTCGACGCTCGTGAACATCTTGTCGGGGGCACTGCATCCGACGAGCGGGCAGATACTCGTCGACGGTGCGCCCGTGTCGTTCAAGTCGGCGACCGACGCTCGCGACGTCGGTATCGAGACCGTCTACCAGGACCTCGCCCTCGCGCCGGACCTCAGCATCTGGGCGAACCTGTTCCTCGGGCGCGAGCGCACGGTCTCGGGACCGCTCGGCTGGCTCGGATGGCTGGACCGGCGGGCAATGATGTCTCGCAGCGTGGAGGACCTCGACCGGACGAAGATCCATATCGCGTCGGTCTCGTCCCGTGTCGGCCGGCTCTCGGGCGGTCAGCGCCAGGCCGTCGCGGTGGGCCGGGCCGTCGCATGGGGGTCGCGCGTGCTGCTCCTGGACGAGCCCACCGCGGCGCTCGGCGTCGAGCAGCAGGCAAAAGTCGGCGACCTCATCCGGACGGTCTCGGGGCACGGCATCCCCGTCCTTCTGATCAGCCACAACCTTCCTCAGGTCTACGAGCTCTGCGACCGCGTCGTCGTGCTCTTCCACGGCCGGGTCATCGCCGAGCTCCGGCCGAAGGAGACCGACCTCGACTCCATCGTGAGCTGGATCACGGGCTCGGCGATGCTCGCCGGGAAGACGGCACGCTGATGCTCAAGGTCGAGGAGCACCAGCGCGATCTGGCGGAGACGGCCGAGGAGGACGAGACCGGCGGGGTTCCCTGGTTCCAGAGGTTCATGGAGCGCATCGGGGCACTGTGGACCCTCGGTGTCCTCGTCGTGCTCATCGTCGCCTTCGGGACCGTCGCTCCGACGCTCTACACGAAGGCAGCGTGGCTCGCGACCGCGAGCTTCGCAGTCGAGTACCTCATCCTCGCGATCGGCCAGACGTTCGTCATCGTGACCGCCGGCATCGACCTTGCGGACGGGGCGACTCTCGGCTTCTCCGCGATGGCGGGCTCGCTGCTGATGGCGAACATGCTCGGCTCGCACGACTCAGGTGGCCTCACGGTCGTGGCGGGGATCCTCCTCATGCTCGCGACGGGTGCGGGAATCGGCCTTCTCAACGGCCTGATCATCACGAAGATGAAGCTGCCACCGTTCATCGTCACGCTCGGGACCCTCACCGCTGTGACCGGGGCGACGGACCTGTTGAACAACGGCACGGAGATCACCAACCTCCCGGGGTTCGTCACGACCCTCGGCACAGCGAGCGTCATCTCGGGCTGGCTCCCCGTCCCGGTGCTCGTCGCGCTCGCGCTCGCCCTCGTGTTCGGGCTGGTGCTCACTCGCACGAGGTTTGGCTTGAGGACGTACGCCATCGGTTCGAACGAGGTCGCAGCCCGCCGCGCCGGCATCGACGTCGACCGGCACCTCGTGCGCGTCTACATGATCTCTGGGCTGCTCGCCGGAGTGGCAGGTCTGATGGTCACGGCGAACTTCTCCTCCGCCTCGCCGATCGCCGGCGCCAACGACGAGCTCTACGCGATCGCAGCTGTCGTCATCGGTGGTGCGAGCATCTTCGGAGGACGCGGCACCATCTTCGGGACGGTCATCGGCACGGCGATCATCGCGCTCCTCACGACTGGGCTCGTGCTCGCGAACGTCCAACCGTTCTGGCAGCAGGTTGCAATCGGTGCCGTCGTCGTCGGCGCGGTCGCCGTCGACCGCGTCCGGACGGTGGTCGGCACCGACTGAGCCACCGCGTCGCCCGCGTGCCACGGCGCGCGCAAAGGATCCTCTAGCTAAGAGGAAAAGAGAGAGAAGCATGACAATCGAGGGGGTTGCAATGTCCAACAGGAACGCAGCAAAGGGATCAGGGCAGGCTCGCCGTCGGGCGCGCCTCGTGGGCTCAGCTGCGGTCATGGCGGCGGGGACGACGGCGATGTCGCTAGCGCTCGTCGCACCGTCTTCGGCCGCACGCGTGGCCGCGACGCCAAAGGCCGCGAAGAAGTTCACGATCGCACTCGTCCCTGGTCTGACGGTCGATCCGTTCTACATCACGATGGAGCGTGGAGCAGCAGCGGAAGCCGCGAAGCTCGGGGTGAAGCTCATCTGGCAGGGCGGGACCACCTTCAGCCCGACGACGCAGATCCCGGTCGTGGAGTCGCTCCTCGCCGAGCACCCGAGCGCCCTGCTCATCGCGCCGACCGACGTGGTCGCGTTGAAGGCGCCGATCGAGAAGTTCGTCCGGGCAGGCATCCCGGTCATATCGGTCGACACGACGCTCACCGACACGAGCATCCTCGATGCGCGGATCACCTCGGACAACTTCCAAGGTGGCGAGCTCGCGGCCGAGACGATCGCGAAGCTGGCGCACTACAAGGGCCAGGTCGCAGTCGACAACGTCAACCCGGGCATCTCGACGACCGACGCCCGGCAGGCAGGCTTCATCGCGCAGATCAAGAAGTACCCGCACATGTCGGTCGCGGCAGTCGAGTACAACACGGACAGCCCGACGCTTGCCGCCAGCCAGACCAAGGACATGGTGCTCAAGTTCCCGAAGCTCGTCGGGATCTTCGGCACGAACCTCTACGGTGCACAAGGTGCCGGGGAGGCCATCGCCGCTGCCGGCAAGAAGGGCAAGATCTTCGTCGCCGGCTACGACGCGGAGCCCGCTACGGTCAAGCTCTTGAAGAAGGGCGTCATCAACGTCCTCGTCATCCAGCAGCCGGCCGTCGAGGGCGCCGATGCGGTCAAGTTCGCCTACGACATCTTGACGGGGCACAAGTCGGCCGTCCCGAAGGCGACGCTCGTGCCGAACATCGTCGGGACGACGGCGAACTCGTCTAACCCGAGCATCACGAAGTACTACTACCAGTCTTCCCTGGCATCTCTCGGAGGTTGAGCGCCGGTGAGAGGACATGCCTACGGCGGACCGAGTGGTCTCGTGCGCTCTGATCCACCGAGGTGACCTGGGGTGACAGCCGTGGACGGGTGGGCCTCGTCCACCCGTCCACGGCGAACCCTCACGTTGGGAGCAACCAATAGATGGCGAAGCTTCATACGCAGGGACCGCGCGCCGTCGCGGTGAGCGGTCCCGCCGGCTCGGGCAAGACCACCTTCGCGACGTCGCTCGCGTCCGAGATCGGCTTCGTGCTGCTCGACCTCGACGACGTGACGGGGCCGCTCACATCGGCGGCGCTCGCGCTCGCGGGTGCCGAGCCGGATGCGCTCGACGGCGACTCGGCCGGGGCGGAGCTGCGCGAGGCGCGCTACGCCTGCCTGCTCGGGACCGCGGCAGCGAACCTGGCGGTCGGGCGTCGTGTCATCGTCGTCGCTCCTTTCACCCGGGAGCGCGCCTCCATCGACGCATGGGAGGGGGTCGTCGACGCCCTCGGCGCGCGCGCGCCGTCGGGCGGCCGCGAGGCTGTCGCGCTCTGCTACCTCGATTGCCCGCCGGACCTGCTGCTCGAGAGGCTCGCGAGCCGTCGAGCGCGTCGCGACCGGGCGAAGATCGACCGCCCGGAGCTGGTGCGCGCCTCTGTCCTCGGTGGCACGCCCGTCGTTGCCCACGTACGTGTCGACGCCACGTCGAGCCTCGGCCACCAGGTCCGAGATGCCCTCGCTGAGCTCGGCGTCGACGGTCGGGGCGACCGGGGCACGCCGGCGAGGAGCGACGCGTGCTGATCGTCAACCCCAACGTGTGCATCGACAGGACCATCGGCGTCGGCGAGCTCGTGCCCGGCAACGTCCACCGCACGGGGAGCGCGGCGACCACTCTCGGCGGCAAGGGTGTCAACGTCGCCCGCGTCGCACGGAGCTTTGGCCGGCCGGGCACGATCCTCGGCTTCCTGCCGACCCGTGACGCCGCCCGGCTCCGTGAGCTGGCGGCCGGCGAGCAGGCGGACCTCCGCGGCATCGAGATCGACGGAGCGGTGCGCGTCGCGACGATCGTCATCGAGACGTCTGGACGCGTCACGGTGCTCAACGAGCCCGGCGTGACGACCGGGTCGGCGGACTGGGAGGCGCTCGTCGCGCTCGTGCCCGGCCTCTCCACCGGGCACGAGAGCCTCTCGTGCTCGGGCAGCCTGCCGCCCGGCTCGCCGCCGGACGCGTACGCGAGGGTCGTCCTCGCGGCGAGGCGCGTCGGGTTGCGCACAGTCGTCGACGCCACCGGCCCGGCGCTCGCGGGCGCGCTCGAGGTCGGACCGGACGTCGTGAGCCCCAACCTCTCCGAGGCCGAGGCGCTGCTGCACGGGACGTCCGGCGAGGCGGTGGAGCCGACGGGCGCGGACGTCGCGGAGCGCGCGGCCGCGGCGGTGGCGGGCCTGCGGGCCCGGGGCGCTCGTCATGTCGTCGTGAGCGCCGGGAGCCACGGCGCCGCCTTCGACGACGGCGCCGCGGTCGCGTGGTGCGCGGCCCCGGTCGTCGAGGTCGTCAACCCCATCGGGGCGGGGGACTCGCTCGTCGGTGGGCTCATCCACGCGCTCGAGGGCGGCCGGCCGTGGGTCGACGCCGTGCGCTTCGCTCTTGCCGTGGCCTCGGCGTCCTGCGAGGATCCGCTCGCAGGCGGTGTCGACGTCGACCGGGTGGCGCACCTGCTCGCCGGCTTGCCGGCGGGCACCGTCGTGGACGTCGGACTACCGGCCGCGGTCGAGCGATGAGCCCGACCCGATGAGCCCGACCCGATGAGCCCGACACCGACGTTGCGAGACGTCGCGCAGCTCGCCGGGGTCAGCATCAAGACCGTCTCGCGCGTCGTCAACGAGGACCCGGAGGTCACGGAGGCGACCGCTGCGAGGGTGCGGTCGGCCATCGAGGCGCTCGGCTACCGGCCCAACCCACTTGCACGCTCGTTGCGGACAGGACGCGACGAGGCGATCGGTCTCGTCGTCGAGACGATCAGCGACCCGTTCTTCGCCGCGGTGACAGAAACGGTCGAGGAGGCGGCCCGGGAGGCAGGGCTCTTCCTCATCATCGCGAGCGCCGGCAGGACGCCTGACCAGGAGCGTGCCGTCGTGCTCGGCCTGTTGCACCGGTCGGTGTGCGGCCTGATCGTCGTGCCCTGCTCGCTCGCCTACGCACGTGAGCGGTTGCCGATCGGTCCAGGTGGTGTGCCAGTCGTGTTCATCGACCGCCCCCCGACCGGCCTCGAGGTGGACACGGTCGTCGTCGACAACGAGGGCAGCGCGCAGCGGGCGACGGCGCACCTCGTCGCGCACGGCCACCGCAGGATCGCGTTCGTCGGCACGGCCATCGAGCGCTTCCCGCTCCGCCAGCGGCTGACCGGCTACTCCGCCGCGCTCGCGGCTGCAGGCATCGAGTTCGACCCCGAGCTCGTCGTCTCCCACGCCCGAATGGCGGACGGCGACGCTCCGCTGCTCTCCGGGGTCCTCTCGCTCGAGTACCCGGCGACAGCCGTGCTCTCGGCGAACGCGGTCGCATCCCTCGACGTCGTCCGGCACCTGCATGGTTGTGCGCGGACCGACGTCGCGTTCGTGAGCTTCGACGACTTTCCGATCGCCGAGTCGCTCTCGCCCCCCGTGACGGTCGCGCGCCAGGACCCCGCGCTCATGGGCCGGACGGCGATCGAGCTCCTGCTCCGCAGGATACGCGGCGACGACAGCCCGCCGCAGCGGCTCGTGCTGCCGACGACGTTCGTCGAGCGCGGCTCGGGGGAGATCGCCCCGGTCCGCGGTGCACGAGCGGCCCTCGACGCGGGCCGGCCAGCGCGCCGGCGCACGCGTGCCGCAGCGAGCTCTTCACGTTCCACGACATCCCAGAGATAGCCAGGAGAATGAGCACTATGCCCCCTTCGACCTCGACGACCCCCAGAGCCGGCCTCGGCGCCATCGCTCGGGCAGACGGGACCCTCGCCATCGTCGCGATGGACCAGCGCAACACCTTGCGCAGGATGCTCGTGGCTGCCGAGCGTCCCACCGGGCCGGAGGAGATGCGTGCGTTCAAGGTCGACGTCGTCGCTGCGCTGAGCCCGGTCGCGAGCGCCGTGCTGCTCGACCCGGACTTCGGCGTACCGGCGGTGCGCGACGCCAGCGCGATGGCTCCAGGCTGCGCGACCCTCGTCGCAGTCGAGCCCGAGGCCCGTGAGACCTGGAACGGCGAGCCCCGTGCGACCCGGGACCCCTCGCACACAGCACAATGGGTCCGGGACATGGGGGGCGACGCCGTCAAGCTCCTCGTCCAGCTACGGCCGGACCGCACGCGCGAGGCGGGCGAGCCCGACCTCGTCGCCGAGGTGGTCGACGTCGTGCGCGCGGTGGTCGAAGATTGCGCGGCATCCGGTGTGCCGTCGGTCGTCGAGACGCTCCTTTACGCCCTCCCTGGCGAGGAGCCGCTCGGTGCGCGCCGTCGTGCCGAGCTCATCGTCGAGTCAGCTCGGATCCTGACCGAGACAGCTCCAGACCTGCTGAAGCTCGAGTACCCGAGCGACGCGGCAGGGTGTCGCGCCGTCGCCGAGGTCGTGACCGTGCCGTGGGCCATGCTCTCGGCGGGTATGCCGCTCGAGC
>DAHXNN010000050.1 GCA_027365385.1 Acidimicrobiaceae bacterium | reverse complement strand
CATCGAAGACTGCGGCATCGAGGAGACCGGCGGCGGAGCCGGCCTCGGCGAGCATGCGAGCTGCTGCAGCCGCCTTGGCCTCGAGGACGGCCCCTGCCGGTTCGACGGCGGCGAAGGTGCTTAGGTCGAGGTCGACGGCTGCTCCTACGCCGGCGGGTTCCTCATCCAAGATGTCGCCTCCCGTATCCAAGATGTCGCCTCCCGTGAGCGCGGACCGGGTAGCGAGCGGGGGTCCGCGGGTCCGGCGGCAGGTTCGTGAGCAGACGCGCGAGATCCACTCCGCGCGCGATGTGGAGTCGACCGCCCGGCGAAGCTCCGGGCCGCGGCGAAGCGGACGGTGACTGCGGTGACAAGAGACTTGGTGCCCACGGATCAAGAGGAGGCGCGTCGCGAGCGGGCTGCACGTCCGAGGCCAATCGACGTGTTGCCGCACCGCGAACCATTCCTGCTGTTGTCGGAGATCGTCGAGCTCGATCCTGGTCACGGCGCGCGGGGTCGATGGGTGCTCACGGGCGACGAGGCGTTCTTCGCGGGTCACTTCCCCGGCAGGCCGACACTGCCTGGGGTCCTGATGGTCGAGTCCCTGGCCCAGCTAGGGGCGGCGGCGGTTCTCGCCGACGGACGCTTCGCCGATCGGCTCCCCCTCTTCGGCGGGATCGAGCGAGCTCGGTTCCGCCGCCAGGTGGTGCCAGGCGAAGTCCTCGATCTCGAGGTGACGCTCGGTCGGCTCTCGGTGCGAGCGGGCACCGGTCACGGCCGGGCCAGCGTGGACGGGGCCACCGCCTGCGAGACCGACCTCCTCTTCGTCCTCGTTCCGAGGTGACCAGCTGGTGCGCCTCGCGACTTGGAACGTCAACTCCCTGAAGGCCCGACTCGCGAGAGTGGAGGCGTGGGTCGACGCGCACCAGCCGGACGTGCTCTGCCTTCAGGAGACGAAGGCGACCGACGCGGCGTTCCCTTCTGCCGCCTTCGCGGCCCTCGGCTACGAGAGCGCGCACCACGGCAGCGGGCGATGGAACGGCGTGGCGATCGTGTCCCGAGTCGGTCTCGACGAGGTCCAGCGCGGATTCCACGACGAGGACCAGGTGGACGCCCCGGAGCCTCGACTGCTGGCGGCAACCTGTGCGGGTGCCCGGATCCTGAGCGCGTACGTCCCCAACGGCCGCGCCGTGGGCTCGCCCTTCTACGAGGCGAAGCTCGTCTGGCTCGCCCGCTTGCGCCAGGAGCTCGACGCGACGTGCGCGGCGGGCTCGGACGTCGCGGTGTGCGGTGACTTCAACGTGGCGCGCGACGACCGCGATGTCTGGGACCCGAGAAGCTTCGACGGTGCGACGCACGTAAGCCAGGCGGAGCGTGAGGCCCTACGCCAGGTGGTCGCGTGGGGTCTGCGGGACGTCGTCCGCGAGCTCGCGCCCGACGGCTCAGGACCGTTCTCGTGGTGGGACTACCGGGGTGGCGCGTTCCACAAGGGGGAGGGGATGCGGATCGATCTCGCGCTTCTCTCAGAGTCGCTGGCGCGCCGGGTGCGCCTCGCATATGTCGACCGCGAGGAACGCAAGCGGGGGGCCTCGGGCGAGGTGCCGTCGGACCACGCTCCGGTCGTCGTCGAGATGGAGTGCTGAGCGAGGGAGAGCCATGCGCACGGTCATCGCAGTCACGAACGTGAAGGGCGGGGTGGGCAAGACCACCTCGGCGGTCTATCTCGCGGGAGCGATCGTCCGCTCCGGGCGAGGTCCGGTGCTCCTGGTCGATGCAGATCCCCAGGCGTCGAGCTCGGAGTGGATCGAGCAGGCGCCGGTCCCCGGGGTCCGGTTGGTCGAGGCACCTACGGCACGGATGGTCGCACGGGCGATGGATGCTGGCAAGGAGCGCATAGCCATCGTCGACTCGCCGCCAGGCGACGAGAAGACCGTGCGAGCGGTTCTCGAGCGAGCCGACGCGGTCGTGATCCCGACCCGGGTCGGTGGTCCCGAGCCAAGCCGGGTGCGGGCGACGCTCGAGATGCTCGTGCCGGGGACGCGGCACGGGATCGTCGTCTGCGCCGCCCGGACGGGTACGCGCGATCTCGAGGAGACCCTGAGTGGCTGGGAGGCAGAGGGCGAGGTCATCTGGGGGGTGGTGCCGGAACGTGTCGCCATCGCCACGGGGGCAGGTGGCGCGTTGAGCGTCGTCGGCCTCGTCCACTACGAGAACGTCCTCATCCAGGCACTCGGGCAGCGACCGCGGCGGCGTGCGTCGGTGCCGTCCGGCACGTAGGGGCGCCGGAGGTGGCGCTGCTCGACGAGGGTGCGCTTGCGAGCGCGCTCGAAGGTCTCGCCTGGGAGCTCGAGGACGGGCAGCTGGTCAAGGTCGTCCGGCGCTCCGGATTCTCCGGCGCGCTCGCCTACGTCGGCGAGGTGGCAGGGCTCGCCGAGCGGGCGGGTCACCATCCCGACATCGAGATCCACTGGGACACTGTCACCCTCCGGCTGTCGACGCACTCGGTCGGTGGCATCACGTGCGCGGACATAGCGCTCGCGGCCGGGATCGACGGTCTCCTATGAGCACACCTTTGCCTGTCGCACGGCAAATCTCATGAGCGTTGCCGGGAGTCCCCGGCCACTGCCCTTCGTCGCCTGCGGCGATCTCGGGGACGTCCCCCACGTCGTCGTCGACGGTGCTGCGAGCGCGTCGACGGTGCTCTCGCTGAGCCACTGGCCCATGAGCCCGACACCTCGCGCGCTCGGGCGCGACCTGTCGGCCGAGATAGCGTTCGCGTACCTCGACGCTCAGCGCTGGTGGTGCGACGCAGCGCAAGCCGTGACGAACGATCACGTCGACCAGGACGGCCTCGCCTCTCTCTACGTGCTCGCCGATCCCGAGCACGCACGTGAGCACGAGCACGTGCTGGTCGAGATCGCGCGTGCCGGCGACTTCGCGGTCGTGGACGACGACGATGCGGCACAGGCCGCCTTCGCTCTCGCCGTGCTCGGGGATCCTCAGCGCTCACCGCTCGTCTCGCGGCCACCAGAGGTGCATGCGACCTCACCGGCTCCACCGGCTCCACCGATCCCGGTCGTGCCAGCAGCAGCGAGCGACGCTTGGTCCCGGGCGTGCTATCCCTACCTGCTCGATCTCCTGCCGCGCCTTGTCGAGCAGCCCAGGCGCCACGCTGAGGCTGGCGACGCCGAGCGCTGCGCGCTCGAGGTGAGCCGCCGCGTGCTCGCAGACGGACGGGCGACGATCAGGGAGATCCCGAGCGTGGGGCTCGCAGTGGTGGCGGTGGACGAATCCGTGGGTCACGTCAGCGGGAGCCGGTTCTGTCACGAGGTGACTGGTCCCCTGCATCCAGCGGCGATCCATGGCGCCACCAGGTCGCCACGGGTCCTCGTGGTCCAGGGCCGCAGATACCGCTACTACGACCGCTACGAGACCTGGGTCCGCTACGAGAGCGCGGCGCTGCCTCGCCGGCGCGACCTCGGGCTGCTCGCCCGAGAGCTGTCGGCCCGCGAGAGCGCGGCGACGGCGTGGCACGCGGACTCGCCGGGAACGCTCGAGCCCGAGCTCACCCACGCGTGTGACGAGGAGAGCTCGCTCGAGCTCTGCGAGGTCATCGACAGCGTCGTCCGCTACTTGGCGGCCTCGCCACCTGCCTGGGATCCGTTCGCCGGCAAGGGTCCCCTCGTGGCGGGGCCCAGCGGATCGGGGCCTAGCGAACCAGGGCTCAGCGAACCAGGGCTCAGCGAACCGGGCCTCAGCGAACCGGCAGCCTCCACAGGGGGAACCAGCGGTCGAGGTCGGCTTCGATCGCCAGGTCGTCGCCGAGCACCACCTTCAACCTGAGCTCGGCCTCGTTGTCCCGGCGCTCGCCGCCGGTCGGGACGAACGGGTAGAACGAGCCTCGTTTGTACAAGTAGACCAGGTAGGTGGAGGCGGGGCCGCCGGGTGTCGACGAGCCGGGAGGTGACGCGGGCACGAAGCCGAATACCGAGCACAGCAGCTGAGGGCTGTAGCCGTGGTCCTGAAGTGTCGAGTTGACGAAGTGCACCTGGGTGACGAGCGTGTCGAAGTCGGCCGCACCGAGCACCACCCAGCGGTAGCCGTACTCGTCGGCCTCCTCGCCGAGCTTCGCGGAGACTCCGGCTACGCCGTCTCCGCCCGAGAGCATGCCGGTGATCTCTCGTTCGGTCGCGTCGAAGGCCTGGCCGGCAGACGGCTTGAAGCAGACCCCTGCCTCGCCGGTCGGCACGAGTCCTTCGGATGCCTCGAGGGTGATGCGGGCACCGGGAAGACCGAATAGACGGTCGAGGTTCGCCTGGACGGGCTTCGTCCGCCCGAGCAACGCGTCGAGAAAGCCCACGGACCTAGTACCTGGACCGCTTCGCCGTCCGGACCGTGGGTGCTGCGTCCGGCCGCCTCATGCTGCGTCGTGGCGCATCTCGGCGTCGAGCTTGGCGAGCTGGTCGAGTCGCTTCTCGAGGCTCGGGTGCGTCGCGAACAGCGACGACAGGCTTGCACCGGGAGCAAGAGCGGGCGCGAAGTAGAACGCGTTGAAGTGCTCAGCGGCGCGAAGGTCGCGCGTCGGGATCCGCGAGATCGCGCCGCTGACCTTTACGAGGGCCTGGGCGAGCAGAGCCGGTTGACCGATCAGGATCGCTCCCGAGCGGTCCGCTGCGAGCTCCCGGTAGCGGGAAAGCGTCCGGATGAGGACGAAGCTGATCGCGTAGATCACGGCCGAGACGAGCACCATCCCAAGCTCGATGAGCACCAGCTGCCCGCCTCCGTTGTTGTTGTTGCCGCCCCGTCCGCGACCCCCACCCATGCCGCCGAACAGTCCGGCGAAGTAGAAGACCCTGGTCATGAGACCAGCGAGGATGCCCAGGAAGCTTGCGATGGTCATAACAGCGACGTCACGGTGGGCGACGTGTGACAGCTCGTGCGCAAGCACAGCCTCCAGCTCGGGCTCGTCGAGACGACGGAGGAGGCCGGTGGTGACACACACGACCGCGTGCTTCTGGTCGCGTCCCGTCGCGAACGCGTTGGGGATGTCGCTGCTAGCGACGGCGATCTGCGGGTGTGGCATGTCCGCGAGCGCAACGAGCCTGTCCACGACACCGTAGAGCCCTGGCTGTTGCTGCCGGGTGACCATCTTCCCGCCCATCGAGTAGAGGGCGATCTTGTCTGAGAAGAAGTACTGGACGAACAAGATCCCGACAGCGAGGACGAGGATGAGGCCTAGCTGGACGTGTACTGCGACGAGGACGGCGACGAACACCGCGTAAAGGAGGCCGAGGAGGAACACCGTCGTGAGCATCCGGGTCGTAAGGCCCCGGTCGGCGGGAAAGCGTGTACGTGCTGACATCTTCGGATCCTGTCTATCGAGGAGGGTCGGCTGTGCCAGCGCCGTCCGCGAGCAGCGTCTCGACCTCCGCGAGCGTCGCGCCCGGATGGGGCAGAGCGAGGTCCGAGGGGACGATCGTCGTGCCGTCGAGGAGCTTGCCCGTGCTGCGGACCTCGTCGAGCACCGACGCGAGCGCCGCGGCGAAGGTCGGCTCGTCTCCCGAGCGCAGCGCCTCGTCGAGGACGGCGTCGAGCCGCGCGACCGCCTCGGCGTTCGCGTCGTCGATCTCGTACTGCCCCTCTTCGAGGACGCGCACGATCACGAGCCTGCTCCCGTCTCGAGGCTGAACAGATCTGTCGGTGCCGAGCTGGGGGTGTCCTCGACGGCCTCGCCGTCGACCGCCTCCTCGTCGGCAGGCGTCGGCGCTGGTGCGTCGGGCGACGCGCCGAGCGCCGCGGCCGGCGGGGCGCCGACGGCCGGCGGGGCCGGCCGAGCCACGCCGAGTTGACCTTTCAACTGAGCGAGCTCGAGATCGACCTGCGACGTCTGCATGCCCTTGTCGAGCTCTGCCTGGAGCGGGTCACTCGATCCGGAGAGGTCGGTCAGCGCGCCGGACGCGAGCAGCTCGTCCACCGCTCCCGCACGAGCCTGCATGTTCGCGATCTTCTCCTGGGCACGCGACATCGCGAGCCCGGTGTCGCTCATAGACTCCGAGATGCCCGAGACGGCCTCGCCGATCTTCGTCTGCGCCTGAGCTGCGGTGTAGGAGGCCTTCAGCGTCTCCTTCTGGGTACGGAAGGCCTCGACGCGCGTCTGGAGCTGCTGGGTCGTCGCGACGAGTCGCTCCTCCTGGCTCACGAGCTGGTCGTGCTGGGTCTTCAATCCGTCGAGCTGGCTGGCGATCGATGCACGTCGACCGAGCGCCTCTCGAGCAAGGTCCTCCCGGTTCTGGGCGAGTGCCTGGCGGGCCTGGTCCTGCAGCTTCGTCGCGCTCTGCTGGAGCTGCTGGGCCTGGAGCTCGATGCGCTTACGCGCGGTCGCGACGTCGGCGACACCCTTGCGGACCTGCTGCAGCTGCTCGAGCTGCTTCTCGTACGAGAGGTCGAGGGTCTCGCGCGGGTCCTCCGCCTTGTCGAGGACCTTGTTCGCCTTGGCTTGCACGATGCCCGAGAGGCGCTTCATGACGCTCATCGATCGTCCCTTTCCCGGCCTGTCGCCCGGCACGTCCCACACTCACGCGGAGTTCCACCACCGCCACGACGGCACGGGGCTACGTGCCACCTCGCACGAGCATATGCCCCGCCCCCAGCATGTCGGTGCTCGCTCCCGGCGACCGGGCCG
>DAHXNN010000186.1 GCA_027365385.1 Acidimicrobiaceae bacterium | reverse complement strand
GCGCCAACGTGTAGTCGAGCAGATCGCCTCCTCGGAAGGCATTGCCCACTCCTGGCACGACAGTCTTCTAGCGTTGGCTCGTGAGCGAGCCGGTCGTCGTCCATGGATACCTTCGGAAGGCACGAGAGACGTCGATCGAGGGCCTGGCCTGGCTCGATCGGCTGCCCGACCTCGTCGAGGAGGCGTGCCGTAGGTGGGACATCGAGATCGCCGGGCCGCCGTACGAAGGCGGGGTGTGCGGCTGGGTGGCACCGGTACGCGGCGCCGGCGGTGACGCTGTGCTCAAGGTCAGCTGGCCGCATACCGAAGCGGCGACCGAGGCGGTGGCGCTGGGTTGGTGGGGCGGCGTCGGCGCCGTCCGGCTGCTCGCCGAGGATCGCGACAGCTGGACGATGCTGCTCGAGCGCTGCACGCCCGGCACGCCCCTGCGCGATGCCGGACGTCCCAACCGGCACGGGTTGGCGGTCGGCGCCGAGGTGCTGAAGGAGCTCTGGAGCAAAGGAGTCCCGCCCGGCGGCGAGCCCTGCTTCGTCGCGATGGCGCACGTCTGCGACGAGTGGGCCGAGGACGCTGAGCGCCGGGTCGCGCAACTCGGCGCTGCGCTGCGTGCCCTCGGAACCGACCCGAGCATCCTCACCCTCGGCATCGAACTGCTCCGCCTGCTCCCTCGCTCGGCAGAGCGACAGGTTGTGGTCCATGGTGACTTCAATCCTGGCAACCTGCTCGCCGCGAGTCGCGCTCCCTACCTCGCCGTCGACCCGAAGCCCATGGTCGGCGATCCGGCTTACGATCCGTGGTCGCTAGTCGCCCAGCTCGACTGGCCGTTCCGACTGCCCGACGCGGGGAGCGTCGTCTCGCGACGCATCCGCTGGCTCGCAGAACGGCTCGACCTGCCCGCGGAACGGATCGCCGCCTGGGGCGTCGCACGCGACGTCCAGGGCGGGCTGTGGATGGCGACCGAGAGAAACACTGCGGTCGGAGCGAGATGGATCCGCTCGGCGACAATCACGGCGTCGATGTTGAGCTGACGGGCACCGGGCCTTCGTCCCATGAGACGGCTCGAGATGCGAGGCTGCGGTATCCCCCAACGTGCGTGATTCGGTCCGGGTCGGGTGCGCCAGGACGTCGTACCGAACAGCAGCATTCCTTGAATCGTTTGCGCGACCGAGCGATGGGTTGGGTCACGGGCTCGCTGCCATGGACTGTCACCGAACGCGAGGAGGCCGCGCGATGGTCGCCGACGCCGCAATCCGAGCTCCACACGTGCCGCTCTGCGCTGCCCTGACGACCGCGGGATTCGTCGTTCTGGGCGCGGTGAGGTGCGTGAGATCGCCAACTATGGCGTTGTGTGCGCAGAGGAGGCTCGCTCTCGTGTCCAGTAGCTCGTAGGAGGCTGCAGAACACAGAACTCGTTGCCGTCAGGATCCGCCAGCACATGCCAGAGCCAGCCTCCTTCAGACAGTGGCTCATCGGTCAGCTGGGTAGCACCAGCGCTGACGACGCGCTCGACCTCGTTAGCCAGGTCTCGCGTCCGCAGGTCGAGGTGCACCCGGTTCTTGCACAACTTGCCCTCCGGCACCTTCTGCAAGAGCAGCTCCGGGCCGTTCTCGGACGGCGAGAGCAAGGTGAAGTACCGCTCGGAGGGTTCACCCTCTGGCGAGTAGCCGAGGACCTCCGTCCAGAAGCCCGCCGCTCGGACGAGGTCTTCACAGTCGACGACGACGACGACTTCTCCATGAGGGTACGACTGCACTAATGCATGCTAGCTAACAGACGTCCGTGCGGTGCTGAGCCAGATCGCCTCACCTGCGCTGCCGGGACGCCGTCTGGCTTCCTGCTCCGACAAGCGCCGATCGACGGAAAGGGTTATCCGGAGTAGTGCGGTGGGAGCTCACCGGGGCATCTTCGTACTCCGCCTCACATGCTCGAAAGAGACCCAGAGATCTTGTGAATCCAGGTACCACTCGGATTCGTCCCACCGGCACCCTCGCTCGCCACGGGGTAGCACCGTGGTGGCTGAGTGGCGCTGACCAGGACTACCGCACTCGGGATAACCCTTTCGACGGATCAGCTTGCGGGCTCGCTCCCATGGACCGTCACCGAACGCGCGGCATTCCTGTGTCAGTCACCAGTGACCCGAGCCGCGCTCCAGGGGTGCCGTTCTGCGCTGTCCAGGTCGGGGCGCCCGGTGACGTTCTGCGCTGTCGATCTGCTCCTGACCCGCCGCTGTCGATGTGCACCGACCGAGTAGGAGATCGTATTCGAACCCCTCCCGACCTAGGCGTATAGTAGGCGTATGCCCCGGATGCAGGTCTACCTGCCAGACGACCTCTACCGCGCCGTCAAGGACCGAGATCTGCCGGCCTCGGACCTGCTGCGCAGGGCCGTGCAGGCTGAGCTTCGACGTCAAACGCTGCTCGAGGAGACGGCACGCTACGTCGATGAGCTCGTCGCCGAGGTCGGAACCCCTGACGACGCGGCAATGGCCAAGGCCGAGGCCGTCGCAGACCAGGTCCGACGACCCGGGGACGCAAGCCGGGCGTCGTGACGCGACTGGTCCTGGACTCCGGAGGCGTATCTCGCCTCGCCCGACGGAGCCAGGATGCTGCTGCGTTGATCACCGTCTTCGCTCGCCAGGGCATCTGGCCGCCCGTGGTGCCGACCGTGGTCCTGGTCGAGTGCCTCAGCGGCCGCCCGCAGCACGACGCCGTCACGAACAGGTTCTTGAAGACCTGCGACATCGTCGATGAGGTCCCCGAGCACCTCGCTCGCCGAGCCG
>DAHXNN010000159.1 GCA_027365385.1 Acidimicrobiaceae bacterium | reverse complement strand
GACGTCCGTGCTGGACGGGCACGACCGCGACGCGCACGACCGCGACGCGCACGACCGCGACGCGCACGGTGCGGACCGGCAGGGCGAGGGCGTGACCCGACCCGGCCGTCGCGGGTCGGTGGTGACCCTCGTCGCTCGACCGCGTGAGCTCGTCGGTGCCCTGGTGCTCGAGAGCGACCGCCAGCGACGCGAGCTCGGCCGGTCGCTCGTCGTCGTGGCCGACCGACGTCTGGCCGCCGCCGTCGGCGCCGCGGGTGGCGGGGACGTCGAGACGGTCTCGCCCTCCCGGCTCCTGGCAGCGCTCGGGGACGGTGTGGACGGTGACCGTGGCGCAGGGATCGTCGTGCTCGGGAGCTCACGCCTTCTCGGCAAGGTGCCGAGCACCCGACCCGGGCTCGCTCGGGTCCACGTCTCGGTCGCTCCGCCTGCGCGAGGTGGCTCGGCTCACGACGTGTGGCGGTCGCACCTCGAATCCGTCAGGTCGGCCGACAGGTCCGGCCGAACCACCGACAGGACGGCCGGGCGGACCGAGCGTGCTCGCGACGTCCCTGCGGCAACGCGCACGGTCGTCGACCGGGAGCGTCGCCGAGGTCAGGGAGTTCCCGGCATCGGCATCGGGATCAGCCGCTGACGACAGCGTGCGCCCGCTCGCGCCGGGCCGCGGACTCGTTCGTCCCCGCTCGTGCGAGACGTGCGTCGTGGCCGCCCTGGCACGTGCCGGTCCAGGCTCTGACGTCAGTGCCCAACGCCTCGTCCGGCCGGCTCGCGGGCGCCCCCGCTCCTCGCCGCCACGCTGCGCCAGCCGCCGCCGTGCCCGGCCGGCGGGCGGGTGACGCTGCGCCAGGGCTCCGCTTCGTGGTGGGGCGTCACGTGGACGCGGCCTGCACGGGTCCCGGTGAAGACGACCGCCGTCCGGTCGAGGGGGTCTGCGATGCGATCCGGCGGCAGCCGGCGGAGGCGCTGCGTCGAGATCGTCCGGCTGGGCGCCTGGCGGCGCAGGAATCCCGTCGAGGAAGTCCGGGAGACCCGCTCGACCTCCACCTCGCCGGCGAGGACGGAGAGCGACTCGAGCGTGCGCGTGTCGCCGATCCCAGGCAGGACGACCTTCGTGCCGAACAGCGTCAGGAAGCCGTCAGCCTCGGTGCCCCACCTCCGCCGCGCCTGGGAGAGGTCCTGCAGGCACGCAAGAGTCGTAAGGCCCTGGCTCGCGCCCTCGGCGACGAGATTGGCGAGGTCGTGCAGCGGTGCGATGCCAGCGAGCTCGTCGAGCACGAGCAGGACGGGTGCGTCCGTACCGGCGTCGAATGCGCCGGTGGCGCGCGTGCCTGCCGAATCACGGCGCGTCGACCCGTACGGCTCGTCCGGCGGTGCAGGTGCACCCGCATTCCGGACCGTTCGATCCCGCAGGCGCACGGCTGCGAGGTCGTAGGCAGCGGAGCGGATGTCACGCACGATCCCCGCGACGAGCGGCGCGGCATGACGCTGGTGCTCGGCGCCCGTCGCGACGTAGAGGGTCGATCGATCGCGCACGAAGCGCGCCGCGTCGAATACGGGCAGGCGGGCGCTTTCGAGGGCGGACGTGGTGCGATAGCCGGATAGGACACCCGAGGTGGTCGACCAGATGCCGCTCTGCTCCCGACCGTCCGTGGCGACAATGCCCTCGAGAAGGTCGGTCGCCAGGTCTGCGTCCTCGCGCGCGAGGACCGCGCGCGCCCGGTCCGCGTCGTGCCGGTTCACCGAGGATACGAGAGAGTCGAGCGATCCTCCGTCGATCGACGCCGCATGGAGCAGGCAGGCGAGGAGCGCTCCTGCGCGCTCGCTCCAGTGCGACGACTCGGCGTCGACGCGCGCGGGACGTGCGGCTCCGACCATCGCGTCCGCGGTGAGGACGGCCCCGTCCCAGCTCGAGGCCGAGACGAGCGGGGACCAGCCGACGAGCTCGACGCCCGGGGGCGCGTTCGCTCTACCGCTCGGGTCGTAGAGCATGCAGGTTCCCGCTCGCGATCGGGCAGCTGCGGTCTCGAGGAGCACGTCGGGCTTGGTCGAGGCCGAGAGCACGCTTCCGCACGCAGTGAGCACGTTGGGCACGACGAGCCCGCTCGTCTTGCCCGAGCGCGGGGGGCCGAGCACGAGCACGCAGTGCTCCGGGGGGGCGAACACCGGTCCGTGGGAGCCCTGGCCGAGGTACACGCCGTGATGAGCGGCGCGCGACGCTGCCATGACGAGCCCTTGCGCTTCGGCTGCGCACGAGTATGCGGTCGAATCGGCGGACGTACGGGGATGTCTAGTGGAGACGGCTCCCGGCGAACATCCCGCCGAGAGCGTCGCTCGACGGCGTCGCCAGGCCCTGGAAAACGAGGATCGGAGCACGTCGGGAGCATGTGCTGGTGGCGGTGTGAGCACCTCGGAGGGACAATGCTTGCAATCTTGGCGGAAATCCTCTTGTATTGCGGGGACTTCGACACGATCACGAGGAGGTGGCCGTGAACAGGACCGAGCTAATCGACGCGGTCAGCACAGATACCGGATTGACACGACAGCACGCGGAGGCGGCGCTCGAGGCGATCGTCTACGAGGTGACGGCCGGCGTGCGCGGCGGCAACCCGGTGCGCATCACCGGCTTCGGCACGTTCAAGCTCCGGGAACGCAAGGCCCGGCGCGGGCGGAACCCCCAGACCGGGGCTCCGGTGAAGGTGAAGGCGTCGAAGGGGATCGGCTTCACGCCAGGGGTCAAGCTCAAGGCGGACCTGAACTCGCGTGGCGCCATCGCGAAGCCCGCACCAGCTCCGGTGGCACGCGTCGCGGTGTCCGGGACGACGGCGGCGTCGAAGGCGCTCGCCACGAAGGCACCCGCGACGAAGGCCCCTGCGAAGAAGGTCGTCGCTGCCGCTCCTGCCAAGACGGTGACTGCGAGGAAGGCGACCGTTGTCAAGGCGCCAGCGAAGAGGGCCACCAAGCGCGCCTGACCGACGTGTCGTTCCACATGACGCCGGCCCGGGCCTCGAGGACGCCGGGGCCGGCGTTCGTGGCGGTCTGGCGACCTCGGCAAATGTCTCGCCGGACGCGGGCTTGGTGCTACCAGGGGGCGAGCGCCTAGAGGTTGTCCATCCTCTTGAAGGCCTCGCCGGCACCGAAGCCGGACGTGGCGCCGGTGGACGCGAGCCGCTCGCGGATGCGCGCGGCGAAGGCGGCGAGCTCCTCTTCTCGAGACGTGTCCGTCGCCGAGACGTGCATCGTGGTGCGGAGCTGGCTCCGGTGCTCGAGCAGTGCGGCGATCTTCGTGTCGACCGACATCGACACATCCTCGACGTGGTCGGGCTCGTCCGCCTCGAACAGAAGCAGCGTCGAGGGTCGGTGCGGGGCGATGGCCTGCTCGGGGAAGAACAACGGGTCTCGTGCGGCGACGATGCCGTCTGTGACGAGGAAGCCGGCGTTGCGATGGTCCGGGTGGAGGCGGTAGCGCCTCCACGGGTCGTGCCCGACGACGACGTCCGGGCGTATCCTCCGGATCGCTGCACATATCTGCCATCTCTGGCGTAGGCCGGCCTCCAGCTCTCCGTCCGGCCAGCGAAGGAAGGTCACCGGGGTTCTGCCGCCGAGTGCCGCTGCGGCCGCCCTCTGCTCCTGCTCGCGCGTCACGACGAGCTGCGCGGGGTCCTCGCCGGCATCCCAGGTGCCACGCGAGCCGTCGGTGCACACGAGGTGGTGGATGTTGCAGCCTGCTGCGGCCCACTTCGCAAGTGTGCCACCGCAGCCGAACTCGATGTCGTCCGGATGGGCCCCGACGGCGAGGGCGCGTCGTGGCGTCGCGAGGTCGGTCGTGTCCACAGGTTCTCCTGACTGTCGCTCTTGCTTTCCGATGCTGCCTGAACCGCCGCTGGATCTCGGGTGCACGTGGTGCGACGTGGAAAAGAGGCCGACTCGCTCAGCGCACGAGCGTGAGGTCGTCAGGGACGTCGAGGTCGCACGCGAGGCTCCAGTCGTACACCACGCGAGGCCCGAGGCCCAGTCGGCGCGCCTCGGCACTGTGACGGGCGAACGATCCGAGCCCGTACGAGAAGCGGAACCCGGATCGCGTCGGAACGCACGCCACGTTGGTGCCGGCGAGGTGGCGGTCGGGGACGAGGGTCACCACTCCCTCTGCGCCGAGCCCTGCGAAGGACGTGACGAGCGGGAGGTCGGCGTGGCTGACGACGGCCATGTCGACTCCGAGGAACGCGAGTCGCTCGACTCCGTATGCCACCGCGCCCGACAGCCCGAGACCAGGTGTCCACAGGACGTCTGCTCCGCGTGCACGTGCCCAGCCGGCGACGACACGGTCGTCGCACGCGACAAAGACTGCCATCCCCGCGGCGGCGCCGATGACTCGGGACGCGAGGTCCTCGGCGAGCGCCCGCCGCTCGGACGCGTCGAGCACGCCCGCCAGGCGCCCCTTGGCCTTGGCGAACGACTTGACCGGCACGAGCAGGGCACGCACCGCCTGCAGTCTAGGAAGCGGTCGGTGACGGACGTGGCGTGTCCGCGGTGCGCCGTCTCGCGGCGTGGCCCACGCGTAGGATCGACGCTCGTGGGAACCCGCGGAGAGGGTGGATCGATCCCGCACGCCGAGCTCGAGCGGCGCCTCGTCGCCGACGGCTGCCGTCTCGTCGCCGGTGTGGACGAGGTCGGCAAAGGCGCATGGGCAGGGCCCGTGAGCGTCGGGGTGGCCCTCGTGGACGAGGCGGCTCTCCGGTGCGTGCCGGCCGGCTTGCGGGACTCGAAGGCGCTCGGCGAGCAGCGGAGGGCGACGCTCGCCCCGACGCTCGGCGCATGGTGCTGCGGCTTTGCCATAGGCCACGCGAGCGCATCGGAGTGCGACGACCTCGGGATGACCGCTGCCCAGCAGCTGGCCGCGAGGCGGGCGCTCCTGGCGCTCGGGGCCGAGCCGGACGCCGTCGTGGTGGACGGCCCACGTGACTTCACGGGTCACCACAGGGCGCTCGCAGTGGTCGGGGGAGACGGCTCGTCAGTGGCGGTCGCCGCGGCCTCCGTGCTCGCCAAGGTGACGCGCGACCGCCTGCTCGTCGACGCCGCTGCGAGGTGTCCCGGCTACGGGTTCGAGCGCAACAAGGGCTATCCGACGCCCGAGCACAGACGGGCCGTCGAGCGTCTCGGCATGACCTCGTTGCACCGCCGGAGCTGGACGTTCGCCGAGCCGATCCGACCGGGGTGACGAAAGCGACCGGTCGGCGAGCTGCCGACCGCGGCGGTGGCCTGCATGCTCGGCTATAACGGGGGAGATGGCCATCGTGCTCGCGCTGCTCGCCGCGGCGGCGAATGCACTGGCCACGGTTCTCCAGCGCCTCGGCATCGAGGAGGCTGGCGATCGCGGTCGACGTGGGCGCGGCCTGATGGCCGGGGTGCTCCAGCGGCCCGTCTGGCTCGCAGGTCTCGGGCTCGCGACGGCGAGCTTCCTGCTCCAGGCGATCGCTCTCTCCCTCGGCGACCTTTCGACGGTCCAGCCTGTGATGGTGACCGAGCTCGTCTTCCTGCTCGTGATCCTCGGCATCTGGTTCCACGGCGGCGTCGGCTGGCGTGAGTGGTTCGGAGTGTCTGGCACGGCGATCGGGCTGGGCGTCTTCCTCGCGGCGAGCTCCGCCGGAGGGGGTCACGATCGACCGCAGGCAGCGGACTGGGTGCTGCTGCTGGTGGCCGCGGGCGGGGCGATCGCCCTCGCTATCGCCCTTGCGCGTCGGGGCTCTCGGTCGTGGCGAGCGGCCTGCTTCGGCGTGGCGGGCGGGGTCTCGTTCGCGTTGACGGCGGCTTTCGTGAAGACGGCAGCCGACCAGTGGGGGCACGGGCCCTTGTTCGTGCTGAGTCACTGGGAGGCTTACGCGGTCGCAGTCTCCGGGCTCTCCGGACTCGTGATCAGCCAGCACGCTCTCGGTGCCGGACCAGTCGCCGCGTCGCAGTCGTCGCTCCTCATCGTCAACCCGATCTCGAGCATCGTCATGGGCATCTGGCTCTTCGGCGACCGCCTGCACCTAGCCGGCGGTAGGGAGGCGCTCGAGTTGGTCTTCCTCGGCGTGATGTTCGTCTCGCTCTCGGTGCTCAGCCACTCGCCGCTCATCGCGGCGGGCGCACGCGAGGAGCGGCTCGTGCGGGTGCAGAGGTCGGCGCCGAGCAGCAAGCACCTGCCGAGCGCGTGAGAGGGACCGGACTCGCGTCGGGCGGGAGCGTTGCCGGAACGGACCTCGACCTGCTAGCTGCCGTGCTCGAGCGGCTGACGCGTCGCTACACCTACGACGTTGCGAGCCTGCTGGGACCGGAGCGGGACGTCCCGACGTCGGATGTCAGCACCGACGGCCGCGTCAAGGCCTGGATCATGGACACGATGTCGATGCTGCGCGGCCAGGTGCTGCCCGGGGTGGTGACGGGCAAGCCGCTCGCGATCGGCGGGAGCCACGGGCGCGCCGGCGCGACCTCGACGAGGTGACGGCGTCCTATATCGAGTGGGTGCAGGCGCGCCAGGGTTATCCTTGCGAGCCCGACATCGTTGCGAGCAGGCTCAACGCGATCATGGAGCGTGCCTTCGAGGTCACCTGGGAACGGGCGGGGCAGCTCGGGCTCTCGCTGCGGCGTGGCGCAGTGGTGCTCGGCATCGAACGAGTCGCCCAGGCGACGCGACTGCGTGGGCTGTTCCCGTAGCTGGTAAGCATCTGTGCATGGTCGACAGACGATCGGATGGCAGCGGACGTCTGGCGCGAGGCGCGCAGCTGGTCCTGTGCGTCGCGGCCGGTGCCCTGCTTCTCGCGGCGTGCTCCTCCGCCAAGACGGCATCTCCTGTGTCTGGCTCCACATCCACGTCCGCTCCGGCGGTGTCCACGTCGGCACCCACCACCACCGTGCCGTCCCCGCCAGCGCCATCCAACTCGGCCTCGACGACTCTCGCGGCGGCGGCGAGCTGCACGAGCTCCGCGCTGCACCTCGGCGAGGACGTGACCAAGAGCAGCGTGGGTGCCGGCTCGGCGGACATCGCCTTCACGCTGACCAACAGAGCGGCCACTCCATGCTCGGTGGAGGGTTACCCGGCAGTCACCTTCTACGGCTCGGTGGGCGGAGGCTCACCGCTCGCACTGACGACCAGGGACACCGGTCAACAGCCCGCTAGCGTCACGGTCGACGCCGGTGGTGCAGCGGCCTTCTACCTCGTCGTCGGCAACGTGCCGGTCGGTGGCGTCGGTTGCACCGCCGTCCGGTCCATCGCCGTCGGTCTGCCGCCGAGCGGCACGCCGCTGCCGCTCGCCGTCTCGCTCGATCCCTGCGGGGGTGCCGTCGGCGTGACCGCGTTGGAACCGCTGTCGTCGCTAAGCACGTGACGTGGCTCCCGGGAGCCGCTCTCTCGCGTCCAGCGTGTCGGCGAAGGTATCCCGAGATGCGAAGATAGTCCACTGTGTGCCGTCCGCACCCGGTGCCGTGTCTCGACAGCGGGTGCTGGTGACGGTGCCCGGGCGCTTAGCTCAGCTGGTCAGAGCAGCTCGCTTACAACGAGCAGGCCGTCGGTTCGAGTCCGGCAGCGCCCACAATGAGGTCTTCACGTTTGGACCTTCCCCATCTTCACATTTGGGGTGTGACACACCCTTCCCGAGGCATCGGCGGGAGATGTCGGGCGTGATCGTGTGCGCCGGGACGCGCGCCGCTCACAGGCTCTCCGTTGCCCGGCTGTCGCGCGCGCGAGCTATGGCGGTGCGTTCGCCCCGGCGAGCTCGGCGAGGCCCAGGCGGCGACGACGCCGGGTCTTCGGCTCGAGGCCGGCAGCACGGCGGCGCGCGTTCTCGGCTTGGCGTTCCTCGAACGCGTCGACAAGGGCGAGGTTGCGCACGACGATCCCGATAGCGAGGAACAAGCTCGGGGTGACGAGGCCCATGACACGGCACCAGCCCTTCTCGATGTCAACCGTCGCGGGGTCCTTGATGCGGCTGTTCGAGCGCTCGACGGCGCTGCGCCGGGCGTAGGAGGCTCGCCAGGACTTCCCGGGGTAGTCGTGGTGCTGTCGCGTCTTCGCGTTGACGGTGGGTGGCACGGTGACGCTTCGCTGCGTGCAGCACGCCGGCGGGTGCTCGGGTGGGGAGAGGACGGTGGGATGGGTGTAGGCGAGCGCCATCGACGCGTGCCTGAGCGGGCAGCGGAGCTTGCCCGAGACCGCCGGGCACGAGACCCGGTGGTAGCCGTCGTCGTCGTCGCTCGTGATCCGTCCGAGCTTGTAGCGGGCGAGCTCGGCGGACTTGTCGTCGTGGGCGGCGATCTCCTCGGCGGAGGCGCCGCGCGGAAGTGGGTTCAGATCGAACAGCGCCTTTGGCGTGGCGGGGCAGTACAGGTTGCCGTTGGCACAGATCGCGCCGGCGAAGGTCCCCTTCATCCCGCGGTCGGACGGGTGGAGGTCGATGACGAGCGAGGTGCCCGCCAGCAGCAGCGGCAGTGCGAAGTGCTCGGGGACGCGGTGCGCGTAGCCCGAGTCGGCAAGGACGTCGCCGGGGAGGAGCTCACCTGCCGCGAAGCGGCCGACGAGCGCGGCGGTGGCGACCGGGACGGGGTCGTGGTCGCACGACGAGAGCGTCATCTCCCGGACGAGCTCGGGGACCTCGGCCCCGTGCTCTTCTCGGACCATCGTCGCGAGGTTGGCGTAGTGGCCGAAGAAGAGCTCGCTCTTCTCGCCCGGCCCGCCTCCTCTCCGGTGTCCCCAGGCGGCTTCCAGATCAGCAGAGATGCCGTCCTTGCCCGGTGGGTGGGCGAAGCTGCAGACGTCGGTCCAGTCGAGGGCGAGC
>DAHXNN010000145.1 GCA_027365385.1 Acidimicrobiaceae bacterium | reverse complement strand
CGCCGCCGAGGTCGAACTCGTCGATCAGGACCTCGAAGCTGCACTTGCCATCGCGGTGGGTGTACTGCGCACCCGGGGCGTCGAAGGACCGGGCGCCTTCTGCCGAGGCCGCGTCGAGGACCCGGTCCTGCGGCACGTAGAGGATCTCGGCATCGGGATCGACGAACCGGCTGATGAGCCACGGGCAGGCGATCCGGTCGGTCTTCGGGCGGGCACGGGTGATCCACTTCATTGTTCGCTCCTTGCGGGTCGGGTGGCAGGGGACGGCCTGGGCGCAGCGCGGGTCTGCTCGGCACCGGCTCGCTCCTCGGGAAGGGGGACGTGGCGGAACCAAGCCCACAGCGCGAGGTCGTAGGCGGCTTTCACCGTCCCGGCGAGAAGGAACGGCAGGCCGACGAAGACGCCCTGGGCAAGCCCGGCGAGGATAGGCCCGAACGGACGCGTCACGTAGCGGGCGAGGCCGGTCACGCTCGCCGCGCTCATGCGGTCCTCCGGGGGAACGAGCGCCATCACGTAGGCCTGGCGGGTCGGGACGTCCATCTGAGACAACGCGGCCCGGGCGACGAGCAGGCCGGCAGCGACGCCGAGATTGGGAGCGAACGCGACGGCCGCGAGAAAGAGGTTCGAGGGCAGGTGCGTGAAGACCATGGTCGACAAGAGCCCGAAACGCTCACCGAGACGCGTAGCGACGAGCACCGATGCGGTCTGGACGAGACCGAGACCGAAGAACAGGAGGCCGATCGCCGCAGTGCTCGCGCCGTAGCGGGTGCTCAGCCAGAACGCGACGAAGGCCTGCACGGTGAAGCCGGACCCGAAGGAGTCGACACCGAACAGCGCCGAGAGTCGCAGGACGACCTGACGCGTCGGTGAGGCCGCGGGCAGCAGGCGTCCGCGGGGTCTTAGCGGTGTCCGGGGGCCGGTCCTCGGGCCCGGGGCGGGCCCGGAGGCGCTCTCACTCGTGGGGACGGCGGGCTGGGGGTGCAGCTCGACAGCCGCCGAGAGCCCTGCCGCGCACGCGCCGCCGAGCAGGGCCAGCGGCACGAGGTAGAGGAACGCTGCCGAGCCCGACCTCGACGACGACAGAGCGAGCCCGACCGCTCCCGTCCCACCGGCGACGAGCGCACCGAGCGAGCCCCCGGCGGCTGCGACAGCGTTGTACACGCCGAAGCCCCGCAGGCGCCGGCGCCCGGTGCTGAGCGCGGCGAGCATGGCCTGTTCGATCGCGGTGAACGGGCCGGAGTCCATCACCTCGGCCGAGAGCGTCCCCGTGAGCGCGACGACGGCGATCGGCCACCACCAGGGCGAGAGCGCGAGGGTGACGGCGGCGAGGGCGAGGATCACGTAGCCGGCGACGTAGACGGTCCTCCGTCCGAGCTCGTCGGCGAGCCGCCCGACGACGAGCAGGCCGAGCGCGGAGCCGGCGACGACAGCGCTGAGCACGAGGCCGACCTCGAGCCGGGAGAGGCCGCGGCGGTGGAGGTCGACGCCGAGGAGGACGGCGCTGTACCCGTAGGCCAGTGCCCGAAGGCCCTGCGCGGCAAGGATCAGGTGTCGGTCGCACAGCCAGCCTCGATGCTCGTCGACGTGCACTGGACTCGTTCCCTTCGGCAGGTGCGGCCCGCATCGATCGCCCCGATGCCTTCGATGATTGTAACCAAGGTTGCAGCGACTTTGCGAGGGCTCCGGTAGGATGGCGGGGTGGACGCCGCGATGCCCTGGGCCATGCTCGCCTACCACCTGCCCCGTGAGCCGTCCACGCCCCGGATCACCCTCTGGCGCCGGTTGCGCCAGCTCGGTGCGGTCCAACTCGGCGACGGCATCGCCATGCTGCCCGACACGCCCCGGGCGCGCGAGCACCTCGAGTGGCTGGCCACTGCGGTGCTCGAGGCGGCCGGCGATGCGTCCGTCTGGGTCGCGAGCCCGGTCTCGGTCGCCGTCCACCACCAGCTCGCAGCGCGTATGTCCGCGGTGGTCGCGACCGAGTACGACGAGGTGCACCGAAAGGCGGTCCTCGCCGCAGACGAGACCGCCGCGGCTCGTCGCAAGGCGCTCGTCCGACTGCGCGGGGAGCTCGCACGGGTCTCCCAGCGCGACTACTTCCCGCCACCGGAACGCGAGCGGGCGGTCGCTGCCGTCGAGCGCCTTGCCGACGTCGTGACGGGCCCTGTGAGCGCGGACGACGGCCGATGAGATGGGTGACCCGGGCAGGGTGCCACGTCGACCGAGCTGCCTGTGCCTGGCTCATCCGCCGCCACGTCGACGCGGGCGCCGAGTTCGACTTCGTCGAGGACCTCTCCGCGCTCCCGGCCGGCGCGACCGCCTTCGACGTGCCCGGGGCCGAGCTCTCCCACCACGGCGGCGACTGCTCGTTCGAGACCATCCTTCGCCGGTGGCACCTCGACGATCCCGTGCTATGGGACCTTGCCCGCATCGTCCACGAAGCCGACCTCGCCGACGCGCTATTCGACGCGCCCGAAGCCCCAGGGCTCGACGTTCTCGTCCGCGGCCTGTCCATGGTCGTCGACGACCCTCGCCTCCTCGAGCTGACCACGTCGCTCTTCGACGGCCTCTACGAGTACCGGCGACGAGCTCTCCAGCTCGGGCGCAACCCGTCGTGAGGGCCCTGTCACCGCACCGACAGCCACGGCGAACCCAAGCGGTCGATGCAACGACAGCCGGGGAGCATTCCGGCACCCTCCCAGTTCGCGCACGGTTCGCCAGCGCTCGCTATCATGAGATATCAGGAGGTGAGCGACGTGACAGATGTGCTCGTCCGTGATGTCCCTGAAGATGTCGTCGCTGCACTTGACCGTCGGGCGTCTCGGCTCGGTCTCTCCCGCAGCGAGTACCTGCGTCGGAGACTGGCGCAAGAGGCCGTCGTCAGCCCTCAGCAGGTCACTGCCGAGCACCTCGTGGCGTTTACCGAGACGTTCGCAGATCTCATCGACCGAGAGGTCATGAAGGGCGCGTGGGAGTGACCGATTGGCTCATCGACACCTCTGCTCTTGCACGTCTGGGCGCGAGTCCCGAAGCCGAGGTGTGGGCCGAGCGGATCGACCGGGGACTGGTCCGCATCGCAGCCGTGACTCGCTTGGAGGTCGGCTACTCCGCGAGGTCCGGCCCCGAGCTGCGCTCTGCCACGCTCAGACCGCCGCTCTCCGCGATGCCGATCGAGTACCAAGTCCCAGCGAGCGAGGACCGAGCCTTCGAAGTGCAGGCGCTGCTCGCCGATAGCGGGCGGCATCGGGCACCCTCAGTGCCAGATTTGATCGTCGCCGCCACAGCTGAGCTGGCCGGCCTCACCGTCTTGCACGTCGACAAGGACTTCGAGCTCATCGCCGAGGTCACCGGACAACCGACAGAGCGCCTGAGCCCGGCATGACACGTCTCGAGCGAACACGGTCACGGCGACGATCCCAATCCGGACGGCTACCGGGCGCACCAGCACAGGCGTCACAGCGTCACAGGCTGACCGAGCGTCGAACCATCCGGCCGTCGTGAACGCGAGCTCGACCTTTCACGACGACCGCGCATAGTGTCGTGGTCAAGGTGTCTCTCCTAGAGCAATCACGGCATCCACCTCGACTGCGACACCTTGGAGCCCTACGGTCACCGTCGTCCGGGCCGGAAGCGGCTCACTGAAGTACTCTCGATAGACGGCATCCATAGCCTGGAAATCGTCGCCGCTTGCCAGGTACACCCCGACTCTCACCGCATCTGCCAGGCTTGCCCCGGCCGCCCGTGCGATGGCATCGACGTTCTCGAGCGCACGCCGCAGCTGACCTTCGAAGTCCTGGGCCACCTGACGCGTCACGGGATCGATCCCAACTTGGCCAGAGACGAACAGCAAACCCTCCGAGACGATCGCCTGCGAATACGCGAATGCTGCTGCGGGTGCCTCGGCTGTCCGTATGGCCCGACGCTTCGCTCCACTCATGTCGTCATCCTCTCCTCGACCATCGCCCACGGCTCGACCTCGAGCCATCTCGTCTTATCCCGCATGATGACGCAGGATGCTTCGCAACTACGGACTCCGGGCATCGATCTATATCGTCCGCCATAGCCGGCCCACCAGATCATCGCTCACGAAGCGACGGCCGAGCGGATGCGATCGAGCACATCGAGTCGGTACAGGCCGTAATTGTAGAAGCTCACCTCCGCACAACCAGCCTGCTCCGCAAGGGCCACCTTGGCGGCAAGGTTCTCCGTGCCGTCACAATCCGGCGGACCGGGACGAAGGATCAGCGAAAGCTCGCTAGCGTCCGGCAACGCCTTTCGGTAGGACGACACGAGACACTCCAAGTCTCCTGCCTCGGCAACGTATCCGGCAAGCTCGGTGCCCTTATCAGTGCCGCCGCTCGCGAAGGGATTCGCACCGAGCCTCCATCGCGATATCGCCGACTCTGCCTCGGTGGGCAGAGCACCATGGGTGCGAGCTCCGTCAGGGACAGTCTGGTCGATGAACGTCATTCGCTTGCCAGCGCGGACCGCAGCTTCCGCTACTGCGTCCTGGAAGGCGGCTACGGACCGCTCCCTCACCTCAAGGTAGGGGAGGATCTCCGCCCCTCCGCAGACATCCATGAGTCTCTCAGGAGACAGGTCCTGGTCCTTCGCAGCACGAGAAGAGCTCCGATCGGAGAAGGCGCCTTCGACGACATCCTTCACCTTCTCACGGAAGCGGTCCGCATCGACGTCTGCCGATCGGGCGCGAGCCATGCAGCTCTCACAGAAGCACAGCCCGAGAAGAAAGAGCGCAGCAGCGTCGATCTCCTCCAAGAGCCGCTCGTGGTGGTGGCCATGGTGGAACCCGTGGAAGTGCGCGGACTCACAGCGCACCACGTCGATCGGATAGGAGCAGATCTCCTCGACCATCCGTCGACAGAACCTGACGACCGCTGCATTGGCTGGGCACAGCGTGCCGGCGCCGACGTCACCAAAGCAGTTGTGCTGAGCGGCAGCTGCTGGCGTGTCCGGCTCGTCGCTATGCAGCAGCACCGTCCATGCTCCTACTGACATCGCGCGCGAGCTCGCTGCAGTGCAGAGCTCTTCGAGGGCATCACGCCCGTTCGCGGCGGGAGCCACTGTCGGGCTAAGTGGCTCACCCGCGTAGGACTCGAGCGCCGGGCGATAGTAGACACCGGCTCCCAAAGACGCCACTCGACGCTCGCGGTTGTGCGGATAGACGTCTCGAACCATGTGGTACTTCACTGCCATCGTGACACCGCCAACGCCGGCACGCTCTTGCAGGTTCGAAAGAACGGCCTCAGCCCCCTCGTCGAGCACGTCGGTAGCGAAGCAGTACACAGAATGACTCATGTCGCCGGCACTCCCGGAGCGGCTCTTCCTCGTGCCACCGACGACCTCACTTGTAGGAGACATAGTCACCTGCCGCGCCGAGCCTCGACACCCAAGGTCGGCGCATCTCCGCGCTCCTCATCTGCTCGGACAGCAACGCGTCCTGCCGGCTCGTCGTCTCGATCCACCGGGCC
>DAHXNN010000040.1 GCA_027365385.1 Acidimicrobiaceae bacterium | reverse complement strand
CTCGTCGTGTGCGGCGTCGTAGCCGCCCCCGCCGCCCCCGCCACCCCCCGGACGGCGCGACCGGGACGCCTCGTGACCCCGACCGTCGCGATCGCACGCTGCGTGCTCGACGACCCGACCCGCTCGACCTACGACTACGCGACCGGCACCATGATTCCCGGCCGCAGGCTCGCCGTCGAGATCCGCTATCCGGTCGTCGCGCCGCGTGCGCGAAGGTCGTCCGCCCCCGTCCACCACCGCCCGTATCCGGCGGTGCTGTTCGCGCCCGGCTACGACATCACGCCCGACGGCTACAGCGAGCTGCTCGACACGTGGGTGCGTGCCGGGCTCGTCGTGGTCGGGGTGAGCTTCCCCGACACCAACCCGACAGCGGTCGCGCGTGCGCGCTACGGCGACCCAGAGGACGACATCGTCAACCAGCCGGCTGACATGGCGTTCCTCGAGCGCTCGGTCGCCGCCGCGGCGGATGGCGTGCCGTCGCCCTGCGGTGTGCTCCGCGGCCTCGTCGACCCCGGCGAGCTGGCCCTTGCCGGTCAGTCGGACGGCGGGGCGACGGTCGCCATGCTCGCCTACGACCAGGAGTACGCGGCGCTTGCCGCGAATCCGTCGACCACGCCCGTGGCTCGGGACGACGGGGGCGGTTCGAGCGACGCCGCGGTCGCAGTGACCACTGGGGAGGGGTCAGGGCCTCGAGCGGCGGACGTCGCGCGCGTGCGCGCCGCCGTCGTGATGTCCGGCAACGAGGTAGGACCCGGTCCCTACGAGGCGACACCGGGCGACCCGGCCCTGCTCGTCGTCCAGAGCGCGACGGACCAGTGCAACCCACCCCAGGCGTCGGTCGAGATCTACGACTCGGTCGTCCAGCGCGACCGCTGGTTCCTCGACGTGCACAGCGCGGACCACCTCGGTCCTTACGACGGTGCCGACAAGGCTGCCTCGGCCGCGGTGGCACGCGTCACCCTGCGTTTCCTGCTCCTCGAGCTGCGCGGGGCCACTCCGGCCGCAGGCTTCGTCGCCTACGGCGACGCCGCACCGGGCGTCGCGACGCTCACGACCGGACCGTCCGCCCCACCGATGCCGGTGCTCGAGCAGAGATCAGCGGCTTGCTGAGGAGCGCCGCGACCAACCGGCGCTGCACCCCGCGCCCACCTGCGCGCGACGCGCCCGGCGGAGCGCGTACCCTCGACCGGCGTGAGCCCGCCTCCCGACCGGCCCGGACGGACGCCGTTGCCGCGCCCTGGGCGGCTTCCGGACCCCGCGGCGCGCCGGGACCGTCCGGTCCCGGACAGGCGACGGCCGCAGTCGCGAGACCGCCCCGACCGCTACCCCGGCCACGACGGGCCGAGCCGGGGACCCGGCGTCCGCCCCCGCCCGGACAGGCGCTCGCACCGTGCTCGCCGAAGCGTCGTGCTGGCCGCCTTCCTCGCGGTCGTGGCAGCCCTGCTCGTCGCGCATCGACTGGGCTCGAGCCCGGCGCGCAGTGTCGTCACGACCCTCCCGCCGGCTGCTGCCGCCGGCAGTGTGCGCATGCACGTAGCGGCCGGCCTTGCCGTCTGCACGTTCGTCGACCACTCGCGGTCCACGGAGAACTTCGCGACGGGCGTGTCGACGCCCGGCCGCCGGCTCGTCACCGACATCTACTACCCGACGCTCTCGCCGACGGCGCGTGCCGGCGCCCGGCGGGGGGCGTCCCCTGCCTACGGGCGCGGCCCCTACCCGACCGTCTTCTTCGGGAGTGGCTACGGCATCGACCCGCTCGACTACGGTCCGCTGCTCGAGAGCTGGGCACGCTCGGGGCTCGTCGTCGTCGCGCCGATGTTCCCCGACGCGAGCCCCGCCGCGGTGGCCTCGGTCGGGGGCCGTGGCCACGACACCGACGAGGCGGACATCCCCAACCAGCCCGCTGACGTCGTCTTCGTCACACGCGCGGTGCTCGCAGAGTCTGCCGGGGCGCACTACGGCTGCCCGGTGCTGCGTGGGCTGGTCGATCCTCGCGAGATCGGCCTCGCTGGCCAGTCCGACGGCGCGACGACCGTCGGGATGCTCGCCTTCGACCAGGCGACCGCTCCTGGCACGGCAGCGAGCTACCCCTCGCTCGCAGCGGGGCTCGACTACCGGGCGGTCGCCGTGCTGTCCGGCGAAGGCTACGGCAACGACCCGTACGCGGCGAGCGCGTCGAGCCCGGCGGTGCTCGTCGTCCAAAGCGCCACCGACCGTTGCAACCCCCCGCAGGAGTCGGTCGACCTCTACGACGCGCTCGACGAGCGGCATCGGTGGTTCCTCGCGATCCGTAAGGCGCACCACCTGACCCCCTACGAGGGTCAGGACGCCTCTGCCTTCGCCGTCGTCGCGAAGGTGACGGCAATCTTCCTCGGTGCAGAGCTGCGGGGTCGCCAGCCGACGGCCGCCCTCGCCGCGGCTGGCAACGCGTATCCCTCGACGGCGACGCTCGTCGAGGGCCCCGGTGTCCCGAGCTACATGGGCGCCCAGCTCGAGCAGAGCGCCGCCGCCTGCTACCAGACGTGACCATGCACGTGCACCAGGTGGGGGAGGAGCCCTCCGGGGTGGTCGACGGACCCGCCGCCTACCTCGACCACGCGGCCACGACGCCGATGCGCCCCGAGGCGGTGGAGGCGATGCTCCCGTTCTTCGGCGACACGTTCGGCAATCCGTCGGGAGCCCACGGCCCCTCGCGAACGGCTCGCCGCGCGCTCGACGCGGCACGCGGAGAGCTGGCGGATGTCCTTGGCTGCGAGGCCGGCGAGGTCGTGTTCACCTCTGGCGGGACCGAGGCCGACAATCTCGCGATCCTCGGTACCGTGGCCGGCAGGCCTGGGACGGTGCTCGTGAGCGCGGTCGAGCACCGGGCCGTGCTCGCTCCCGCCCGAGCGGTCCACGCGTACCTCGTCCCGGTGAACAGGCATGGGGTCGTCGAGACCGGGGCGCTCGCGGCTCTGGCGGCCGCCGCCCGGTCCCTCGGCTCCCCTGTCACGCTCGTCTCGGTCATGCTCGTCAACAGCGAGACCGGCGTCGTCCAGCCCGTCGAGGCACTGCCCGCCGTGCTCGAGGCCGACGCCCCAGGTGCACTCCTCCACTGCGACGCCGTGCAGGCGCTCCCGTGGCTCGACGTCGCGTCGCTCGCTGCGGGCTGCGACCTCGTCTCGGTCTCGGCGCACAAGTTTGGCGGGCCGAAGGGCGCCGGAGCGCTCGTCGTACGCGGGCGCGCCGCGTCCGTGGTGCGCCCGGTGCTCCGAGGGGGGCCGCAGGAGGCCGAGCTGCGCCCGGGGACCCAGAACGTCGCAGGTGCTGTGGCGATGGCGACGGCGGCCCGGATCACCGCGGCCGAACGCGCCGCGACGGTCCGGCGGGTCACGATGCTGCGCGACCGGCTCGCCGACGGCCTCGTCGAGGCGACCGGAGCGCTCGAGCCCGCACCGCGGGCGCTCCGCGTAGCTGGGAGCTGCCATCTCCGCTTCCCCGGCGTGGTGGCGGAGGAGCTCCTCCTGCTCGCGGACGCCCAGGGGGTCGCGGCCTCCACCGGATCGGCATGCGCGAGTGGGGCGCGCGAGCCGAGCCACGTGCTGACGGCGATGGGCTGGAGCGGTGCCGAGGCTCGCGAGTCGGTGCGCTTCTCGCTCGGCGCGACGACCACGGTCGCGGAGGTCGACCATGCCTCGCGTGTCGTAGCAGACGCCGTCGAGCACCTCCGGGCCCAGTGACCTCCGGGCCAGCGCGCTCCGGGCTGGCAGACTTGAGCCGTGCGCGTGCTCGTGGCGATGTCGGGCGGGGTGGACTCCTCGGTCGCCGCCGCGCTCCTCCACGAGGCGGGGCACGAGGTCGTCGGCGCGACGATGAAGCTCTGGGGAGGGCCGTCGGACTCGGGCTGCTGCTCGGCTGCGGACGTCCGCGACGCCCGCAGCGTCGCCGACCGGATCGGCGTCGACCACCACGTGTTCAACTTCACCGAGGAGTTCTCCGCGGCAGTCGTCGCCCCGTACGTGGCCGACCACGCGGCAGGTCGCACGCCCAACCCGTGCGTCGAGTGCAACCGCCACCTCAAGTTCTCCGCGCTGCTCGACCGGGCGGACCGTCTGGGCTTCGACGCGATCGCTACCGGGCACCACGCTCGGGTCGAGCACAGCGGGGGGCGCTGGAGCCTGCGACGTGGCGCCGACGTTGCGAAGGACCAGTCCTACGTCCTGTCGGTGCTCACCGCCGCGGAGCTCGCCCGGGTGCTGCTGCCGGTGGGCGATCTCACCAAGGCCGAGGTGCGCTCTCTCGCCGCGTCCCGGGGGCTCGTGACCGCCGCGAAGCCGGACAGCCAGGATGTCTGCTTCGTCGCTGCACGGTCTTCGGCGCCCGGCGGCGGAGGCGGTCGAGCGGCGTTCCTCGGCTCCCGGATCGCGCTGCACCCGGGCAGGGTCGTCGACGCGACGAGCGGGGACGAGCTCGGCTCCGTGGAGGCGGTCGAGCTCGTGACCATCGGCCAGCGGCGCGGCCTCCCCGGCGGGGCCACGGCGCGTCGCTACGTGGTCGGCGTCGACGTCGCCGAGCGCTCGGTCCTCGTCGGCGAACCCGACCTGCTCCTCTGCGACGAGGTGACGCTCGGGTCACGCACCTGGATCGGCGACGAGCTCCCGGTGGGCACCGCCTGCATGGTGCAGGCGAGCGCACATGGCCGACCCGTCCCCGCGTCGCTCACCGCGACGGGGGTCCGCTTCGGCGAGCGGGCACGACGGGTCGCTCCGGGACAGCTCGTCGCGTGCTATCGCGGCGACGAGGTCGTCGGGTCCGGGGTCGCGTGCTGAGGGAGCGGCCCGAGTCGGGAGAGGCGAGCGCGCAGCGGCGGCACGACGAGCTCGCCCGGCTCGTGCGCGACGCCCGCTACCGCTACTACGTGCTCTCGGACCCGCCGGTACCCGACGTCGAGTTCGACGCGTGGTACCGCGAGCTCGTGGCGCTCGAGGAGAGGTTCCCGGCGCTGCGCACACCAGGATCGCCGACCCGGCAGGTCGGAGCCCCGCTCGACGGGACGTTCCCGCCGTTCGAGCACGTCGAGCCGATGCTCTCGCTCGACAACGCGTTCAGCGAGGAGGAGATCCGCGAGTGGGTGGACCGCGTGCGGCGGGGCCTTCCCGACGGCGAGAGCGTCCGCCTCGCGTGCGAGCTCAAGTTCGACGGCACGGCGGTCAACTGCGTCTACCGGGACGGGGCGCTCGACGTGAGCGCGACGAGAGGCACGGGAGCGGTGGGGGAGACGATCACACAGCAGCTCCTCGCGATCGAGAGCGTGCCCTACCGGCTGGAGGACGACCGTCCGCCCGAGCTCGTCGAGGTGCGTGGCGAGGTCTACTACCCGCTGGCCGCCTTCGAGCAGATGAACTCGGAGCGGATCGAGCGCGGCGAGGTCGCGTTCATGAACCCACGCAACGCCGCGTCAGGGGCGCTCCGCCAGAAGGACCCGGCGAAGGTCGCCGAGAGGCCGCTGGCACTCTTCGTCCACGGCCTCGGCGCGGTGGCAGGGCGCGAGTTCGGCACGCACCACGCCTTCCTCGAATGGGCGCGCTCGGCTGGCCTGCCCGTCTCGGACCAGACCGTCTTCGTCGACGACGTCGACAGCGCCTGGGCCGTGATCGAGCGGTTCACCGGGGAGCGGCACAGCTTCGGCTTCGAGGTCGACGGCGTGGTCCTGAAGGTCGACGACCTCGGGCAGCGACGCGTGCTCGGTGCTACCGCCCGAGCGCCGCGCTGGGCGATCGCCTACAAGATGCCTCCGGTCGAGCAGCAGACCGTCCTGCGCGCGATCGAGGTGAACGTGGGGCGCACGGGGAAGGCGACGCCGTTCGCGATCCTCGAGCCGGTCGCTGTCGCGGGCGTCACGATCACGAAGGCGACGTTGCACAACGAGACGCAGATCCACCTGAAGGACGTCCGGGTCGGGGACACGGTCGTCGTGCGCCGGGCGGGCGACGTCATCCCGGAGGTCGTCGGCGCCGTCGTGCCCGCCCGCCCGCCAGGAGCGGCCTCCTGGACGATGCCGGCTGCGTGCCCCTTTTGTGGCGAGCCTCTGGCCCGACCCGAGGGCGAGGCGAACCACTTCTGCGAGAACGTCGACTGCCCGAACCGCGTCCTCGAGTCCCTCGCCCATCTCGCGTCACGCGGGGCACTCGACATCGAGGGCCTCGGCGAGAGGACCGTCGCGCTGCTGCATGCAGCTGGCCTTCTCGGCGACCTCGCCGATGTCTTCCGGCTCCCGGGCCATCGGGACGAGCTAGCGGGACTGGAAGGCTGGGGAGACAAGAGGGTCGACAACCTGCTCGCCGGAATAGCAGCGGCGCGCACGAGACCGCTCGAGCGGCTGCTCGTCGCGCTCAACATCCGCCACGTCGGCTCGACGGTCGCGAAGGACCTGGCCCGGCATCTGCGCACGCTCGACCGCCTCGGGTCCGCCGGGCTCGAGCAGCTCGCCGCGATCGACGGCATCGGTCCGACGATCGCGGCGGGGGTGCGAGCGTGGTTCGACACGCCGAGGAACCGCGAGCTCGTCGACGACCTCGTCGCTCTCGGGCTCCGGACCGATACCGACCTCGCCGAGCCGGCGGCGGCCGAGGAGCTCCCGCTCCACACGTCGACCATCGTGATCACCGGGACTCTTGCCTCCTTCACCCGGGACGAGCTGAAGCACCGCCTCGAGCGTCTCGGTGCGAAGGTCGCCGGCACGGTCTCCGCGCGCACGACGGTTGTCGTCGCCGGTGAGCAGCCCGGGAGCAAGCTCGACAAGGCACGCCAGCTCGGGGTCCCCGTCCTCGACGAGGCAGCGGTCCTGCTCGTGCTCGAGGGCGCAGCACTTCCTCCCCGGGACCCGCCCGGCTAGGAGCGCGGGTCCCGCTCCCACGAGTACCACCTGCAACGCTGCCAACTCTGGCAACATGGCAGGATACCGAGGGAGCAGCGATGACGACCATCACCGAGCAGCTCGGACGCGTGCTGTCCGGCCGGTACCGGCTCGACGTCGGTCTCGGCACGGGCTCCTCCGCGCACGTCTACGCTGCGTACGACACCAGGCTGAACCGCCAGGTCGCGGTGAAGCTCCTCCACCCGGGGCTCGCGCGCGACGAGCGCTTTCTCCGCCGTCTCCGCGCCGAGGCTCAGGCCGTGGCCGCATTGAACCATCCCCACGTGCTCGAGGTGTTCGACTGGGGCGAGGAGGAGGACGGCCCGTTCCTCGTCCTCGAGTACCTCGGTGGCGGGAGCTTGCAGGACATGCTCGACGCCGGGCACCGGCTCGATGTCGCGCAGGCGGCGGCGGTCGGCGCCCAGGCGGCCCGTGGCCTCGCATACGCGCACAGGAGGGGCTTCGTCCACCGTGACGTCAAGCCTGCCAACCTGCTCTTCGACGAGGACGGGG
>DAHXNN010000085.1 GCA_027365385.1 Acidimicrobiaceae bacterium | reverse complement strand
GTGCAGCCACAGCGCGACGAGCACGGCCCGGGACGTCGTCGCGATGGTGGAGCCTTCCGGATCCCTGCCGAACTCGATGACCCGTCGTGCTCCTGCCGCGCTCAGGCGGTAGTGCGGGGTAAGGGGCGGGAGCGCGCGCTCGTCGTACAGCCGGAGGATCCCGGCCGAGTCGTCCCAGGGGGGCTCGGCCACGAGCTCGGGCCACGAGCGTCTCACGTAGGCCCGCGCCGCATCGAGATACACGTCGGTCGGGCGACCGATACCAAAGGCGAAGCGACTGAACATGTCAAGCCCAGAGGTCGGCTCGTTCGGCGGTTGATGGCTCAACATGGAGGGCTCCTTGTGCAGCACGATGCAGCGCGCCTAGAGCGGGCTGCCCCGTGGCGGGCTGAGTGACAGCGCCACGTCTTGCTATCGGCTGCTCGCAACGCCGGCGTGTGGAGGCTTGGCACACTGTCGGAGATCCGACACCTCGCCGTGGGTCTCGTCATGCCCAGCGGCGCGCTCTTCTCCGCCGAGCTCCTCATCCCTCGCGCTGTGATCGTTCTCGCCACCGATCTCGTCGCTCGCTTCGATCTTCCCGTCGCGCTCGGGCTGCGGATCGTCATCTCGATCGTCGGCGCCGTGGTCACGAAGACCTGGAGTCACGGCCCCATGCAACGTGCTCGGGGCCGCTGTGATCGCCGCCGTGCTCCCCGTCCTCGGTCGTCTGCTTGCCGGCAGCGTCTTTCTCGCGCTAGCCGGTGCGGACCAGCTCGCGAACCGATGTGTTGGCCGAGCGGCGGCCTTGCTCGTGTTCCAAGCCATGCTCGTAGAAGTGGGCGGCGCAGCACCACTCTCGCTCTGCGTCGCTGGGCTCGCAGCTGTCGAGACGGTCACAGCCCCGTCTGGCTCGATGAGAGGCCGTGACAACCGCTCCCAGTAAGAGCACCGACAGCGATGGCGACAACGATGGTAGGGATCACCGAGAAGGAGGAACGAGATGGCAACGCAGAGATCGACGACAAGCATCGTCAACCGCGCGCAGCAGACGCAGGTCTTCTGGCTGACGCCGCGGCGTGACGACACGAGCGACTCGCTCGCGGCGGACGAGGCGAGTCCCCGCTACCTCTCGGGCACCCTCGGCGCGCTTCTCGCACCTCCGCCCTATCAGCTGCCCGAGGCTCGCCGGCTCGCGGAGGAGCAGGTCATCTGGCTCGCCGGTGCGCCCGGGCACAACGCCAGCGTGCGCGGCATCCCCTCGATTGTCGACGTCTCGCGAGCAGACCCGCTCACCTGCTCCGACGCTCACCGGGTGGCCGTGCGCAGCGCTCCCGACAACGCGGTGCGCTGATGTGGCGGGCATCGTCGCGGCGCCAGCGGCCCACTCTTTGTATCCCCGGGATACAAAGAGTGGTGGCAGATGTGCCAACTTGCTGCGGCTCGGCCACCGGCCATGAGATGACGACGCAGCGCTCTCGGCCGTCCATGAGGCGATGCCGGCCGGCAGGTTCAGCATCGTCACGGAGGGCTTCGACGCGAAGAAGACTCCCTGGCAGGACTACCTGCAGCGACTGGCTATCGCAGCCCAAGGGATCGACCAGGGAGAGGGGCAGGTAGCAGCCACGTTCCTCGTCGCCAACGTCGACGGGGAACTCGTTGGCCGGTCATCGATCCGCCATAGCTTGAACGAGAGGCTCCGGCGTGAGGGCGGCCACATCGGCTACCGCGTCCTGCCAGATCTCCGCCCGCGCGGCTATGCCACGGCGGACCTTCGCCAGAGCCTGGTGGTGACCCGCTCACTCGGCATCGAACGCTGCCTGGTTACCTGCGCCGACGACAGCGTGGCACTCGCTGCAGTGATCGAGCGCTACGGTGGAATTCTCGAGTGGGCCGGTCCAGTCCACGCTGAGCAGGGCTTGGAAGCTCAATGTGTTCCCGGGAACACATTGAATGCCTTCACGCGACGGTCGCGGAACAACGCGTTCCATCAACGACCGCTCAGACTCGCGCTCGGTCGAACTCACAACATACCGCGCCGGGCCTCGCAACGTCGCGCCAACCCACACAACCGCCGTTCTGAAGGTCAGCACCCGCGCCATGTGGGCATCGTTGTCGCCTCGACCGGCCTCGACCCCGCTCGCGATGACGCGGACATCTGCTCGCGCGGCGCTCCTCGCCGGGTCGTAGCGGGCGCGGCTCGCGGACGCCGTCGATTGCCAACACGATGGGCGCCGACGGGACCTGACCGGTCTCACCGTCGCTCTTTCTGCTCGCCTGGGTACGTTCGACCTGGGGTCGGAGAGAGCCTGGCGCCGCGATGGCGAACGACATGAGCACGAGCATCCCGATCCGCTACCCTGACGCCGACCGCACGGCATCGGTCCGAGCACTCGATGCCCACGCCGCCACTGGGCAGCACGAGTTGGCCATTGACACGATCGCGACGAGGTCGTGACGCGCACGAACGCTGTGTTCGCGGCGAAGACCTACGGAGAGCTCGCCGTTCTCCTAGCGGATCTCCCGCTCCAACCACCGGCGCCCCCGCCACGTGCGCAGCGCCGACTGCTCCACGTCTCGCCGCTCACGCGAGCGGACTCGTACATCGCCCTCCTCGGGCTCACGGCATTCGACGCCGCGCCGTACACCCACGCGTGGCTCCTCGCCCCGCTCGCCCCGCTGCGCCTCCGCACCCTCATGCGTCGCAGTAAGACCCCGCTGGCCTGATCACGCCCGAGCTCAGGCTGAAGCTCGCGTCCGCACCGCAGGAGCCCGGACGATCTCGACATCTCCGACGCCGCAGCGACTGGCGATCCTCCGGATCCGCCTCTCGTGTGTCTCTCCTCGACGGGCCAACCGCTCCTCGCTCATCACGACCGCTGGCATCTCCACCGCCTCCTCGTCGTCGGCGAGTCGCTCTCGCCTTACTACGAGCTGGCGTGGCCACGGCACGGCACTCTGGGCGCGGAGACGGTGCCAGTCGTCACCCGCCCCAGCGTACCGGCACCGTCTCGCCCGTCACGTACAGCGGGTGACCGGGGTGGCTGTCACGGGTCACGCGCAGGGCACGGAGCTCGATTCCTGCGCCCGTGAGCAGCGTCCACATCGCCGCCTGTCAGCGGCCTCGCGTCCGAGGCAGAGGCCGTGCACGCCCCACGCCGCGACGGCGATCGATCCGGCCGATGCGACCGCCACGATCGCCTCGTCGTTTCCCGCCACGACCGGTCCTCAATGGCACAGAGGCCGTCCAAGTCCGTCGAGCGCAGAGCGAAGGCGCTGACGACCTCGAGCGCACCGTAGCCCCACGACCGGGCGAACGCGACACGGCGCCGCACAGTCGGGCCGAGCACGAGGTGGTCCGCCGGCGAGGGGTTGGCCATGACGAAGACGCACCGCGGACACCGCCCTCGTCTAAGACGCGCGACAGCCGGTAGTGGTACGTGCCACTCGAGCTGAACGTCGCGGTCGCCCTGCCGCCCGCGCTCCAGACGGTCGAGACGATCGGCTCGACCGAGCACCCCGCGACGACCGGGTCGGGCATGACGTCTGGCTCCGACAACGATTGCCCCCTTTGTCGTTATCGCCCGCGTCATCTGGTCGGGCCAACACGCCAACACGTCCGCCATGCCCTTTAAACAGGATCCGAAGAGCAGACGACGCCGGACCCTGGATCACCTCCCAGCCATAACTCAAACGTGGCGCTCAATACCAAAGCTCACCGGCAAGCTCCCGACCGATCCGACCGTACCTCGGTCTCGGCGACGACCAGAGATGCTGACTCGATCCACTCGATCCGACAAACGCTTGGCGCTACGCATCCCGATCACGCCAGCCAGTCGGCAGAGTCGAGCGCCGCGTCGAAGCGTGGGAAGCGGCCAACTCGACTAGCGCTCGCGATGGAGCAGGTCGCCAGAGACGCCCGCGCGATCATCGACTCGAAAATTGCCCCGACCCAAACGGTCGATGAGGTCGCGCCAAAAAGTACGACGATCTCGCACGACGCGAGTCCCAGCGCGGCCACTCGGACAGGCCTGCTGGACCCCGCCGTGCCGGTCGCAGTCTCCGTAAATCAGGCAGCTGCTCGCCTCGGGATCGGACGAACGACAGCATGGCAGTATGTCCGCTCGGGAATGCTTCCAGCTCGCCGTTTGCCAGACTGCGACCGTGTCGTCGTCCTCGTTGATGATCTCAACGACTTCGCGCATTCCCTCCAGCCCTACCTCGTACCGCAAGCAGTCAAGCTCAAGGACTGACGACGACCTCAGGGGTGCATGCGAGAGCATTCTCCAGCGCCTCGAGTCCATCTCTTGTGAGAGCATCTCTGATATCGACGTAGACGTCCGCCGTTGTACGAATGCTCGCGTGACGAAGTATCCTTCCGATGACCTCGAGAGGAACGCCGGCACCACGCAAAAGTGTTCCCGTCGTGTGCCGCAGATCATGGAAGGTGATATGCGGTAGTTCGCGGGCGTCTCTGATCGCGTTCCATTCCTTTGTGGCCCGCGCCGGATCGAGAGGACCACCTTTGGGTCCGTGAAACACGTGCTCGGTCGCACGCCAGCCTTCACGGCGGTTGGACGCCTCCAGCTGTGCCTGACGCTGGCGCAGCAGTGCGGCAACCGCTCTTCCGACAAGTGGAACGGTGTTGGCGCTCTCCTCGGTCTTCGGGCCGCTCTCAACAAGGCCCTTGCCGGTCAGTCGTGACAGCGTCGCTGACACTCGAGCCTGTCCGACGTCGAGATCAACATCCTTCCAACGCAGCGCAAGAAGCTCTCCCCTGCGCATACCCGTCCACAATGCAAGCTCGATGAGTGGCCCGTATGGCTCGCCGTCGAGCGAGCCAAGCAAGTCTTGTGCCTGAGTGAGATCCAGCGTCGGCCGCTTCTGCTTCGAGACCTTCGGTGCCACGGAGCGCTCAACGACATTGCGGGCGACGACACCTTCAGCCACCGCGGCATTGATGGCCGCGCGCAGCGTTGCGCGAGCGAGACGAATCGTATTCGGGCGGTAGCCAGCTCGAGCAAGCATCGAGGTCATGCCGTCAACGTCTGCAGCAGTCAGCTTGTCCAGCCGAAGCTCGCCGACCGTCGGACGAACGTAGGCTTCGAAGAGGCATCTATAGGACTCGGCTGTCGTCGCCTTGCGAGCTCCGAGAACGACCGAGGTGGCGACCGGCCCAGCCAGCCACTGTTCGATCCACGTGCTCACGGTCATGCGCGAGCTCACGATCGACTCGCCCCGTGCGAGCTTGTCGCTCGCGTCTCGGCGCCGCTCGAGAGCCGACTTGCGTGTCGCTCCGCGGAAGGATCGCACGTGCCGCTTGCCGTCTGGACCGATGCCGAGGTCAAGTGTCGCTTCCCATGCGCCGTCGGCGCGCTGACGAAGACCACCGTCTCCCCGAGTCCGCCGAGTCGCGGAACGAGCTGAAGCCATGTCGGCACGATACCGCGCCGACAACGCGCGCCGACTACGACCTCAGATAGTCGGCGCGTTAGTCGGCGCGCTCACTACCACTCCCTTGCTGCAAACCCTCTACCTGCTCTTTCGCGGTGGAGGCGATGGGGCTCGAACCCACGACCTCTTGACTGCCAGTCAAGTGCTCTTCCAGCTGAGCTACGCCCCCGCGGGGTGAGCAGCATACCAGTCGTGTCGTCCCGTCTGACCGGCTCTGTCCGGCACGACCCACCCCGGGGCCGGCACGCGAGAAGGCGCCAGAAGCGTCGACGCGCGGCACCGATCCCGGACGCGAAGCACCGCCAGCTGCCTTCTTCGACCGGGCAGCGCTGCCGATAGCCTGTGTCGCCGTGAGCGACAGCTACGACTTCTCCGAGGTGGAGGCGCGCTGGCAACAGCGCTGGGCCGAATGGGGCACCTACCAGGTGGACGTCGGCGACCCCCGACCCCCCTACTACGTCCTGTGCATGTACCCCTACCCGAGCGGACCTGCCCACCAGGGTCACGTTCGCAACTACACGCTCGGGGACGTGCTCGTCCGCTACCGCACGATGCAGGGGCACGCTGTGCTGTCCCCGTTTGGCTTCGACTCGTTCGGCCTCCCGGCGGAGAACGCCGCCATCAAGGGCGGAGCGCACCCCCGCGAGCACACCGAGGCGAGGATCGCGGAGCTGAAAGCGAGCGTCCAACGACTCGGCGCCGTCTACGACTGGCGCAGGGAGATCCGCAGCCACGACCCGTCCTACATGCGGTGGAACCAGGTCATCTTCACCCGACTCCTCGCAGCGGGCCTTGCCTACCGGGCGGAGGCGCCGGTCAACTGGTGTCCCGGCTGTCAGACGGTCCTCGCGAACGAGCAGGTCCTCGGCGACGGGACATGCGAGCGCTCCGGCGACGTCGTCGAACGGAGGAACCTCGAGCAGTGGTTCCTCAAGATCACCGACTATGCCGACGAGCTCCTCGACGCCCTCGACGGTCTCGACTGGCCGGAGCGCGTGAAGACCATGCAGCGCCACTGGATCGGTCGCTCGGAGGGCGCCCGGATCACGCTCTCGCTGGTCGACCCCGACGGCGATGCCCTCGTCACTGCGAACGGCACCCTTCTCGGGGTCGAGGTGTACACGACCCGCCCGGACACGGGATTCGGCATGACGTACATCGTGCTCGCACCGGAGCATCCGCTCGTCGACGCGTGCACGACGCCGGAGCACCGGCACGGCGTCGACGAGCTCCGCGCTAAGGCCGCACAGGAGAGCGACGTCGAGCGCCTGGCGACCGACGGGACGCTCGACAAGCGTGGCGCGTTCACCGGCAGCTATTGCGTCAACCCGTTCAACGGCGAGCGGGTGCCCGTCTACGTCGCCGACTACGTGCTCGCCAGCTACGGGACGGGCGCCATCATGGCCGTGCCCGCGGAGGACGCACGGGACTTCGACTTCGCGACCGCTCACGGCCTACCCGTCGTCCGCACCGTCGAACCCCCCGAGGGATTCGAGGGGGGTGCATGGTCCGGTGACGGACACAAGATCAACAGTGGCTTCCTCGACGGCCTCGACATCGTGACCGCCAAGGAGCGGGCCATCGAGTGGCTCGAGCAGACGGGTCGCGGGAGCCGGTCGGTCCAGTACCGGCTCCGAGACTGGCTCATCAGCCGCCAGCGCTACTGGGGATGCCCCATCCCGGTCGTCTATTGCCCAGTCGACGGCATCGTCGCCGTGCCCGACGAGCAGCTCCCGGTCCTGCTACCCGACGACGTCGAGTTCCTGCCGACCGGAGAGTCACCGCTTCGGTCGCACGCAGGCTTCCTCCACGCCACGTGTCCGCGATGCGACGGACCCGCGACGCGCGAGACAGACACGATGGACACCTTCGTCGACTCCTCCTGGTACTTCCTGCGCTTCTGTGATCCCTTGGATGCACAGCACCCGGTCGACATCGACGCGGCCCGCCACTACATGCCGGTCGACCAGTACATCGGCGGCATCACACACGCGATCCTTCACCTTCTCTACGCGCGCTTCTACACGCGGGCGATCGGCGACGTCGGCCTCGGACCGTCCGAGATCCGCGAGCCGTTCGCGCAGCTCTTCACTCAGGGAATGATCCGCCTCGGCGGACGCGCCATGTCGAAGTCCCGAGGCAACGTGGTCTCCCCGAACGAGTACTTCGCCACCGTCGGCGCCGACGCGCTCCGCCTCTACCACCTCTTCGTCGGACCTCCGGTCGACGACATCGACTGGAACGAGCAGACGGACGAGATCATCGACGGCTGCTCTCGCTATCTCCGGCGCGTGTGGCACGTGGCGACAGGATCGGCGAGCCACAGTGACCCGGGTCTGACCGCCGAGGACGACGAGCCTCCGGCCGGAGCTGCGACGGATGCGAGGACACGCGAGACCGCCGATGCCCTGCGGCGGTTGGTGCACCAGACCATCGCGCAGGTGACGGGTGACATCGAGCGCTACTCGTTCAACACCGCGGTCGCAGCCTGCATGAAGCTCACGAGAGAGATCGGGACTGCCACCCGGGCGGGCGCTCCGCGCGCCACCGTCGACGAGGCCGTCGACGTGCTCGTGAAGCTCCTGGCCCCATTCGCGCCGCACCTCACGGCCGAGGCGTGGGAGAAGCGGCACGGTGGCCACGTCCACGTCCAGCAATGGCCCGTCGCCGACGAAGGGCTGCTCGTCGAGGAGCGCGTGACGATGGTCGTCCAGGTCGACGGCAAGCTGCGCGACCGGATCGACGTCGACGCGAGCATCAGCGAGGAGGACGCCGTCCAGCGCGCCCTCGCGTCACCTCGCGTCAGCGAAGCGCTCGGCGGCACGGTACCGAGTCGAGTCGTCGCACGTGTCCCACGCCTCGTCAACGTCGTCCGCTGAACCCGGGCAACAGGCGCTAGCGCGCTGCGCTCTCCGCGACCTGCTCGAGCCCGAGAAGATCGGCCACCTCGAGCGCGGTGATCTGCTCGAGCGACGCAAGTCGTAGATCCGCGATAGCGAAGCGCGGGTCCTCGAGATATGCCGGGCTCGGGACCGCGATGGCGCGCATACGCGCCGCCTTTGCCGCGACGCAACCGTTGAGGGAGTCCTCGAGAACGACGCATTCGAGTGGATCGACTCCGAGCGCCTCCGCGGTGCGGAGGAATATGGCGGGGTGCGGCTTGCCGAGCCGATCGTCGATGGCAGAGCACACGACAGGAAAGCGCTCGGCGAGGCCGAAGCGCTCGAGTACCGCGTCTATCACCGGCGGCGTGGAGCCAGACGCGAGCGCCGTCGCACACCCGCGCTCGACGAAGAAGTCGACCGCTGCGACAGCCCCCGGCAACAGCTCCGCCTCCTCCCAGATCGCAGCCACGATGCCGTGGACGATCCTCGCGATGACCTCGTCGTCGTCAGCCCCCTCCCACGGCAACCTCGATCGGAAGAAGGAGACGACCTCGTCGACGCGCATGCCCATCGTGAGTCCCCGCGAGATGAGCGGCGTGATGTCGACGCCGAGCGCTGCGAACACGTCCACCTCGACGCTCCGCCAGAAAGGCTCGGAGTCGACGAGTAGCCCGTCCATGTCGAAGATCGCCGCCCGTGCGGGTGGATAGTGCGCGATCGGCGCCGAGGTCACGACCACACCTTTGCCCGCGGCACTCTCGGGGTGCCCGTCACTGGCTCTCGCCCCGCAGGTAGCGCTCGAGCTCAGCAGCGATCTCGTCGCCCGAGGGCAGGTCGTCCGCCCCGGGCACCTCGAGGTCTTCGCCGTCGCCGAGCTGGGCCTCGAGTTGGCGCACCATCGCGAGATGCTCGCTCGACTGAGAGATGAGCTCGTCGACACGCAGCCGTGCAGCCGTCGCGCTCTCACGGATCTCGTCCACGTCGACAAAAATGCCCGAGACCGCCGTGAGGCCCTCGAGGAGTGCGAGTGCCGCGGGGGTGAACGCCATCCCGGCGACATAGTGCGGCACGCGTGCCCACAGCCCCACCGACGGGATGCCTGCGGAGGAGCACGCCGACCCGATCACGTCACCGATCCCGGCGGGCACGTCGATCGACCCCGGGATGAAGCCCACCTTGTGCGCGAGCGTCGAGCTCGACGCCGTCGCCGCGAGCCGCACGGGGCGTGTGTGCGGCGTCGCCGTCGGGAAGCCACCGAGACCGACGACGAGCCGCACGCCGAGCTCGACGGCCAGTCCGGTCACCTCTGTGGCGAACGCACGCCACCGATAGTCCGGCTCGACACCTGCGAGCACCGCTATGCCGGAGCCGAGGCGGTCCGCACCCACGAGCAACTGTGGGTCAGACCAGCTCACCTCGCCGCGCACGCCGTCGTCGAGCCGTAGCCTCGGGCGCCTGGACCGACGGTCGACGAGATCGTCGGCGTCGAAGGTCGCATAACGCTCCGTCTCGATCTGCTCGAGCAACGTGCCGACCGCGCTCGCAGCCGCGAAGCCCGCGTCGATCCAGCCCTCGAGCGCGAGGACGAGGACGGGATGCTCCGGGGCGACGACGCCGTGGCGCTCGACGATGGACATACGGTCAAGGCTAATGGCTCCCGGCCGGCGGTCACGCCTCGACGACGTGCAGCGCGTGGTCGGCGACGTTGAGCGGGAGGACACCGTCGGCAGTGGTGACGACGACGTCCTCGATCCGGGCGCCGAAGCGACCGGGAAGGTAGATCCCCGGCTCGACCGAGAACGCGTGTCCCTCGACGAGTGTGGCTCGGTTCCCCGCGACCATGTACGGATCCTCGTGCTCCTCGACGCCGATGCCGTGCCCGATCCTGTGGACGAAGTGCTCGCCGTACCCGGCGGACTCGATCACCGCACGACCCGCTCGGTCGACCTCCTCGCAGGCGAGCCCCGGGCGGACGGCCGCGACCGCCACGGCCTGTGCGTGCTCGAGCACCTCGTAGAGCTCGAGGAGCTCGCGTGCCGGTGGTCCGGTGACGACCGTACGCGTGATGTCCGAGCAGTAGCCCGCATCCTCCCCGAGATGGAGCGTCCCCCCGAAGTCGCAGACGACGGCCTCGCTCCGGCCGATTCGCCGGCTGCCGGCCTCGTGGTGAGGGCTCGCGCCGTTCGGCCCGCTCCCGACGATCGCGAAGTTCACCTTCGCGTGGCCCTCTGCGAGGAGGCGCGCACCGATCTCCGCCGACACGTCCGCCTCGGTCCTGCCGGCGAGTCTGATCTCCCCGGCGAGAAGCGCGACCGCGACGCGGTCCACCGCCGCGCTCGCCGCTGCAAGCGCCGCTATCTCGGCGACGTCCTTCACGGCCCGGAGAGGTCCGACGACACGGGACGTCGCCGACCACGACGCTCCGGGCACGGCAGACTGGAGATCGAGGAGCAGCCCCGCCCAGCAACGATCCGAGACGGCGAGGCGCCGTCGCATGCCGACCAGGCCGGCGACGATGCCAGCGGCGTCTTCGCCGTCCGACCACGGGCGCAGCGCGAACAGCCGAGGGTCGTGACGGACTCGGGGCGCCTCGAGCCTCGGCACGACGAGCGTGGCGTGCCCGTCGGCGGGCAGGACGAGCACCGTCGGCCTCTCGAGCGGCATCGCCACGTATCCCGTCAGCCAAGGCAGGTCCGCGCCGAGGGAGCAGAGCGCGACGTCGATCCCCTGCTCGGCCATCGCGGCACGGACTCGCCCCATGCGCGCGGCGCGCGCGGCGTGGAGCTCGTCCGCGCTCGGTGCCCGGCAGGCGGCCGGCACGGCCACTGCACCCGCGCGTCCCGCCGCGTCCGGCTCCGGCACGCCGGGAGCGCTGGCTATCCCGCGCACGCGCTGCCTGCGACGACCGGGACCGACGAGGCCGCCTCACGGGCGTGATAGCTCGAACGCGTGAGCGGCGACGCCACGACGTGGCGGAAGCCGAGAGCCGACGCAGCCTCGCGGAGCCGGTCGAACTCGGCCGGCGCCCACCACCTCGCCACGGGCACGTGTGCCGCGGATGGCCGCAGGTACTGGCCGATCGTCACGATGTCGACTCCGACGCTACGCAGGTCTGCGAGCGCGCCGAGAATCTCGTGCTCGGTCTCGCCCATCCCGACGATCAGCCCCGACTTGACGGTGAGCCCGGCCCCCTTCGCTCGTCCGAGCACCGACAGGCTCCGTGCGTACGACGCCGAAGGGCGGACGGCCCTCTGCAGGCGCAGGACCGTCTCGAGGTTGTGGTTGAACACGTCGGGCTGGGCGTCGAAGACGACGCGTAGCGACGACTCGTCGCCCTTGCAATCCGGGACGAGCACTTCGACCGACGTTCCCGGCCGGCGACGGCGTATGGCCGCAATCGTCTCCGCGAATGCTCGGGCACCGCCGTCAGTGAGGTCGTCGCGAGCCACAGCGGTCACGACGGCGTGCGCGAGGTGCATCCGCGCGACCGCGTCGGCCACACGGCCCGGCTCCGCAGGGTCGAGCGGCAGCGGGTGCCGGGTATCGACGAGGCAGAATCCGCACGCCCGCGTGCAGCGCTCGCCGTTGATCATGAAGGTCGCCGTGCCGTCCGCCCAGCATTCGTAGATGTTGGGACAGCCCGCTTCCTCGCACACCGTGACGAGACCGAGATCGCGCATCGTCCGCCGCAGCCCGAGATAGTCACCCCCCATGCGCGCCTCGGCACGAAGCCAGGAAGGCTTGCGGGCCGCCGCGTGGAGGCTCGCCGACGGGTCGACACCGGCAGCAGCCAGGCGACGGTCGAGCGCCCGGGAGCCCCGGACCTGCAGCGAGACGGCTACAGCACGATCGCCTGCTCCGGACCCGAGACCGCCAGCTGAGCCGGTGCCGGTGCCGGTGCCGGTGCCGGTGCCGGGCGGCACGATCGCCTGCTCCGGACCCGAGGCGTCCTGTCGTTCGATGCGGCACACGTCGTGCTCGCCCTTGCGGCCGCGGGTGACGAGCGAGCCGGCGCGCTCGGCGACGGCGTCGACGACCGCCGACATCGCCACGTTCACCCCCTCGGCGGCGAGCGAGGTCACCCCGAGCTCGGCGATGCCGCACGGGACGATATGAGCGAACATCGAGAGATCCGGGTCGACGTTCAGCGCGAATCCGTGCATCGCCCGTCCGCGCGAGACGCGGACGCCGACGGCGCAGATCTTGCGCGGCCGCTCGCCGCCCGGGTCGACCCAGACGCCGGGACGGCCGTCGATGCGCCCGGTCCCCGCGAGTCCGAGGTCCGTGCACGCGTCGATCACCAGCTGCTCGAGAGCGTGCACATAGGCCGGGATGGCCCCCGGCGCGACGGGGACCGACACGACCGGGTAGCCGACGAGCTGCCCGGGCCCGTGGTAGGTGACGTCGCCTCCCCTGTCGGCTCGCGCGAGCTGCGCACCGACCGAGGCGGGGTCGTCGAGGACGTGCTCGGCCTTCGCCCGGACGCCCAGGGTATAGACGTGGTGGTGCTCGAGCAGCAGGAGATGCTCCTCAGAGCTCCGGTGGAGCAACGCGTGCTGCAAGGCGAGCGCGTCGTCGTAGCGAACGCGCCCGAGCCAGCGGACGCGCAACGCAGCATCTCGCATCGGAACGTCTCCTAGAGCTCGGCTGCCCAGTCCCGCGTCGCGATCACTGCGGCGAGGTCGCGCATGAACGACGCCGCGTACGCACCGTCGACCGCGCGGTGGTCGAAGGAGAGCGCGAGCACCCCCACGGAGCGGATGGCGATCGACTCGCCGCCGCCGTCGGTGGCGACGACCACGGGCTTGCGCCGCACGCCGTCGGTCGACAGGATCGCGACCTGGGGCTGGGGGATGATCGGCACGCTGATGAGCGTCCCGTACGGACCGGGGTTCGTGATGGTGAACGTGCCACCGGAGATGTCGTCGGCGGACAACGCCCTCGAGCGGGCGCGGGACGCGAGATCGGCGATCGAGCGGGACAGGCCGCGAAGGGACTGACCGTCCGCGTTGTGCAGCACCGGTACGATGAGACCCTCGTTCTCGAGGTCGACCGCGATCCCGAGATTGACGTCCCGGTGCACGACGAGCGCGTCGTCGCCGACCGAGGCGTTGAGGTGCGGGTAGTCGCGCAGCACGTCGACGACCGCCCGTGCGACGAAGGGCAGGTACGTGAGGCTGACACCCTCCTCCGCCTTGAAGCGCTCCCGGTGAGCGGTGCGGAGCCGCTCGATGCTCTCGAAGTCCGCCTCGACAGCGACGAGGGTGTGCGCAGAGGTCGCCTTCGAGCGCACCATGTGCTCTGCCGTCACGCGACGGATGCCCGAGAACGGCACGATCTCGTCGCGTGGGCCGACCGGCGGGGGGGGAGCCGAGGTGGGCGCAGCCGGACGTGGGACCGGCGCCGGCACGAGGACCGGCGCGTACGGCGAAGCTACCGGGACGCTCGTCGCGCCGAGAGCGACGGACGCCTCCGGCCCGTCGTCGACACCGTGCACGGCGTGGGCGTCGATATATCCGGTGACGTCCTCCCTCGTGATCCGCCCACCCGCCCCTGTCCCGGGAATGTCGGCGGCGTCGAGGCCGTGCTCGCTGATGAGCCGCCGGACGACCGGAGACAGCAGCGCGCCGCGCGTGCCGTTGCCGTAGCCGGCGCTCGGGTCCGCGAGGACGGCGCGCTCGGGGACTGCGGGCTCGGACGGCGGCGGCGCAGCGGGCTGCTCCGGGACCCCCGTCGGAGCGGGTCCGCCAGGGGCTGCAGGCACCTCGGTGACCGGCGCCACGGGGGCCGGTGGCACGTTCGCCGCCGGAGGGACGTCGGCGGGAGCGGGCGGGGACGGGGCGGGGCCGGGCGGCGCGGCAACCAGCGGGGCAGGTGCGGCGGGCACCGAGCCGGCGGCTCCGACGACTGCGAGACGGGCGCCGACGTCGACCGTCTCTCCCTCCTGCACGAGGATCTCCGTGAGCACACCAGCGGCCGGAGACGGCACCTCGGAGTCGACCTTGTCGGTGGACACCTCGAACAGCGCCTCGTCCTGGGCGACGGCGTCGCCGACCTGCTTCAGCCAGCGGATGATCGTCCCCTCGGTCACCGTCTCGCCGAGCTGCGGCATCGTGATGTCAGCCAACGTGGAGGCCCCTTCCCGTGAGCGCGAGCACCGTCTCGCCGAAGGTCTCGGAAAGTGTCGGGTGCGGTTGGATATACTGCGCTATCTCGTCGGGAGTCGCCTCCCAGTTCACCGAGAGGTACGCCTGGCCGAGCTGCTCGGTGACCCACGGGCCCACCATGTGGACGCCGAGCACGCGCCCGGCACGACCGTCGCTCCCCCGCTCGCAGATCACCTTCACGAGGCCCTCGGTCTCACCAAGGATCTGCGCCCGGCCGTTCCCACCGAACGGGTCCTTCGCGACGACGACGTCGTAGCCGGCGTCACGGGCCGACTGCTCCGTCAGGCCGGTGAACGCAGCCTCGGGGTGGCAGTAGATGCACCACGGCACCTTCGCGTAGTCGACCGGCACCGCTGGCTCCTCGAGCACCTGCTTCACCACGAGGATGCCTTCGGCGAAGGCCACGTGCGCCAGCTGCGGCGTGGCGACGACGTCGCCGATCGCGTAGACCCCGTCGACGCCGGTGCGCATCCACTCGTCGACGACGACGAAGCCGCGGTCGTCGACGCGCACCCCGGTGCCCTCCGCGAGCAGCCCGTCGGAGAGCGGCCGGCGGCCGACCGAGACGACGACGACGTCGGCGTCGACGTGCTCGCCGTCCCCGAGAAGCACCGACGTCCAGCGCTTGTGCCTCTCGTGACCGTGCACGCTGACGCCTGTGCGCACGTCGATGCCGCGCTTCTTGAACGATCGCGCGACGACGTCCGCGACGTCGGGGTCACATCCGGGAAGCAAGGTGGGCGCCACCTCGAGGAGCGTGACGTGCGCGCCGAGGTCGGAGAGCAGCGAGGCGAACTCGCAGCCGATAGCGCCACCACCGACGACGACCGCCGACGGCGGGATCGCGCTCAGCTCGAGGACCTCATCGGAGGTGAGCACGACCGAGCCGTCCGGCTCGAACCCCGGGATGACGCGAGGCACCGAGCCGGTCGCGAGCACGACGTGCGTGCCGGTGAGGTCGACGACCGACCCGTCCTCGGAGGTCACGCGAACTCGACGATCGGCGAGCAGCTGGCCGACGCCAGGCACGGTCGTGACCTTCCTGTGCCGCAGCAGACCCGCGAGGCCCCGGAAGAGCTGGTCGACGACCTTGCGCTTGCGCTCGAGGCTCACGGCGAAGTCGACCGTCGGCTGGGAGCTCTGTATGCCGAAGACCTTCGCGCCGGCGACGGTGCGGTACACGCTCGCGGTCTCGAGGAACTCCTTCGCCGGGATGCAGCCCCGGTGCAGGCAGGTCCCACCGACCTTCTCCTTCTCGACG
>DAHXNN010000075.1 GCA_027365385.1 Acidimicrobiaceae bacterium | reverse complement strand
GCTGCTGGGTGAGCGTGACGAGTTGCTCCGCCACGTCGAACGGTCCTTCGTGGGCACGGCGATCCACGTGCGGGGCAACGAGATCACGATCGAGGGTCCCGACGCCCGTCAGGCGGGCCGGGTGTTCGACGAGCTCGTCCTGCTCCTCGAGTCCGGCCAGTGGTTGGACCCGCCCCACGTCGACCGCACGATCGAGATGGTCCGAGCCGACCTTCGCCCGTCGGAGGTGACGAGCGCGGAGGTCCTCCGGAACGCCCGGGGCAACACCGTCCGGCCGAAGACCCCGGGCCAGCGGCGCTACGTCGACGCGATCGGCGAATGCCTGATCACCTTCGGGATCGGGCCTGCAGGTACGGGCAAGTCCTATCTCGCGATGGCGCAGGCGGTACAAGCTCTCCAGGCCAAGCGAGTCGGGCGCATCATCTTGGCGAGGCCTGCGGTCGAGGCCGGGGAGCGTCTCGGCTTCCTGCCCGGCGACCTCATGGCAAAGGTGGACCCCTATCTGCGGCCGCTCTACGACGCCCTGTACGACATGCTCGGCGCCGAGGGGACCCAGCGCCTCATCGAGCGCGGGGCGATCGAGGTGGCACCCCTCGCGTTCATGCGCGGCCGTACCCTCAACTCCAGCTTCGTCATCCTCGACGAGGCGCAAAACACGACACCGGAGCAGATGAAGATGTTCCTCACGCGCATCGGCTTCGGGACCAAGGCCGTCGTGACGGGCGACGTCACCCAGATAGACATCGCGGCGGGGCGCTCCGGCCTCGTCGGGCTCGAGCGCATCCTCGACGGGATCGAGGACCTGGCCTTCGTCCATCTGAACGAGCATGACGTCGTTCGCCATCGCATCGTCCGGGACATCGTCTCGGCCTACGACCGCGCCACGAGCGACCAGCGCGGCTGACGGGGGCGCGGTGTCGATCGAGGTCTTCGTCGCGGACGAGCAGCGCGCGCGGCCGGTGGACTGCCCTCGCTGGGCCGCCCTCGCAGAAGCGGCCCTCATCGCCGAGCACGTGCGCGGCGATGCGGAGCTGTCCGTGCTGTTCGTCGACGAGGCGGCCATCGCCGCGCTGAACGAGCGCTTCCTCGGTCACGAGGGTCCCACGGACGTCCTTTCCTTCCCCATCGAGGACGATCCAGCGCCGTCGGGCCGCTCGCCCGACGGCGGAGGCAGCGGTCCGGGCTGGGAGCCGCCGGACGAGGACGATCTCCCGACTCTCCTCGGCGACGTCGTCATCTGCCCTGAGGTGGCGTGGCGCAACGCGCCGGAGCACGCCGGCAGCTACGACGACGAGATCGCGCTCCTGCTCGTCCACGGCATCTTGCACCTGCTTGGGATGGACCACGAGATCGAGGCGGAGGCGGAGGCGATGGAAGCCCGGGAGCGGGAGCTGCTCGCGCTGCTCCACCGCCCGCCCGACGGGAGCGGAGCCCTGCCGTGACATCCTCCCCGCTCCTCGCGTCGAGCCTCGGCGCCACGGACGCGGGAGTGCTCGCCGCCGTGCTCGTCCTGCTCGCCATCTCCGCCGTGCTCGCGCTCGCCGAGACGGGCCTCGTCCGGATGTCGAAGGCACGGGCCCGTGCGCTCGAAGAGGCGGGGCGCCGCGGCGCTCGCTCCCTCGCCCGGCTCGTCGCGGACCCGGAGGGCTTCCTCGCACCCGTGCTCCTCCTGGTGCTCGTCTGCCAGCTCGTCGCCGCGACGCTCGTCGGCGTCGAGGCGTCGCGGCTGTTCGGGGCTCTCGGAGTAGCAGTCGCCGCGTGCTTCGAGGTGATCGTCATCTTCGTCGTCGCCGAAGCCGTCCCGAAGCACTGGGCGGTGCGTCATCCGGATCGCGCCGCACTGCTCAGCGCCCCGATCGTCACCGCGCTCATCGCGTTCCCGCCTATCCACCTCGTGTCCTCGGCCCTGATCGGTCTGTCGCGCCTCGTCACCCCCGGCGGTGACGAGGTCGACGACCTCGGGGAGGTGACCGAGTCGGAGCTGCTCGCACTCGCGGACGTCGCGGTCGACGAGCTCGTCCTCGAGCGCGAGGAACGTGCCCTCATCTCGTCGATCATCGAGTTCGGCGACACGATCGTGCGGGAGGTTATGGCACCTCGTCCGGACATCGTGGCGGTCGAGGCGTGCTCCCCTGCCGCCGAGGTGCTCGAGCGAGCGATGGCCTCCGGGCTCAGCCGAATCCCCGTCTACGCAAAGACGGTCGACGACGTCGTCGGCATCGCCTACACGAAGGACCTCATGCGAGCAGTCCGCGCGGGCGAGGAGAGCCGCCCGGTCGCCGAGCTCGCACGCGCCGCCCACTACGTTCCGGAGACCAAGCGCGTCGCGCCCTTGCTGCGCGAGATGCAGGCCGAGCAGTACCACCTGGCAGTCGTGGTCGACGAGTACGGCGGAACCGCGGGGATCGTGACGCTCGAGGACCTGATCGAGGAGCTCGTCGGCGAGATCGCCGACGAGTTCGATGTCGACGAGCCGCTCGTCGAGCCCTTGTCGGAGCGCGAGTACCGCGTCTCGGGCAAGATGCCTGTCGACGAGGTCAACGAGCTTCTGGGCGCAGATCTGCCCGTCGGCGACTGGGACACGATCGGCGGCCTCTTCCTGCACCTGAGGGGCCAGGTCCCCGCGGAAGGTGAGCGCCTGGACGCCGACGGAAGCGTGCTCGTCGCGGAGAAGGTCCAAGGCCGCCGCATAGGGAGCGTACGGATCGTGCGACCGGACACGCTCGCGGGCGAGGACACCGGCGACATGACACGCTCCGAGGACGAGGGGGCTGCGAGATGACCAGCGGCGGACCGGGAAGAGCCGGGGGCCACGACGCCACGGACGCGGACGCTATGGAGACGGCGGCCGGCCGCCTCCATAGCGGGGCGGCGGAGCCGGACGCAGCGCAAGGGTCACTCGGCGAGCTAGCCGGCTTCCGCTCAGGCTTCGTCACGGTCGTCGGCCGTCCGAACGTCGGGAAGTCCACGCTCGTCAACCGGATGCTCCGTACGAAGGTCTCGATCACCTCGGCCTCGCCCAACACCACACGGACGCGTGTCCGTGGCATCCTCGAGGGGGACGGCTACCAGGGAGTCGTGGTCGACACCCCGGGCATCCACCGGCCACGGTCGGCGCTCGGCGAGCGGCTCAACGAGACCGCGTCCGCGGCGCTGCACGACGTCGATGTCTGCATCCTCGTCATCGACGCGACCTCGGCGATCGGACCGGGAGACCGCTACGTGGCCGCTCGCCTTCCCGACACCAGCGTCGTGGCGGTCAACAAGCTCGACCGGGCGTCGCCCACCCAGCTGCTCGGTCAGCTCGCCCGTGCGTCGGAGGAGCTCGGTCTCGGGCGGGCGGAGTACTTCCCGGTCTCGGCACGGACCGGCGACGGCGTCGCCGACCTCGTCGACCACGTCGTCGGCCGCCTACCGCCGGGGCCCCGCTACTACCCTGCGGGCACCGTTCACGACGTGCCCGAGGCCTTCCATCTGGGAGAGCTCGTGCGCGAACAGCTGCTGCGCGTCGCCCGCGAGGAGCTCCCTCACTCGATCGCCTGCAGGGTCACCGAATGGGACCCGCCGTACGTGCGCTGCGAGATCCTCGTCGAACGTGAGTCGCAGAAGGCGATCGTGGTCGGCCGCGGCGGCTCGGTCCTCAAGGCCGCCGGCATCGCTGCGCGGCGGTCGCTGCCCGAGGGCACCTACCTGGACCTCGTCGTCAAGGTCGAGCGCGACTGGCAGCGCCGGCCGGACGTCATCGAACGCCTCGGCTACTGACGGACCACGCGCTCGCGTGCGACGCCCCCCGACTGCAGGCTCCCGCCGGGCGAGTCACGCGAGGCCATTCGCCGCGATGACCGTCGAGTACCAGCGCGCGCTCTGCTTCGGCACGCGACGCTGGGTCGGGTAATCGACGTAGACGATCCCGAAGCGCTTGGAGTACCCCTCGGCCCATTCGAAATTGTCGAGAAACGACCACACGAAGTAGCCACGCAGGTCGACGCCGTCGCTGATCGCTGCGTGCGCGGCCCGGACGTGTGCATCGAGGTATTCGACGCGCTCGGGATCGCGCACCTCGCCGTTCGGGTCGACGTAGTCGTCGAACGCCGCTCCGTTCTCCGTGACGTAGAGCGGCAGCGGGCCGTAGTCGGTCGTGACGCGCACCAAGAGCTCGGTGAGGCCGGTGGGGACGATCGGCCATCCCATGGCGGTGCGCTTCGTGGAGGGGGGCACGCGGTCGACGACGCCGAGCGAGGCGAGAGAGCCATCCGTGCCATCCGACGCGCCGACCGTGCGAGCCGAGTAGTAGTTGACCCCGAGGAAGTCGATCGGCGCGCTGACCGTCTCGAGGTCCCCGTCCTCCACGGGCGGACCCGCGTCGAGGGCCGCGTAGTGCGCGAGGAGATCCGGTGGATATGCCCCGCGGCAGATGGGGTCGAGGAACCAGCGGTTGAGGAAGCCGTCGACACGCCTCGCTGCCGCGACGTCCTGCGGTTCCGTCGTGACCGCCTGGACCGGAGACAAGTTGAGTGTGATCCCGACCTCGGCGCTCGACGGCAGGGCTGCACGAAGCGCCTCTGACGCCCTGCCGTGACCGAGGAGCAGGTGGTGCGAAGCGCGCAGCGCAGCGTCGAGGCCGTGAAGCCCTGGCGCGTGCTCTCCTGTTCCGTAACCCATGAACGACGAGACCCACGGCTCGTTCATGGTGATCCACGTGCCGACCTCGTCGCCCAACGCTCCGGCCACGATGACGGCAAGATCCGCGAGGCGCTCTGCGGTGTCACGGATCTCCCAGCCGCCCGCGTCCTGGAGGGCCTGGGGGAGGTCCCAGTGATACAACGTGACTGCAGGCTCGATCGACGCGTCACGAAGGAGCGCCACGAGCCTCCGGTAGTAGTCGAGGCCCGCCTCGAGGGCAGGTCCGCTGCCGTCGGGCTGGATGCGAGGCCACGCGATCGAGAACCGGTACGAGCGCACGCCGAGCTCGGACATGAGCGCGACGTCGTCGGCGATCCGGTTGTACTGGTCGCAGGCAATGTCACCGTTGTCCCCGTGGACGGTCGTGCCCGGGGTGTGGCTGAAGGTGTCCCAGATGGACGGGCCGCGCCCGTCGGCGCTGACGGCGCCTTCGACCTGGTAAGAAGCGGTCGCCGCGCCCCAGAGGAACCCGTCGGGGAACACGGTGTCGTCCGTTCTGCTCATCGTGGTGCACTCGTTTCTGGTCGTCGGCACGTCATGGGCCCTCGTCGGGGCACTTGTCATGGGCACTTGTCATGGGCACTTGTCATAGGCACTTGTCGGGGCCCTCGTCGCGGGCAGGGTCGAAGGAGCTGGACACGCGCGGCCAGGAGCGGCGGCCGCCGAGCTCCTGGCCCTCAGCTCGCCGGCCGCACCTCGAGCGCCGCGAGAAGAGCAACGAGGCGCTCTTCCCCGATCTCGTACGAGAGGTCGTGCCGATGGAAGGGCTGGACCCTCAGCTCCTTGACCGGTGCGCCGATCCGGCGGAACGTCCCGTAGACGGTGCTCGGCGGGCAGATGTCGTCCCAAAGCCCGACCGTCAGGACGCTCGGGCACGTGATCCGGTCGACGAGGTTGAGCAGGTCGACGTAGGAGATCGTGCGCCACAGCTGCTCGTCTAGGCTGGGCCAGCGGCGGAGGAAGTCGCTCAGCTCGACATAGGGGCCGCGTGGAGCCACCTCGACCCCGCGCCGGATGTCGCAGAGGAACGGGATGTCGGACCAGACGAAGCACGGCCGGTCCGAGAGGGCAGCCGCGACGAGGCTCAGGCCGCCACCCTGGCTGATGCCCGTGGCCGCTATGCGCGACTCGTCGACACCGGGCTGCGCGCAGAGCACCTCGAGCGCCCGGACGACGTCGGCATAGACGTACCGGTAGTAGTACTGCAGCGGATCACGCACACCGTCGGTCATCCAGCCGGTGAGATGGCCTCCGTCACGGGCGACCTGGTCGCTCGAGCCACCGTCCTGGGCTCGGCAGTCCATAGCGAGCACCGCAACGCCCTGTGCGGCGAGGGGATAGAGCTCGAGCGGCCGCGGGGCCCTGCCGCCATAGCCATGGAAGACCGCCACGGCGGGGAACGGGCCGTCACCGGTCGGGTGGAGATACCACGCGGCGATGCTGCCTCCGGCGAACCCGTCGAAGTGGAGCTGCGAGCAGCGCACGCCGGCAAGCTCGAGAGAATAGGGTTCGACGCGGGTGCCGAGGGGCTGCTCGAGGGCGGCCCGCAACGTCTCGGCCCAGTAGTCGTCGAGGTCGGACGGCGCGTACGTCTCTGGCGCATACGTCTCGAGCTCTGCGCGGGACATGTCGATGCTCGGCATATGGCCTCCTTCGTCGCAGTGCCGCGCGCCACGAGGAGCTCGCGCGTCGGCGCTTGGACGATACCGGCTCAGGGCCGGCTTGTCGTGCCTGCCTCCTCGTGTATCGCCCGCAGAAACGCCTCGGCTACCGAGCGCTCCTTCGTGCGCCGCATCGGCGGCAGCGCCCGGACGAGGTCCCAGCGGTACGAGGCCGTGGCGAGGCGCGAGTCGAGCACAGCGACCACCCCCCGGTCCTGCGCGCTGCGCACGAGGCGACCCGCGCCTTGGGCGAGCAGGCTCGCCGCTCGCGGCAGGTCCACCGTCTTGAAAGCCGCGGCACCGGCGCGCTCCCGGCGCGCAGCGGCGAGCGGGTCGTCGGGACGGGCGAAGGGGAGCCTGTCGATCGCGACGAGGGTGAGCGTCGCTCCGGGAACGTCGACGCCTTGCCAGAAGCCCATCGTCGCGAACAGGCACGCCGAGGGATCGGCAGCGAACTCCGCGACCAGCGCAGCCTTCGAGCGTGCACCTTGGACGAGGACGGGGTGCGCGACGCGGGACCGTACCGCCTCGGCCGCCCGCTCCATCGCCGCTCGGCTCGTGAACAGAGCGAGCGCACGACCCCCTGCTGCGGAGATGAGCGCGACGAGCTCGTCGACGATCGCTGCCTCCGCGTCGGACCGCCGCCGGTCCGGCAGGTGAGCGGCGCAGTAGAGGAGCGCGTGCTCCTCGTACGCAAACGGGCTCCCGACGTCGATCTCGTCCGTGTGGTCGGCTCGAGCGCCGAGGCGCGCCGCGAGCCCCGCAGGGATCGTCGCACTCGTGAGGACGACGGGGCGCATCCCGAAGACCTGCTCGGCTAGGACCGGAGCGACGTCGACCGGCGCGAGCTCGAGGGCTGGACGCTGCCCGGTGCCCACCCAGGCGACATTCTCGTCGTCGAGGGCTGCGAGCATGCCGATCTCCTCCCGCAGGTGCCCGACGGCGAGGGCGCTGCGGGCGAGCTGCTGGGCCCGCTCGGAGCTCACCTCGTCACCGCTGGCGGTCCCTGCCGCCCGGTGCAGCTCTGCACCGAGACGCTCGAGCCGGCCGGCCAGGAGCTCGAGC
>DAHXNN010000073.1 GCA_027365385.1 Acidimicrobiaceae bacterium | reverse complement strand
GTGCGAGCCGGTCGGCGGACCCGAGCCACTCATGACGCAGCACCCGGCGACGCAGCACCCGGCGACGCAGAGCGCGCGGCCGCGACGAGCGCCTCGTCCGCCGCGACGATGACGGACGAGGCGTCCATGCGGCGACGGCGCAAGAGGGCCACGAAGAGACCTGCGACGGCGAGAGCACCGCCGACGATCGGCAGCAGCCAGATCACCGGGCTCGTCGGGCGGAGGAGCTCATCTGTGCCGAACTGCGCGACGACGTAGCGCTCGACCGCCTGGTCCGAGCTGCCCGCGTCGACGAGCTGGACCACGCGGGCGCGCAGATCCTGCGCCTGCTGCGCATCCGACTGAGCGATGGAGATGTTGTCGCAGACGGGGCACTTGATGACGCTCTCGAGGTAGCTGATCCGTGCGGCTCGGGTCTCAGGCGCCGCGTGCACGCTGCCGACCGCGAGAGACGTCGCGACGACGGCCGCGAGGAGCACCCAGCTCCACGGCCGCGCGAGGAGTGCCGTCACGTGCCGGGCGCAACGGTCGCGGCCGCACGTGCGTCGGCGAGGAGTCGGTCGAGGGACGCCGCCGTGACGCCACCGGCGATCTCGGCAACGACCCTGCCGTCCGGCGCGATCAGGTAGGACTCGGGCGGGTCCGTCACGCTGTAGGCGAGCGCGAAGCTGCGTGCACCGCTCGGGTCCTCGACGGCCGGCCACGTCGCGCCGACACGCTCGAGGAAGGCCCGGCCGTCCGCCGCGTTCTCGTCGATGTCGACACCAAGCGCCGTGACGTCGCGCCCGTGGCGGTGCTGGAACAAGAAAGCCTCGATCTGGGGGACCTCTTGCTGGCAGGGCACGCACCAGCTCGCGAAGAAGTCGACGAGGACGTACTTGCCCCGCATCGACGCAAGGCTCACCTGCCGGCCACCAACGAGCTCGCGTCCGGCGATCGGCGGCGCCAGCTGGCCACCGAGGCGCGTCGCTACCTCCGATCCCGGTGGCGTCGAGCGCGTCGCGAGCACTGCGACGAGCACTGCCGCGGCGGCACCGACAGCCAGGGAGGCGACGAGGGCGCGGCGCCCCCGGCGTGTCCGCATCACGACGGCGCGCCCGCGGGCACGGGGACCTCGCCGAGCATCTCCGGGATCGGCGCCGACACGGGGTCGGTCGGTCGACGCCTGCGCCCAGGGAGGGCGGAGAGCACCCCTCCCCCGGCAGTGATCCCTCCGCCGACCCAGAGCCAGAGGACGAGCGGCTGGACGTAGACGTCGAGAGTGACCCCGTCACCCGGACGCGGGTCAGCCGGTGCCGACGCGATGCTCAGGTAGACGTCGTCGACAACCGATGAGTCGACCGCAGGGATCGGCGTGCCCTCGAGGCTCCCGTCGAACGTGCCGATCCCGGGGGAGAAGCGCGCTCCGTCGACGGTGAACACCGCTTCCGACGCCACCTCGCTCGGCGTCGACACCTTGCGCCAGCCGACGAAGGCGAGGCGATGGCCGTCGAACACCACCACCTCACCCGGCCGGAAGCTCCTCTCGGTGCTGTGGGCGAAGGAGGTCGCTGCAGTCATACCGACCGCTATGACGACGATGCCGATGTGGGCGACCATCCCTCCGTTCGCCCGTCCGACGATCCCACGCCACAGACCGAAGCCATGACGGTGGGCGGCGACGCCGGCAAGCACGAGCTGGCGCCCGGCCACCGCGGCGGCGAAGGCCCCGAGGCCGAAGGCGGCGAGGGGGGTGAGGCCCCGTACCCCGCTTGCGACACAGGCGACGAGGACAGCCGCCGCGATCCATGCGGGGACGGCAAGACGCCGCCGGAGCACACCCGGGGCCGCCTTGCGCCACGGCAGCACGGGGGCGACCGACATGAAGAACAGCAACGCGATCCCGAGGGGCACCGTGAAGGCGTCGAAGAACGGGCGCCCGATCGTCAGCGACTGTTGGTCGATCGCCTGGACGAACAGAGGAAAGACGGTCCCGAGGAGCACGACGGCAGCGAAGGCCGCGAAGAGGAGGTTGTTGACGAGGAACGCGCCCTCGCGCGAGACGGGCGAGTCGATCGTGCCGGGGGCGTGGAGCCGGTCGCCGCGCCAGCCGATGAGTCCGACTCCGAGAGCGACGACCGCAGCGAACAGCCCGATGAGCGCGGGACCGATGCCGGAGCTCGTGAAGGAGTGGACCGACTGCGTGACGCCCGAGCGCGTGAGGAAGGTCCCGAGGATCGTCAGGCTGAATGTCGCGACGAGGAGGGAGATGTTCCAGACGCGTAGCAGGCCGCGCCTCTCCTGGACCATCGCCGAGTGGATGTACGCCGTCGCCGTGAGCCAGGGCAGGAGCGCGGCGTTCTCGACGGGGTCCCATCCCCAGAACCCTCCCCAGCCGAGCTCCTGGTAGGACCACCACGCACCGAGGACGATGCCGAGGGTGAGCGCCGACCACGCGAGGACGGTGAAGCGGCGGGTCTCGAGCAACCAGCCCTCGCCGACCCTGCCCGTCACGAGCGACGCGACGGCGAAGGCGAAGGGAACGGTGAACCCGACGAAGCCGAGGTAGAGAAAGACCGGGTGGAAGGCGATGAGCAGGTTGTCCTGGAGAAGCGGGTTGGGCCCCGTGCCGTCCGCGGGGATGGCTCCGACGGTCGCCGCGAACGGGTCCGACGGGCCGAGCATCAAGGAGAAGAAGAAGCACGAGACCGCCAGCCCGACGAGCAGCGCCCAGCCGACGAGAGGGTCCGAGGCACGCCGGCGGAAGTGGAACGCCGCGAACGCGATGTAGCCCGCGAGGATGAGCGACCAGAGAAGGATCGAGCCCTGCAAACCGGACCACATCCCGGTCACGGAGAAAAGCAGCGGCGTCTGGCGGGAGTTGTCCGCTGCGACGAAGGCGAGGCTGAAGTCGTGCGTGACAAGCGCGTGCTCGAGCGCGAAGGTCGCGAGAACCATTCCGCCGAGGGCGACGTAGACGTAGACGCGCCCGCGCGCGACGAGGTCCGGCCGGTGCCGGAGGAGACCGACGGCGAGGGTCGCGATCCCGGCGAGCGAGGCGAACGTCGAGAGAAGCACCCCGGCGTGACCGAGCGTCGCGTTCACGAGGTCCGCCTGCTGGCTGCACGCCTGCGGGCTCCGGGCACGGCAATGCTCAACGCACGACCTTGCCGGTCGGTCCCCTCACCCGGCCCGGGTGCGCCGCGATGTAGGCGTTCGAGTGCTTCACGAGGATCTGGTCGGACGCGAACGTATCGGACCCGCCGATGAAATGGCCGACGAGCACGACGGGCACGTTCGCCTGGAACAGCTGAGGCGGCGCTCCGGTGTTCTCGACGGGCACCGTCGCGCCTCCGCCGCGGATCGAGAAGTCGAGAGTCCCGCCCACCCGGTGACGGAGCGTGCCCGGCACGACGACCCCTTCGATCTGGAACGTCGAGCTGCCCAGCTGCGCCCTCTCGGCGACTGCCTGGTTCGTCGTCTTGAAGTAGACGATCGCGGACGTCAGGACCTTGTAGATCAGGAAGCCGAGCGCGGCAGCAAGCACGAGAGCCACCGCCCAGAGCCGGCGCTTCGTCCGCCGCGCGAGTGCCGCTCGCGTGGCCGCGCCGGCAGGTGAAAGGGCCTGGACGACCAGTCCGGACTGGACCTCAACGCCCGACCGGTGGACCGCGGGCACCCCGACAGGCGATGCGTCCATGCTCACCTGCGGTGCCGGGGCGGCGGGGCGGCAGCCGGAGAGGCGGGCCGCTCGACGGTCGAGGGCTCGCCGCCCGGAGCCGGAGACTCCGACGCGCTCGGCGCCGCCACCTGGCGCACACCACCCCCGGCTAGGCGCCGCCGTGCGGAGCGCTCGCGTGCGACGAGGCTCGCGGCATAGCCCGCCAGGGTCCCGAGGCCGACCACGTAGCCCGCTTCGACGTAGCCGTTCACGAGCGCCCCTGGAGCGATTCGGCCCGGCGCTCCTCGATCGCGAGCACGAGCCCTTCGTCCCCCTCACGCTCGGCGAGCACGAAGAGCCTGTAGCGGCGTGCGACGAGCCACGCGTAGACGAGCGTGAAAGTGACGAAGCTGAGCAGGAGCGTCCACGCCATGGAGCCGTGGATGTACGTCTTGCCGGTGATCGGGTCGGCGACCGTCGGCGCTTGGTGGAGGCTGCGCCACCACAGGACCGAGAAGTAGCAGATCGGTACGTCGACGAAGGCGACCAGGGCGGCGATGGCCGAGCGGCGAGCGCAGACCTCCGGCTCGCCGGGGATCCTGCGCACCGCCAGGTAGCCGAGGTACAGCACGAAAAGCAGCGCCGTCGTCGTGAGCAGCGGGTCCCAGGTCCACCAGACGCCCCACGTCGGGCGCCCCCAGATCGACCCCGTGACAAGCGTGAGCCCAGTGAAGACGACTCCCACCTCGCTCGACGCGCCCGCGAGCTTGTCGAAGCGCAGCGACCTCGTGCGTGGCCACAGATAGAGCAGGCTCGCCAGGAACGCGACGCCGTAGCAGATGTACATGACCCAGGCGATCGACGGGTGGATGTAGAGCAGCCTGACGAGGTTGCCCATGAAGCGGTCCGGGGGTGTGACCCACAGTCCGAGCCATACGGTGGCTACGACACCGGCGAGCGCGAGAGCACCGGTCGCGGTGATCGCGACGTCGTGGCCACTCCTACGCCGCCGCGCGCCTTCCCGGCCAGGCACCGAGCCCACACCCGAGCCACGAGCTGCGTCGAGGGCCGTGAGCTGGGCCGGAGGCACTTCAGACCCGGGCCGACCGGGACCGGTGGGTGTCGTGGTCAAGCTCACGCGTCCTCCAGCAGCGGACCGAAGGCGACGGTCCCCATGGCAAGGTAGGCGACGGCGAACACCGCGAGCACGTCGAGCCAGCCGGTACCGCGTCCCGGGGTACCGGCAAGCGCCGCGTCCCACGCCTTGGTCGCGGCGAGCAGGATCGGCGCCACCATCGGGAAGAACAGCAGAGGGAGCAGCGTCTCGCGCTGGCGCGAGCCCGAGGAGACGACCCCGTAGATCGTCCCGACCGAGACGAGCCCGACGGTCGCGGCCAGGCAGCTCGCAACGAGGAGCAGGCCCCCGGCGAGGTGCCGGTCGTAGAGGAGAGCCACTGCTCCCGCCAGAACGACCTCGAGGGCGAGGAGCTGACCACAGACAGCGGCTGCCTTGCCGACGAAGATCCCCGCCGGGTCGAGACCGGACAGCTTGAGCCCGTCGCTCGCCCCGTCGAGAGCCTCGATCGCAAAGCTCCGCTGCACCGCGAGCACGGTCGCTAGCAGCACCGCTACCCAGTAGAGTCCCGGCGCGGCGAGCGACAGGACGCTTCCCCGGCCGGCGGCCGGCCCGAGCGCCAGCCCGAAGAGCAGGACCACGACGAGCGCGAAGGGCACGACCTGGCCGAGCCCGACCTTCGAGCGCGCCTCGATCCGCAGGTCCTTGCCCGCGACGAGGAGGGCGTCACGCCACATCGCGGCCGTCCTCCTCGGCTTCGCCAGACGGTGCGATCTGCCGCGCGTCGTCGCCCTCGGCACCTGGCGTCGCGGGTCCAGCTGTCACACCCGGCGCACTCGGCTCTGCCGCTGCGACGACGCGACCACCAGCGACCGCGACCACACGATCAGCGAGCCGGCCCGCACGATCGAGCTCGTGCGATGCGAGCACGACGGTGGTCCCGCTCGCACTCGCCGCGCGCACGAGCTCGTCGACCGCCGTCCGGCCCATCGCGTCGAGGCCGGCGTGTGGCTCGTCGAGAAGCCACCGGCGCGCGCGCCGCGCCACGACGACGGCGAGAGCTGCTCGCCTGCGCTGCCCGGCCGAGAGGCTACCGACAAGGGTCGAGCGGAGCCTCCCGCCGAGCCCGAGACGATCGAGCGCCTCGTCGACGCCTCGGAGGTCGGCACGAGCCGCACGGACTGCGAAGCGGACGTTCCGCTCGACCGAGAGGTCGTCGTAGAGGAAGCTCGCGTGCCCGAGCAGGCCGACCTCGCGCCGCACGGACTGGCGGTCGGCGCGTAGGTCGTGACCGAGGACGAACGCCGTCCCGGACGCGATCGGAACGAGGCCGGCGCAGAGCCTGAGCAGACTGGACTTGCCCGCGCCGTTGGGTCCGCGCAGATGCACCACCTCGCCCTCGGCGACGTCGAGAGTGACGCCTGCAAGGAGCGGGAACCGGCCGGCGAGAGACACGGCATCGCGAAGGCTGATGACAGGACCCATGGACGCGCGTCCATGCTAGGTGCGAACGGCCGTGCGGCACCAAGCGGCACCAAGCGGCACCGCACGGTGGCTCGCGCGGCGTCGAGCTGGCTAGCGGCGGAGCCGCTCGACGTCGGCGTCGACCATCATCTCGACGAGCTCTGCGAAGCCGACCGTCGGCGTCCAACCGAGCTTCTCGGCCGCCCTGGCCGGGTTGCCGACGAGCAGGTCGACCTCGGCAGGCCTGAGGAACCGCTCGTCGACGACGACGTGCGCGGTCCAATCGAGCCCGGCGCGGCCGAACGCGATCTCGCACAGCTCGCGCACCGAGTGCGTCTCTCCTGTCGCGACCACGA
>DAHXNN010000066.1 GCA_027365385.1 Acidimicrobiaceae bacterium | reverse complement strand
GAGCGGGTCAAGTCCCTTCAGCACGCCTTCTCCAGACTCTTGCCGTCCATCCGAGCCCAACTCGCCGCGACAGTCGACCCTTCGGCTCGCGACACTGCTCAGCCTCGACCTACGCGCACCACCGCCTTGATGATCGCGGGGTCACGGCGTGCGGCGAGGAGCGCCTCTTCGGCGCTCGCTAGCGGGAAGGTCGCATCCACGAGCGCGTCGAGATCGACCCTGCCCGACGCGACGAGGTCGATCGCCTTCGGGTAGGTGTGCGCGTAGCGGAACGTCCCGGTGAGCACGATCTCTCGAGCCTGGATCCGCGCGACGGGAAGCGGGGCGGAGATGGACGGGCCCATCCCGACGAGCACCGCTGCACCTGCCGGCCGCAGCGCCTCGATGCCGTCCTCGATCGCAGCAGGCTGGCCGGTGCAGTCGATGAAGACGTCTGCGTCGCCCGCGGACCTTGCAAGGCTCGTCTCGCTCGGATCGACAGCACCGCTCGCACCGAGCGAGACGACACGCTCGCGCCGTGAAGCGACTGGGTCGCTCACGACAACGCTGCTCGCGCCCGCTGCTCGAGCGACGAGGGTGACGACCGCACCGATCGGGCCCGCCCCCGCGACGACGACCGCCGACCCGATCCCCACCCCGGCCTTCTCGCACGCCCAGATGCCCACCGAGAGCGGCTCGCACAGCGCCGCGGCGTCGTCGGAGACGCCCTCGGGGACGTGATGGGCGAAGTCCTCGTCGATCGCCACGTAGCGCGCGAGCGACCCGTCGACCGGTGGGGTGGCGAAGAAGGCGATGTCCTTGCACAGGTTGTAGCGACCGCTGCGGCACTCCCGGCACGTCCCGCAGGGCACCCCGGGTTCGAGGGCCACCCTCTCCCCGAGCTCGTGGGCATCGGCCTTCGCGCCCCTCGCGACGACGACCCCGGAGCTCTCGTGACCGAGCACGAGCGGCGAGCGCACCACGAAGTCGCCGATGCGCCCGTGCTCGAAGTAGTGGACGTCAGAGCCGCACACCCCGACAGAGCGGATCTCGACGAGCACCTCGCGCTCTTTCAACACGGGCACCGGGCGGGCCTCGACCCGCAGGTCTCCTACGCCGTAGAGCACGGCTGCCTCGTTGCTCATCTCCCCGTCGCCGCCCATCTCGATCTCCTCGCTCGTACGCTCACGTGTCACCGAGTCCTCGCCGCACCATCACGTCGGCACCGGGACTCTGCGTCCCGAGCGCCTCACGCAGCTCGAAGAGCGCCGTCGCGTACTTGCGTCCCGGACCAAAGAGCACGCTCGTACCGCAGACGAACAGCGACGCCCCTGCCGATCGGGCGATACAGGCGTTCTCCTGCGACACGTTGCCGTCGACACCGATCACCGTATCCTCGCGGACCACCTCGCGTGCCCGGCGGACACGCTCCGCGCTCTGAGCCAGCCAGCGCTGCCCGGCAAAGCCCGGCTCGACGGTCATGACGAGCAGGTAGGGAGCCACTATCCCCGACACCGTGTCGACCGGCGTTGCCGGGTTGAGCGCGATCCCAGGCGACATCTGAAGAGCCGAGATCCTCTCGATCAGCCGATACGGATAGCGCTCAGCCTCGAGATGGAAGATGCACACATCGGCTCCCGCGCGCGCAAGGGGCTCCACCATCGCGCCCGGGTCGCTCACCATCAGGTGGACGTGTAAGGGCAGAGCCGTCAGCGAGCGGATCGCGGCCACCATGTCCACGCCGAAGGTCAGGTTCGGAACGAAGTGCCCGTCCATGACGTCGATGTGGATCGAGTCGATCCCGGCAGACTCGAGTGAGCAGATCTCCTCCTCCATGCGTACGAGCGAGGCACACATGATCGACGCGGACAGGTCAAGCCCGGTCATGGCTCGCACCCGTCTCACCTGCTCGCCGAGACCGACGCCACATGGCAAGCTCCCTCCGACGGAAGGCAGGTCGTGGTCGACTGCAGCGTCGACAACCACGGTCAGCTGGCAACATCTCGAGCCACGTAGCGGGGGTTGTCGACAAGAGTCCATCCCTCACCGTCACGCACCACGAGCCTCGATAGCCCCCGGGCGCGCTCGACGACACCGTAGTCCTGACCTGCCGCGCTCGAGTAGGCGAACACCGTGACGAGCATGTCACCGCCCACATTCACGCTGCGGTGGATCCAGTGCCCGGGGATGTAGACGACGGTGCCATCGCGCATCTCGACAACCCGTAGCTCCCCTCCGAGGCTCTCCATCACGACGACGCCATGGCCGGACAGGCAGTGGTACATCTCCGGCGCTGCAGCATGCTCGTGGAGGTGGCCTCTCGTCATCGCGTACTCGCGCCCGACGACACCCGGCGACAGCACGCTCGTGCCGACGACGAGACCCTCGTCCTCGTTCGCACGGAAGTCGTCGACGACGTAGGCGAGGTCGTCACCGTGGGTCTCGCAGTGCGCCGCGAAGGCTACCTCGTCGAAGTAGAGCCCAGCGAGGTCCTGCACGTGCTTCTCGTAGTGGCGAGACGCTCCATTGAGCCGTCCCGTCGAGCGGTCAACCTCCAAGGCCATCGGGCTCGCAATCCCCTGCGGACCGACCTTTGCAGATATGTGCTCTGCCTGCATGTCTCCCCTATCACCTGCTCGTGCTCTCTTCGTCTGCCAGCCGAGCCCACCTCGACGCTCTCGAGATGGGCGTTTGGCCGCTACTTCACAAACTCACCGCCTCGGGCCTGGAGCCCAGCGAGGATCAAGATGGCAGCGACGAAGATGTACTCGTAGTTGGAGGACAGTCCGATAAGTACGATGACGTCATTTATGATCCCGATCACAAGTGCTCCGATAGCTGCGCCGACGATCGTTCCCCTACCACCGGTGAACGGGATGCCGCCGAGGATCACCCCCGCGATGGCTTGAAGAGACATCCCTGAGCCCGAGGTCGGGTAGATCGACACCTGCCACGAAGCGATCATGACCCCAGCGAGCGCAGCGAGGACTCCAGAGATCATGAACGCCATGACCTTGATGTTCCGCGTGCTCAACCCCACCGCCTTGCCCGCCTGCTCGTTCGAGCCCACAGCTCGCACCCACGAGCCAAGCGGCGTGTAGCTCAGCACCAGCTGCGCGACGATGATGATTCCTATCGTGATGAAGATGAGGTTCGAGATCCCGAAGCTCGAGTTCGCGATGCCTCCGAACGTGAACAGCACCGTATGGGAGTTCTCGCTCGGTGTGATGTAGTTCCCAGCATTGAACAGTAGTGCGACCCCAAGCAGACCCCAGTAGGTACCGAGAGTGACGACGAAGGACGGGACGCGTGCCCTCGTGACGAGCACCCCGACCAATCCCCCCACGACGAACCCGAACACAAGCGCAAGAAGGAAGCCCTCCCAGCCCGCCATGCCATGGAACACGACGAGCCATGCGGCAAGCATGCCCGCGCAGCTGAGCATGCTCTCGGCGCCCAGGTCGATCATGCCCATCAGAATCACGAATGCTTCACCGACAGCCAGCACGACAAGAAAGCTCGAGCTCGTGAGCAGTGCCTTCACGTTCGCGACCGTGAGGAACGATGACGAGGCGATGCTCGAGGCGATCACCGCGACGGTGAGAAACGCTAGCGGGCGGCGCACGCTCCCAGGGTTGCCCGCCAGCATATGGCGAATTCGACTCCAGGACAGGTTGTGCTCTGTCGAGAGTGCCGCCGCCGTCATCGAGACGCCTCCTCGTGGCCGAGATGGCGCGCATCCCAGCGCGCCGCCGCCAACGCCTGTGTCGATGCAACCTGTTGCCCGTCTCCACCGAACATGAGGTGCACCAGATCACTGACCGTCAAGCCTTTGTTCGCGATCACGCAGTGCAACCTCCCCAACACCAAGACCGCTATCCGGTCGGAGACAGCGAGGATGTCCTCGAGGCGATGACTCACGAGGATGACCGTCTTGCCCAGAGTCTTCAGATCTCGAACAAGCTGCAGGAGATCTTCCACCTTGGCTGCAGAGATCGCGGCGGTTGGCTCGTCCATCAAGATGATGTCACGATCGAAGATGATGGCGCGACCTATAGCCACGATCTGCTGCTCGCCACCCGAGAGGCTTCCGAGCAGATCTGTCGGACGGATCTTGCTGTTCAGCTGCTCGAGCACCTCAGCGGCACGTCGACGCATCGCTCGCCGATCCGAGATGATGCCAAGTATCCGCTTCTCTTCGCCGAGGAACAGGTTCTCCCACACCGTGAGGTCACGTGCCAGCTGCAGCTGCTGGTAGATCATCTCGATCCGGAGCTTGTGACGAGACTCGCGCGGTGAGGTGATGGCGACAGGCTTGCCCTTATAGAGAAACTGGCCTTCGTCTGCACGCACGTAACCGGTGAGCAGCGAGAGGAACGTCGACTTCCCCGCGCCATTGTCACCTATGAGGCCAATGACCTCCTCGGGGTAGATCTCGAGATTCACGCGATCCACCGCCGTCACCGGACCGAAGTGCTTCGATACGTCACGAATCGACAGCAGAGGACTCTTCCCATCCTCTCCAGACAGTGCTGCGTCTTCTGGCTTGGTTGACGACGACACCCCGACGTCGAGTGGCGCTGTCGAGCTTGGTAGCACCTTGGCCTCCGACTTCGTCACATCTTCGGACATAGCCTGTTCCTCCGAAGGAGAGGGAGCCCTGCCAATCGCAGAACTCCCTCTCCGGCACTGGACTCGGTCAACTGTGGAACACCGTTCTTACGGCTCAGACTGTCGGGTGGTACCTACACGACACTGACCCTAATTGGCAGTGTCAAAGCCATACCGCTTGACTTGCGTACGTATCCCTGCACGTCTATATCAGCTGTGATATGGCTGCGACTTTCCATAGGGAAGGGGCGGGACAACCACAGGCGTCCCCCACCCACCGACCTTTGAGATGTTCGCCTTGGTCACGAGCGTCATCGGGACAAGGATGTTGCCGCTGTGGAACTTAGCCGGTGGCTTGATCTTGTACTGCAGGTAGTTGTCCATTGCCTCGACCGCCCAGAACGCCTCGAGGTAGGGCGAGTGGGTCACGGTATTGAGCTGCCAGCCGCTCCTGATCGCTGTCAGGCTCTGGGGCTGAGCATCCGCTCCGGTCACGAGGACCTTGCCCGGAGGAAGGCCATGGTCCTTGAGCGCCGTCTCCACACCGAGGGACATCGCGTCGTTCCCACAGATGACTGCTTGGATGTTCGTCGTCTTGGCGAGCTCGGCGGACATGTCCGACTGCGCGGTATTGGTAGCGAAGTTCGCGGAGGTGTTGAGGACGATCTTCACCGATCCGTTCTTCACGTATGGCTTGAGCACGGTGAGGGCTCCGTCGAGCCGTCCGATCGCGGTGCTAGAGCCCAACGTGCCCTCGAATAGGACAATGTTCCAAGGCTTCGGTACCTTGCGTGCCGCGAGAGTGGCCAACACACCTTTCGTCATCGTCTCTCCTAGGACGAAGTCGTCGTCGCCGATGAACGCGATCCTGGCCTTTGGAGCACTGATGTCTCGGTCGATCGTCACGATCGGCACTCCAGCGGCAGCAGCGCGCTGGGCTGCAGCAGTGACGGACTCCTCGACCGTGTTCAAGATGATGCCCTGTGCCCCCGCGGCGACTGCCGTCGCAACATCGCTGGACTCGGTCGGACCGGAGTTGTTCGCATTGATGATCTTGATATTGAGATCGGGGTAGTGCTTGGCAGCAAGTGCCACAGCCTGGGCCATCGGCGCGAAGTACGGGTACGCGTAGCCTGTGAAGATGAAGTACACCTTATAGACCTTGCTGTGCGATACCGAGTGCTCGGCTGTCGTAGACGCGGCACTTCCGACCACGCCTCCGGTGCCGAGCCCCGCTGCCGCTATGAGGCTCGCGACCGCTGAAACCGCAAGCATGCGTCGGCTATGTCTTCTCATGAGCAGACTCCTCCCCTTGTGGTGGTGAGAGAACGGATATCAACACGAGAGCCCAGCAGCGCTAGCGCCTCCGGCTGCAGACGAGGCGACGAGCCGCCGCTCCTCTGCCTGCGCATCGGCATCTGCCCGAGTGCTTGCTCCACCCCTGCCCCCGCGAGAAATCGTTCTCTCGCGACAGGGTACGCTCTCGCGCACATAATGGCAAGGGGCACCAGACGGCCTCCTGGGACCGAACCGGAGGAACCATAGGTGAGCGAACCGGTCACCATTCGCCAGGTGGCGGCGGCAGCGGGAGTCTCTCCGGCAACGGTCTCACGGGTGCTAGCTGGCTCTCCGCGGGTTGACGCTGGCCTTGCTGCACGCACCCTTGCCGCGGTCGACGAGCTTGGCTACCGGGCCAACAGAGTCGCCCAGGCATTGCGGACCCGTTCGACGGGAACCGTCGGCATGGTCGTGCCCAACATCGCCAATCCCTTCTTCCCGATCGTCATCCAGGCTGTCGAGAAGGAGCTGCGTCAACACGGTGCACGACTGCTACTTTGCGACTCAGGCGACGATGTTGCCGAGGAGGCTGAGCTCATCTCCAGCCTCCTCGATCATCGCATCGATGGGATCTTGCTGAGCCCCTGCGATCGGCGAGCGAGTCAGGACGCGTTGCGTCGGGCAGCAGCCCAGGTGCCTGTCGTGCAGGTGGACCGGTTTGCCCTCAAGGATTTCGACTACGTCGGCGTTCATCAAGAGGACGCCATGGGTTTGGTCGTCGCCCACCTGATCGAGCAGGGCTGTAGGACCTTTACGTACGTCACGTCGAACCTCGCCGCATCGACTGCGGCCGAACGCCATCGCGCCTACGTACGGGCGGTGCGTGACATCGACAGCTATTCGGAGCGCCGGGTGCACGAGGGCGATCATTCCCTCGCCTGGGGTCAGGAGGCAGCGAGGCAGATCCTCGAAGAGGGAGATCTCCCTGACGCTATCGTCTGCGCGAGCGACCTCGTCGCAGTCGGCGTCCTGGACCGACTACGTGGTCTGGGAATCGACGTGCCAAACGACGTACTGGTGACGGGCTTCGATGCAACAGTGCTCGCGAGAGTCGCCTGGCCATCTTTGACGTCGGTACGCCAGCCGCTAGAGGAGATAGGCAAGCTGGCCGTCCAGGTTGTTCTCGAGACCGAGCGAAGTTCTCGAGTAGGACGGACGTGGCTTCTTCCCGCCGAGCTCATCATCGGGGATTCCACCAAGAAGATACATGAGCTGCCCTCCCAGGCACGATCAAAGAAGACCGGCAAGAAGTCCATCAGGCAGGCTGTCCCGAAATCGTGAATCAAGCGTATGGTCATCCGTAGCTGAGCATCATCAAGCAATCAGCCGGGCAACGACGAGTGCCCAGTTCTCGTCCGCCTGAGGGGCCTGACGCCGGACGGGCAGCGGTGACTTGCCCAGTCGCCTGTTGTTAGTGCCCACTCAAAAATAACTGCCGAGTTTGAGCACCACGGGCTGTCACCGAGGGCTAAGTGTGTAGTTGCGGGTGGGCTGGGTGTCGTGAGGTCGTAGCTGCAGGTCCTTCATGGCCTGGTCGCTGACCTTGACTCCCGTGGGGTAGTCGGTGTTCACCAGGTAGGCGTTGACGCTGAGGCCAGTCGAGGTGCGGGTGGTGCTGGCGTAGTTGAGGATCGTCTCGTAGCTGTCGAGGGGGCGGCCGGCCCAGTTCTTGCTGATTTCACTGAACAGCCTGTGCTCGATCGGATTCCACTTCGAGGC
>DAHXNN010000056.1 GCA_027365385.1 Acidimicrobiaceae bacterium | reverse complement strand
CGTGCCACACGCCGACGCTATCCCGCCTGCCCGACTGCCCGACTGCCCGCCTGCCGGCTTCAGGCACGAGGCTGTCGACATCCTCGCTGCCGGCCGGCGAGCCGCCTCGGCTCTCTGGGCGGCCCTCGTCAGCCGCGGAGCTCCCTCCAGGTATCGCCGAACGGCAAGGTCGGGGAGGCCTCCGCCCGCTCCGCCTCGCGCGCGAGCCCTTTCTTGGTCCGGCGGTCGACCCATGGCACGATGACCGGGCTGTAGACGCGCATCCCGAGGCGCTTGCCGAGCCAGGGCTCCTCGACGAAGGAGATCTCGAACTTCGCCCTGCACAGCGAGCACGTGCGCACGAGCGTCCCGTCGGTGACGACGAGCCTGGCGGCTCGCTGTCCGTGGCAGGGAAGGGCGCGGTTGCCGACGATCCTCGGTGCGTCCCCGTCCTGCGCCCCGCTTGCGCCTTCCTCCATGACGCCTTCCTCCATGACGCCGTGTCTAGCGCGCCGAGAGGGCAGCGGTAGGCTCTGCAAAGTGGGCAGGATCTACGACGGGATCGATCAGAGGCTCGCCGGGTACCTCGAGTCCCAGCCCGTCTTCTTCGTCGCGACGGCCCCCCTCGACGGAGCGGGCCACGTCAACTGCTCCCCGAAGGGGAACCGTGGCGAGCTGGTGGTCCTCGGACCTTCGACGGTCGCTTACCTCGACCAGACAGGGAGCGGGGTCGAGACGATCGCGCACCTCGAGGAGAACGGCCGGATCGTCCTCATGTTCTGCTCCTTCGAAGGGCCGCCGCGCATCGTGCGCGTCCACGGCAGCGGAGAGGCCGTGCTCGTCGGCGACGAGCGCTTCGCCAGTCTCGTCGAGCACTTCGGCCGTGTTGGCGGTGCCGGTGCTGAGGTCGGTGTGGGCGTGCGCTCCGTCGTCGTCGTCGAGGTCGACAGGGTGGCGGACTCCTGCGGCTACGGCGTCCCGCTCATGAGCTTCGCGCAGCACCGGACGACGATGGACGAGTGGGCGGAGCGCAAGGGAGCCGACGGGATCCGCCGCTACTGGGCGGAGGAGAACTCGTCCAGCCTCGACGGGCTGACCGGCATCGAGTCGCCGTCGCTGTCTGGCACGACGCGGAACCACTCGACGACCACCCGCGTGCCGTCGCCGAGCGACCAGGTCTCGTCGCCGAGCCTCGACCTGATCTCCACGAGGAACCCGGACCAGTAGTGCTCGTGGGCGCGTCGCCACTCGGCGGCGTCGCGAAGCCCTTCCCCTTCGGCGAGAGCCACGTCGTCCCCGACGTCGGCCAGGAGCAGCATCGAGGCGTTGGTCACCTCGACGACGCAGAGCGCCTCACCGACACTTCCGACGAGCGTGGAGCGATCGCCCGGCCTCGGCAAGCGGGTGCCGCCGATCGTGTAGAAGACCTCGAGGCTCGTCGTCGCAGTCTTCTCGCCGCGCAGCACCGCGGCGACGAGTCGGTCGCGCATCGGACCCGGGTCGCCGAGCTCGAAGAGCGCGTCGGGGCCGAGATCCGCCTGCCCCACCCGCACGGCGTCCGCGCCACAGACCACGACGTCGCCCGGGTGCAAGCGCCGCCCCCGGCGCGTCTCCATCGCGCCGTTCACCGAGACCATGCCTGCCGCGAGGGGCTGCTTGGCGTCCGAGCCGCTCCCGACGAGGCCGGCGAGCTTCAAGAACTGCCCGAGACGTATCTCGCCATCGGCGATGTCGGTCGTCCTCATGCGGGCTCCCCGACGGTGTTCCTCGCCCGGTGGACAAGGACCGTGCCGACGCCCGCCGAGGGATCGGCGAGCAGGACGGAGAGCGCTGCCGCAGGCGCAGGGATCGTCCCCGACACCGCTACCTCGCGTTGGGCCATGGCGGCATGCTAAGCGCTCCCGGCTGGACGGACGTCGACCATCGTCGACTAGCCGGCACCTCCCGGCCCGTCAGCGATCTCACAGCGATCTCACAGCACCACTTGGCATGATCGCGTGGTGGAGAACACTGCCGGACGTGTCCTCGTCGTCGACGACGAGCCCAACATCACCGATCTCGTCGCGACCGCGCTCGGCTACGAGGGCTTCGAGATCGCCACGGCTGCGACGGGACGGGAGGCGCTCGACCAGGTGGCGAGCTTCCGCCCACATCTCGTGGTGCTCGACGTCATGCTCCCAGACGTCGACGGGTTCGAGGTCGCGCGCCGGCTACGCCAGGAGGGGCGCCGCGTGCCGATCCTGTTCCTCACCGCTCGCGACGCGACGGAGGACAAGGTGCGCGGCCTTACCCTCGGTGGCGACGACTACGTCGCGAAGCCGTTCTCCCTCGCGGAGCTGCTCGCACGGGTCCGGGCCGTGCTGCGACGCGTCCAGGAGGGGAGCGAGGGCTCGTCCCGCCTCGCCTTCGCGGACCTCGAGCTCGACGAGGAGACCCGGGAGGTCTTCCGCGGCGCGACGGCGATCGAGCTCACGCCGACGGAGTTCAAGCTGCTGCGCTACCTCATGCTCAACCCGCGGCGCGTGCTGTCGAAGGCGCAGATCCTCGACCACGTCTGGGAGTACGACTTCGGTGGCGACGCGAACGTCGTCGAGACCTACATCAGCTACCTGCGCAAGAAGATCGACACGCTCGGTCCACCGTTGATCCACACGCTCCGGGGGGCCGGCTACTCGATGCGCGTCCCGGGCAACGCCTGACGGCCCCGTGCGGGCCCGAGGATCCGCGGCCCTCGCGTGGCTGCGGCGCTCTGCGCACGAGCTCTCGCTGCGGGCGCGCCTGCTCCTCGGCCTCGTGCTCCTCGTGGCAGTCGGCCTCGTCGCAGCAGACGTCGTCGTCTACGGCCAGGTGGAGTCGTTCCTCACGAGCCAGGTCGACCAGCAGGTCAAGACCTCGCTCAACCCCTTCCTGCGCCAGGTCTACTCGCTCTTGAACGTCAACGCCGGCTTCGGCGGACCGGGCTTCGGCGGGGCGCTCGACTTCCGTCAGGACACGCCCCGGGGAACCTACGGTGCCATCGTCTACGGACACGGCACGATCTACCGGCAGATCTTCCAGGGGAGCACGCCGCTCGGGCCGCCCCCTGCGGTGCCGAGCGATATCGTCGCCCGGACCGAGGCGAGCGCCCAGTCGATCACGACGCCGTTCGGCGTCGCGCACGACGTCGACTTCACCGTCGGTGCGGCGGGAGATCCCGCGTTCCAGTACCGGCTCATCGCGGTGCCGCTCAACACGACGACGCCGTCCGTCGCGCTCGTCGCGATCCCGCTCGCGGACCTCGACGCGGTCCTCCACCACCTCGTCGGCGTCGACCTGCTGGCGTCCGCTGCCGTGCTCGTCCTGCTCCTCGGCCTCGGTTACCTCGTCGTCCGGCTCGGCATGCGCCCGCTCGTCGACATCGAGCGGACAGCGGGCGCCATCGCTGCCGGGGACCTCTCGCGGCGCGTCGCGCGCGACGAGCGCGCGACCGAGGTCGGCCGGCTCGGCGCCTCGCTCAACACGATGCTCGGCCAGATCGAGCACGCGTTCGCGGAGCAGCGACGCTCCGAGGGGCGGCTGCGGCAGTTCCTCGCGGACGCGTCGCACGAGCTACGGACCCCGGTGACGTCGATCCGGGGCTACGCCGAGCTGTTCCGGCGGGGCGCTGCGAGCAAGCCGGAGGACCTCGCGCTCGCGATGCGCAGGATCGAGGACGAGGCGGTGCGCATGGGTCTGCTCGTCGACGACCTCCTCCTGCTCGCCCGGCTCGACCAGGGCCGCCCGCTCGAGCGCGTCGCAGTCGACCTTGTCGCCGTCGTCGTGGACGCCGCTGCCGACGCACAGGTGGTCGCTCCGGACCGGACGATCACCCTGGACGCCGCCGGGCCCGTGGTCGTGACGGGCGACGAGCAGGCGCTGCACCAGGTCGTCACGAACCTCGTCCAGAACGCTCTCCGCTACACGCCCGACGGCACCCCCGTGACCCTCGGCGTCGGCGCGGCCGGAGCGACGGCAGTGCTCACGGTGCGCGACGAGGGCCCGGGAATGTCCGCCGAGCACGCGGAGCGCGTCTTCGAGCGCTTCTACCGGGCGGACCCGTCCCGGACGAGGGGGAGCGGAGGCACCGGGCTCGGGCTGTCGATCGTCCAGTCGATCGCAGAGGCCCACGGAGGGTCCGTGCGTGTGGCGACCGCGCCGGGCGAGGGGGCGACCTTCACCGTCGAGCTGCCGCTCGCCGGCCGGTCAGGGGCGCACGGCCTCGAGGTGCGCGGTGTCGTTGAAACGCCGGAGCGTCCGGTGCTCGTCGTCGACGACGATGCTCGAGATCGAGGCGTTGTCCACGGAGACGAAGGCGAACGGCCGTGAGGACGCGGCTGTCGCGAGCACCGACGCGATCGCGGCGGCATGCGAGACGGCCACCACCGTCGAGCCGCGGTGCGCCCTGGCGATCCGGGCGATCGCCGAGGACGTGCGACCGGCGAGGGCGTCGTTCGACTCCGCCCCGGGGATGACGTCCCAGCGCTCCTCGAGGAACACCCGCGCGGCGAGCGGGTCGCGAGCCGCGATGCGCTCGCGGTAGAGGCCACCTTCCCACTCGCCCATGCCGACCTCGACGAGGCCCGGCTCCACCACCGGCTCGAGACCGAGCTTCTCTGCGAGCGGCGCCGCGGTCTCGGCGGTCCGCCGGAGCGGGGTGACGTAGATCGCGGCCAGCTCGAGCGACGCGAGGCGTGCGCAGACCGCCTCGGCCTGCATCCGCCCCTCGGCCGACAGCTCCGGGTCGCCCCGTCCGTCGAGGAGCTCGAAGGGGTGCTCGGGGTCCGCGATGGCGGACTCGCCGTGACGGACGAGCAGGATCTCCGTCGCGCCCTCGCCGCGCTCGAAGCGCACCTGGCGGTAGGTGGTGCGGGTGCGCCCCGCGGTCGGCCCAGAGGTGGTCGGCCCAGAGGTGGTCGGGCCAGAGGTGGTCGGGCCGGTGGCGGTAGAAGGCACGGTGCTCACGGACCGAGCCTAGGCGGACGCGCCCGGCTCAGCCGAGGCGAGTGAGCTCGACGGTGACCTCGAGCCGGTCGAGCGCTCCGCCGTGGTAAAGGCCACGCAGGGGAGCGACGTCTGCATAGTCCCGACCGCGGGCGACCGTCACGTGCCGCTCGCCTACCGGCTCGTCGTTCGTCGGGTCGAACGGCAGCCATCGGCCGATCCACGCCTCGACCCACGCGTGGCTCGCTCCCGTCACCGTCTCCCCGACGGCGGCGTCGGGGTGCGGGTGGAGGTATCCCGAGGTGTAGCGGGCGGGGATGCCCGCCGCGCGCAGCAGGACGAGCGCGACGTGGGCGAAGTCCTGGCAGACTCCGGAGCCTTGGCGCCACGCCTCGACGGCGGACGTCGCGACGTCTGTCGTGCCGGGCTCGTAGCGCAGGTAGGTGCGCACGCGCTCGCCGATGGCGGCGGTCGCCT
>DAHXNN010000047.1 GCA_027365385.1 Acidimicrobiaceae bacterium | reverse complement strand
CTGCATCTCTGCCACGATCCCCCTCGGACCGGCGCCCGTGAGACCATCGCACCATGCTCGTCACGAGTCATGCCCTCGCCGGCCGGATCATCGGCCGTCTTCTGCCCCGTCGACCTCTCGTTGCCTTCGCTGTCGGCGTGGCGTCCCATCTCGCGATGGACACCTGTCCACACTGGTCGCCGGCGGAAGGACCGGGCTCCCACGAGGTGTTCCTCCACGTCGCCCGACGCGACGGCGTCGCCGGCCTCGCTGCAGTCGCTCTCAGCGTCGCCTCCGCGCCGGCCGAGGAGCGCATCGGCGTGACGGCGGGTGTCGTCGGGGCCGTGCTCCTCGATCTCGACAAGCCATTCCTGTATTTCCTCGGGTTCAACCCGTTCCCACGGTGGGTCCGTCGGTTGCACAAGGCGGTCCAGCACGAGGCGCCGCACCGGATGCCCTACGAGCTCGCGGCTGCCGTCGCTCTGCTCGCGACGGTCCTCACGGGGCCAGGCGCTCTCAGAAGCTGAGAGGTAGCTCGAGACGACGAGCCACGCTCCCGGGTGTCTCGCCGAGACCGGACGCGACGAGCCTGGTGTCGGCACTGACGAGCACGACGCCGAGTGCCTCGGCCGCCGCCGCCCACGCCGCGCCGTAGAAGGTGAGCCGATGGTTCGCACCGATGGCAGCGGCGCGATGCAGCCACTCGGGAGCCATGGCCAACGGCGCGCCACAGATGACGACGAGGTCGTCGAGCTGGTCGGCGACGTCGGACGCGCTCCAGCCCAACGAACGGAGCAGGACGTTACCCATCTCGTAGAGAGCGAGATCGATCACGTGGCACCGGATGGCGCCGGTGGCCGTACCTTCACGGATCGCTCGAGCTTCGGCGAGATCGGACTCGCCCTCCCCGTGAAACCACTTGACGAGCACGGAGGTGTCGACGAGAAGGGTTGTCACCTCCGGAGGCCGCGATCCCGGTCCTGGTCCCGGCGGACGAGCTCAGCTGCGTCGAATGCCCCCGCTGTGCGGAATCGCCGCTCGGAACGCGCGATGGCCTCGGCAATCGCGGCAGGCTCGGGGCGCGAAAGCTCCCGGCGGGCAGCGGCCGCGAGAAGCGCACTCCTACTCGTTGAACGCCGACGCGCCTCGTCGTCGATCTCCCGGAGGAGATCCTCGGGCAGGGATACCATCACCTTGGACATACAAAGAGTATAGCTATAAGTATTGCTCAGAGGGCGCCGCCGAGATCGGTCATGCCGCTTCGAAGGCCCTACGGCGCGGCGTCCTGGCCGACAACTCGAGCTGCGGTCCTCAGCCGCTCGACGCCACGAGAGCGCACAGCTCGCCGTCGCGCTCACACGCCTGAAGCGCGAACGAGGCCCCGAGCTCAACGAGCTCGACGTCGTCCGCGTCCGCCAGCGCGTCCGCGAAGTCGTCGGCGAGCGGCTCGGCGAGCAGGATGCTCCGTACGAGAAGCTCGACGTGGCGCTCGAGACCGAAGGGGTACGGGTCGTAGCCGGGGAGCTCGCTCGCCATCCGCGCCACGATCGGCCTGACGAGGTCAGCGACCCCTTCTCCGGTCATGCCCCAGGAGTCGACGCCGAGCCTCTCCTTCTTCGCGCGCACCGGCGCGGTGCGGGTCATCCAGGCCGAGTCGAACCGTGCATGGACGAGCCCCTGCACGCCGATGTCCTTGTACGTCCAGAGCGACCAGCCCGCGCCGGCCTGCGCGTAGATCTCGAGCTGATCGGCAAGGAGCTGGCGACGCATCGCGTCGACGCGGGCGTCGCGCGCGTAGACCGGGCCGAACTCTCCGACCCAGATCGGAACGTCGTGCGCGCGCATGTAGGCCGTGCGCTCCTCGAACTGACGGGCGACCGCGTCCTTGTCGTAGCGGACGCCATCGCTCGTGCCTGGGTAGTCACCTCCGCGAGCAGATCCCGGTAGCGGGTACTGGTGCAGGGCGTAGACCGTGTTGTCGCCGGGCTCTCCGAACGCATCGAAATCCTGGGCGTAGCGGTTGCCGTCGAGGAACAGGACGTGGCGGGGGTCGACCTT
>DAHXNN010000043.1 GCA_027365385.1 Acidimicrobiaceae bacterium | reverse complement strand
ATGAGAAGGATCGCCGTCGTGTCCCCGGGGCCGGCGCCCAGCCGATAGCGTCTGCGCTATCATGAAGCCATGAAGGTCGTCGAGAAGTTCGCGGCGCGCACCACCGTTGCGGGAGGGCTGCTGACGAGCGCACGGGTGCGCAGTGGCCTCAGCCAACGCGAGCTCGCCACAAGGGCCGGCGTGGCCCAGTCGACCATCGCCCGGATCGAGTCGGGTCACGCCGACCCTGCGTTCACGACGATCATGCGGATCCTGGCGGCCGCCGGCCTCGAGATGCGCATCCGCCTCGAACCGGTGGACGACCACGATCTCGTGCTGCACGCGATCGACGAGCTCCGGTCCCCGCAAGAGCGGGAGCGCGTCGCCGCCGTTCACGAGCGCAACGTCGCGAAGTTCGTCGAGGGTGGGCGTCGAGCCGGCCCCCACGACTAGTACGGCTTCTCGTGACCGACGGTCCACCCCTCGACGCCGAGCCGATCATCGCTGTGTTGAACACCCACGGCGTCGACTACGACGTGATCGGGGCGTTCGCCGCCCGGGTCCACGACGCGCCGGTCCCGCCGACGCTCGACATCGACTTCACGCCGTCGACGACACCGGCGAACCTCGAACGGCTCGCCGGCGCGCTTCGCGAGCTGGGCGCACGGATACGCACCGCCCAAGTCCCGGGCGGGGTGCCGTTCGATCCCGACCCCGGGCTCATCGCCTGAAGGTGCTCCCGGCCCTCGAGCGGTACGCGAAGACGAGGGGCGTCGACCTCGGTGCCACCTCGGCTGTCGCGAATCCCGAGGCCTCTGACCCCGAGGCCTCCCGGCCGACGTCGCGGGAGGAGGCCCGCCAGCGGTTGCGAGAACTGGGTGGTGAACCGCGAAGGCCGGGTCGAGACCGCTCGTCGTAGACAGGGCGAGCTCCCCGCTCGGCCGCCCGGGACCGCTCCGCCGATGCCCATCAGCGGGCCCGCTGGGAGTCCAACAACGCCGCCAACGGCCGGATCAGCTCCGCCGTCGGCGGCTTCCGCGATCCACAAAGCTCGCCCTCTTTCACGATGATCATGCTGGACCGAGGCGGCATCGCCCCTCGGCTTCCGTGGGCCCCATGACCTATGACACCGAAAGAAGGCCCTTCGCCATTCGCGAATCGGCGGCGCACCAGCTCCCTTCACGTCGGTGATGACGAACCACTGGTCGTCGACCGGTACGACGACCTTCAGTCGCCGACCGGCCGAGGTGACGCCCATGACGACGAGCCGACCCGGTTGGTCGCCCGGCCGCTCGAGCTCGCGGTTGGTGAGCGCCTCGTCGACCTCCTCGGCGATGAGGCTCCACCTTCTCGCTCGGCGGCGGGCATGCGCGCTGAGCCGAAGAGGACTCCCGGCGTGCCGACCGATCATCCGCGCAGCTCCTCCTTCGGCGGCCTTTTTCGCGCCTCGACCCATTTGCGAACGGCTTCGAGGTCGAAGCGGAGGTAGTGCCCCACCTTCACGACCTCGATCGGGCGCTCGGCGACGAGGCGCTGCACGTACCGCTCGCCGACGCCGAGCAGTCGGGCGACCGTCTCGATGTCGATCAGCTCGAGGAACCGGGGCTGCGTGTGCCTTTCGTCCATGACTCGTCCTCCTCGTTGACCTCTTCATTGGAGTAATGGACCCTCCACACCCCGGTTTGGCGAAGAATTTCTCTGGATGACCGCCACTGACTTTTGCCGCCACCAAGGAATGGAGACGGCGCGGGGGCCTTTGGTGAGAAATCTCCCGATGATGTCGTCAGCGCCGTTCGAGCCCAGCCTCCGTCTCCAGCGACGCCACGCGATGAACGCCGGGCAGCAGCGCGCCGACATCCTCACCGGCTGCCGAGGCGGCGCGTTGGCTGTGCGGCTCGTGGACGTAGCCGGCAGTCCCGAGCAAGCCAGCAGTCCCGAGCAGAGTGCCGCCGCCCGGGCGCTTCTCGTCTCGCTCAGGCTCGTCGCGCACGTCGGGGCGTTCGGACGACCGTTCAGCCTGCGCTCCGGGTGCGACCTACGACCCGACGCCCCACGCTGGGTCTGGCACGCACGAGAGGACGACGTCGAGATCGCCCCGCCAAGTCTCGACCAAGCAATCGGACTGTTCGAGGACTGCGTGGCACGCGCCGAGCAAGCAGGCCTTCCCGTCGGCAGCGCCTGGCCGGGCGACACGGTCACCTTGCGACCGAACGCCGAGCTCGCAAAGGCGATCCGCTCGATCTATCCCCTCGCCGACTGATGCTCGCGATCGAGGTCGAGCTCCTCGCTGGCACGATCCGAGCAGGATCGCCGGACGACACGGCGCTCTCGGGAGGCGGCGACGAGGGCGAGTGGCCACCGAGCCCGGCGCGGCTCTTCGCCGCTCTCGTCGCAGGTGGCGGATCACGCGAGCGCTGCATCGCCGGCGACGCGAGCGAGCTCGTCGCGCTCGAGACCGCCGCGCCACCACGGATCATCGCCGACGACCGATCCCTCGTGCTCGGCTCGGCTCAGCGCGAGCGCTACGTCGTGGTCGACAAGAGCGTCGCCGGGACCGTGCAGGACTACCCTGCGCGCACGGCGACGCTCGTGCGGCCTGCCACTCGCCTCGCGCCACGCACACCGTCAATCACCTACGTCTGGGACGACCTCGACCTCGACCCCGGTCAGCTCGAGGCGCTGCAGATACGGACAGCGCACGTCGGCTACGTCGGCTACCTCGGCTGTGCGGACTCGCCGGTACGCGTGCGTCTGCGCGACGTTGCTCCCGAGGCACCGGCTCTACGCGAGTGGCGACCGTCAGAGAGCGGGTCTGCGCTCATCCCCGTGCCCTTTGTCGGTCTTCTCGACGTGCTCGACGACGCCTTCGACCGTTTCTCCGCCGGCGAGCCGGTCCGCCGCAGCTGGCTCCCGGTCGCTCGTGCCCGCTACGAGGAGCCGGGTAGCGCCGTCGAAGAGTCCCAGACGCCGCCGATCGCGCTCTGGCTCGGCTTCGGCGAGCCCGTGCCTGGACGCCACGCGCTCCGCGTCACCGAGACGCTGAAGGCGGCGCTTCTCGACCTCTACGACCGCCACGTCGCGGCCGGATCGGCCGCTCCTTCGGTGCTCCACGGCCACGGCTTTGGACAAGGCTCCGGCTACGACCACGCATGCATCGTCGCCCTCGCGGACTGCGGCCATCGCCACGCTCGGGGGCGGCTCTACGGTGCGGCGGTCATCCTCCCGTCGGACACTCCCGCCAATATCGTCGAGGGGGTGCGCAGTGCGCTGTTCCACCTCCGCACACTCGTGCTTCCCGGAGGACGGGTCATCACCGTGTGGCCATATGGGGGCGAGACGCGCCCGTGGGCGGCGAACCCCGCGCGGTGGACGCGCCCGTCACAGCGTTGGGTCTCGGTCACCCCGGTCGTCCACGAGCGGCGACGTCGCGGTGGCCCGGACCTCGCCGAGGTCGCACGCTGGTGCGCACACGCAGGGCTTCCCGAGCCGGTCGACTTCACGGCGAGCCCGGTGCCGCTCCTCGACGGGGCGCTTACGCTCCGAGCTCACGAGGTCTTCCACTCGAGCACCTCTCGGCGCCCGTATTCACATCTCGAGATCGTCTTCGCGGAGCCGGTCGTCGGCCCGGTCGTGCTCGGCCGGATGCGCCATCTCGGCATCGGGCTCATGGCGCCGGCGGCACGAGGCACACAGATGAGCGGTGAGGCACACAGATGAGTGAGCTCCCGGAGTTCTCCTCGTTCTACCGTGCGGTAAATGCCGGGCGGGACCCGTTGCCGTGGCAGGCCCGGCTCGCGGACACGGTCTCTGCTACAGGGACGTGGCCGAGCGAGATCGCCGTGCCGACAGGCCTCGGCAAGACGTCGTGTCTCGACATCGCCCTCTACTGTCAATGGCCAACTGCGAGACGTGCCCGACAGCCGAGCGAACAGAGGAGATGTCGCTATGAGGACGAGCGGAGCGGTGCACGAGGCAGTGGGCGCGGGGCGAGGAGCCGACGTCCGAGCACACGATCACAAGACGACCTCGTCGTCTACGACGAGGTCTGTGGGACGAGGCGCACGAGAGGAGCGGTCGATGCCGGAGCTCGGCGTCGGTGTCCGCCATGTCCGCAGGCTCGTCGCGGAGCATCGGATCCCGTTCGTCAAGGTTGGCCACTACGTCCGCTTCGACACCGCGGAGCTGAGCGTGTGGGTCGACGATCGGACGGCGGAGGTCGTCGGTCGGCGGTGACGGTGACGGTGACGGTGACGGTGAGGGTGACGGTCAGCATTGGTACCGATGCCGGTCTCCTGCGCGACGGTCCCCACCTGCCAGACCGTCGCGCACGACGATCCTCAGTCGAACAGTGCGGCGCCGATCCTCTCGGCAGCCTCGCGCTGCATCGTCGGGGTGACGTGGCTGTAGAGGTTCAAGAACAGCGACGCGTCCGCGTGGCCGAGGCGCTCTGCTGCGACCTTTGGCGCGACGCCACTCGAGAGCATCACGGTCGCGCACGTATGACGTAGCCCGTGTGCAGTGAGCCTCGGCAGACCGAGCTCGGCAGTCGTCCGCCCGAGCGAGCGGGAAAGCTGCTGGGGATGGTAGGGACCGCCGGTCTGCTTCGTGAAGACGAAGCCCGACTCGATGTAGCCCACCACCTCGAGGCGCTCGTTCGCCTGCTGGTCGCGCTGGAGGGACAAGATGGCGACAAGGCCCTCGTCGAGCTCGATGCTGCGGATCGCGTCACGGCTCTTGCCTGTCGAGGCGACGACGTCGTGGCCGAGATAGGTGGAGAACTCGACGACGCGTACGACACGACCGTCGAGGTCGACGTTGTCCCACCGGAGAGCGACGAGCTCGCCGATGCGAAGGCCCGACCCCATGAGGAACGCCCAGAGGGGATAGCTCCGGTCCCCCTCCATGAGCCCGAGGAACCGACGTGCCTGCTCGGGCGACCAGTGACGCGGGATGGACCGGCGTGTCCTCGGCCGGGCGACGCCGAGGAGCGGATTCGTCGCGACGAGACCCTTCACAGCTGCGAGCTTGAACGCCCCTGCGAGCGGTGCTCGCGCGAGGCGGATCGTGTTCGGCGAGAGCGGCGCACCCTCCTTCGCCCCACCTTCGCCCCACCTTCGCGGAGCAGCTTGCGCTGCCACGCGAGGACGACGTCGGGAGTCACCTCCCGGACCCGGTGGCGACCGAGATGGGGCCGGACATAGGTCTGCGCGTAGACGCGGTAGTCGTGGCGCGTCTTTGGCGAGAGCCGCTCGTCGGCATCGATGCCGTCGAGGTAGAGATCGAGGAGCTCGTCGACGCTGACGAGGCTCCGCGAGGGCTGGACAGGCCCGGCGTCGACCTTCGAGACGAGCTCTCGACGCGCACGGCTCGCCTCCGACGCGGTGCGATAGCCGCGACGGGTGATCTGCTCCCGGCGACCGGTCAGCAAGTCACGCCCGACCGTGATCTTCAGGTACCAACCGCCCCTGCCATCGCGGTAGACCCCCTCGGGCTTCGCCGGCATCGCACACCCCCTAATGAGAACGCTTTGGTTCTCATTAGGCTCTCACGGCGGTGTACCGATGACCATCCCGAAGCATTCGCAGGCCTTCTATCTGCTCTTATAGTGTCGGGCTGGCGGGATTCGAACCCGCGACCTCTTGACCCCCAGTCAAGCGCGCTAACCAAGCTGCGCCACAGCCCGTCATGTCAATCTCTCTGCTCACCAGGGCTTTCGCGCTGCCGAGGCGTTTCAGGACAAGGCCTCCCCGCCCGCCTGGAAGCCTGCTGAGGGCAGGGGTCTCCGGACACTAGCGGGACGGCTGCAGCCCGTATCCGGATTCGCTCCGGTCGGCCCATCGTAGCCGTCTCACCAGGACGCTCAGCACTGCTGAGCACGTTGCCCGGTGGCAGGCCGCCTGCGCCGAGGTGCCATATGCCGAGGCGCCACATCGTCGACCCTGCCCTGGCCGCCTCGCCGCGGAGGGTCGCCATGACGCAGGCCCAGGATCAGGGGCGCCAGATCCCGTCCTTCTCGCGTTCGGGGTCACGGGAGCGCAGGTGGTCGAGGCGCCGGTGGAACTCGTCCTCGTCGATCTCGCCGGCGGCATATCGGCGAGCGAGGATCTGCTCAGGATCCTCGGGGTGCCGCTCGCCCCAGTAGTACCCACGCGGCCTGCGTGCCGTCCCGCACGATCCACCCGACCGGCACATTGCGACGACCGCGCACGCGATCGCCCCCCAGAAGGCGGCCATGACGAGCAGACCGAGAATGCCGCCCCACAAGCCGAGGCCCGGTCCTGCGAAAGGTCCCATCGCCACACCTCCGTGCATCGCAAGCTCACCCTTAGCCGCGAGCATGCACCTTGGCGGTCGTGCTGTCCGGTCGCCCTGTCTGGTTGACGTGTCCGGTTGCCTCAGCCGTGCCAGGCGTGTCCCGTGAGCCAGAAGACGAACCACACCAGGCGGTAGATCAGGTAGCCCGCGGTCCCGACGAGCAGCACCTTGAAGTGCCACGGAGCAGGCGGCGGACCCTCCTCCTCGTCACGACGGTCTCCCCGGACCGCGTCGCGCGCCTGGACCGCATCGTGGCGTGCACCAGGCTCGTCACCGGTAGGCCGCGCGCGAGCGCTCCGGCCCGCACCCCCGCTCCGCATCGCTGACGGCTCCTGCTCGCTCACGTCTGCCTCCCGCGCAACCGCACGCGCAGCTTCAGCGGCGTCGGTCCGAGAGCGAAATGGTCCCTGAGGAAGTGCTCGAGATAGCGCAGGTAGCTCGTGTGCAGGCGGCCGCTCGTGAACAGCGTGATCGTCGGCGGGTCGATCGCTCCCTGGACCGCGTACAAGATGCGGGCTGTCGGGGACGGATGCGCGGACTGCGCCGCCTTGACGGCCTCGTTGAGCCGGCCGGTCGGGATCCGCTCGTGATAGGCGTCGATGGCTTTGCGCAGCGTGGGCACGAGGCGGTGCACGCCCGATCCGCTCATCGCTGACATCCGGAGCACCGGGGCGTAGTCGAGGAACGCGAGCCGGTCCTCGACCTCGGCGGCCACCGCGAGACGGCGCTCGGTGGTGCATACGTCCCACTTGTTGAGCACGATCACGATCGGGCTTCCAGCGGCGTCCACGCGCTCGGCGAGGCGCTGCTCCTGGTGGGTGACACCCTCCACCGCGTCGACGACTAGCAGTGCCACGTCCGCGCGGTCGATGGCGGAGAGGGACCGGACGAGCGAGTAGTACTCGCTTCCCGAGCCGATGCGCGACTTGCGGCGCAGCCCCGCAGTGTCGATGAACCGGACGGGACCTTCCTCGGTCTCGACGAGAGTGTCGACGGCGTCGCGCGTCGTCCCGGCGACGTCGTGGACGACGCTGCGGTCGTCGCCGACGAGGCGATTGAACAGCGTCGACTTCCCGACGTTCGGCCGGCCGACGATCGCGACCGCCGCGATCTCCGGCCGTCCGGCCGAGGCGGGGACGTTGCGACCGGAGCCGTCACCCCTGCTGTGCGTCGCGACGGCGGGCGACGGTTCGACGCCACCTGCAGGAGCATCTGCCACCTCGGCCGCGAAGCGATCTACGACGAGGTCGAGCAGGTCGCCGATGCCCCGTCCATGGATGGCGCTGACGAGCACCGGGGCACCGAGCCCGAGGCGGTAGAGATCCCACGCCGCGGCCTCCTGGTTCGCGGAGTCGACCTTGTTCGCGACGACGACGACCTTGTCCGCGACTCGTCTGAGCAGCTGCGCGACCGACTCGTCCTCCGCCGTCACCCCGGTCGTCGCGTCGACGACGAACAGCACGACGTCGGCATGGTCGACAGCGCGAAGCGCCTGGCCCGTGACCTTGGTGTCGAGCACGTCGCCGCGCTCGACGACCCCTCCCGTGTCGACGACGACGAACTCCCTGCCGCGCCAGTCGGCCGTCAGCTCGAGGCGGTCCCGTGTCACACCCGGGTGCTCCTCGACGATCGCGACCCGACGCCCGACGACGCGGTTGACGAGCGTCGACTTGCCGACGTTCGGACGCCCGGCGATCACCACGACAGGCAGGAGGGGTCCGGGCGGCGCGCCGACCGCCCGGACCGGGAGGACGGTCTCGTCGGGCACGTCCGCCTCGACCCTCCGCGGTCTCGGCGGGGGGGCCGGGCTCACCGCGCGACCCGGACAGGCGCACGAGCGCCAGCGGCTTCGCCGTCCAGGTACACGGCCGGCCTCATGTCCGCCAGCGCTGCGGACGCCACACCGATCGCCGCCCGCAGCGCGGCACCGTCGGACTCGACCACCTCGACGCGTACCGGCAGATCCGCAGGGGTGAGCCCGTCGAGGAACCGCCCCTCGTTCAGGCAGACGTCGGGGAGGAGGTACCGCCTCGCCGGATCCGCGCCCGCGAGCGCCTTCACCAGGTCCTCGCCCGTGAGCAGGCCCGCCACGGAGGTGTTGCCGCCGAAGAAGTCGTTGCGGATCGAGCGGACCTCGACATCGTCCCGGCCCACCTGCTCGAGCAGAGGACCGATCACCCGGGCACCGTACTCCCCGGTGAGGACGGTGAGCGCGCGCGGGCGGCCCGGGCGCCTCCGCTGCAGTTCGACGGGGACGGGCACTGCCGCGCGCGTCGCCCGGTAGCCGGATGCCGGTGCGCCGTCGACACTCTGGAAGAACCCGCCGTGCCCCGAAGGACCGGCCTGCTCGCCTGTGAGGAAGGACTCGGCGAACGACGTCGCCATCCCGATGCCGTTCTCGTGCTGCGGGAAGCCGTCGTAGGAGGCTGCAGCGGGGAACGGGCGCCCTGCGAGCAGGTAGTACTCGTCCGACGCGTGCACCAGGGCACGACCGAGCGCCGTGCGGAAGACACCCTGCCACTCCTCGACCGTGTCGAGGACGGCGACCGCCTCGCCAGTCGTGTGCGGCCGCATCGCCGGCTCGTTCGAGAACCGGCTCACCCCGAGCGGCACGGCCGCGGCGGTCGCGAGCTCGGGGAAGCGCTCCAGGATCCCGGCGAGGGTGTCGTGGAGCACCGAGCCGTCGTTCACGCCCGGGCAGACCACGATCTGTCCGTGGATCTCGATGCCGTGGTCGAGCAGCGCCCGCAACCACCGGAGCGACGTCGCTCCACGGCGGTTGCGCAACATGCGTGACCGGACGTCGGGATCGGTCGCGTGGATCGACACGTTAAGCGGCGACAGCCGCTCGGTGACGACCCGCTCGAGGTCGAGCTCGGTGAAGCGCGTGAGCGTCGTGAAGTTGCCATAGAGAAAGGAGAGTCGGTAGTCGTCGTCCTTCACGTACAGGCTCTTGCGCATCCCTTTCGGCAGCTGGTAGATGAAGCAGAACTCGCAGTGGTTGTCGCAGGTCCGGATCCTGTCGAAGACCGCAGAGGAGACCTCGACCCCGAGCGGCTCGCCCGCGTGCTTCTCCACGGCGATCTCGAGATCCATGCCCCCGCGCGCGACGGCGAGCTCGACGAGCGCCTCGTCGGCGAGGAGCTGGTAGGCGATGACGTCCCGTGGCACGACACCGTTCATCGAGCGGATCTCGTCACCCGCGACGACTCCGGCGCGTTCGGCCGCCGAGCCGGGCGCAACGGCGACGACCTGCGGAAACGGCATCACCCCATCGTAGTGTGACTACCCTGTTGGCCGTGAAGGTGGAACGGGTGCTCCTCGCGGAGCCGCGGGGCTTCTGCGCTGGCGTCGAGATGGCGATCAAGGCGCTTGCCTGGATGGTGCGGGTCTTCGAGCCGCCCGTCTACTGCTACCACGAGATCGTGCACAACCGCCTGGTCGTCGAGGAGTTCCAGCGCCAAGGCGTCGTCTTCGTCGACGACGTCGAGGACGTGCCGGCGGGCGCGCCGCTCATGCTCTCTGCCCACGGCTCCGCTCCCGAGGTGGAGTCCGCTGCCGCCGGGCGCTCCCGGACGGTGGTGAACGCGGTCTGCCCGCTCGTGACGAAGGTCCACCACGAGCTCAAGGTCCGTGCGAGCAAGGGCTACACCGTCGTCTACGTCGGCCACGCCGGTCACGAGGAGGCGATCGGGACGATGGCTGTCGCGCCGGCAGCCGTCCGCCTCGTCGAGAGCGAGGCCGACGTCGACGCTCTCGAGGACCCCGGGACACCCGTCGCCCTCCTCGCCCAGACGACGCTGCCCCACGACGAGTGGCTCGGCGTCGCGGACAGGGCACGCGAGCGCTTCCCCGAGCTGTGGATGCCGGGGCGGTCCGACCTCTGCTACGCGACGACCAACCGCCAGAGCGCGCTGCGCGCGATCGCCGGGCGTTGCGACACGGTCGTCGTCATCGGCTCCGCGAACTCCTCGAACACCGTGTCGCTCGCGCACGTGGCCGCAGCGACCGGATGCGCGCGCGTGCTGAGGGTCAACTCCGCTGCCGAGCTGCCCGACGACCTCGCAGGCGTCGTCGGGGTGACAGCAGGCGCCTCGGCTCCCGAACGGCTCGTCGACGACGTCCTCGCCCGTCTCGCGCCGTCCGCAGGGGTCGAGGTCGTCCGCACCGTCGACGAGCAGGAGTACTTCCCGCCCCCGCCGGAGCTGCGCGACCTGCTCCGCGCAGTCGCGAGCGCTGCGTCCGTCGCGCTCGGCGTCCCTCCGTCCGGCGACCACGCGTCCGCGGAGGACCGCTCGGTGCCCGCTGCGCGCATGCTCGCTGCCGAGCCGGCGTGAGCCTTCGCGTGAACAGCCGGGAGGTCGCGCGGCGGCGCTCGCTCGACGATCTGGTCGACGATGTGGCGATCGCAGGGTTTGCCGACGCCCAAGGCGTGCCCGACCTCGCACCCGTCGCGGTCGTCATCGCCGCGTACAAGGAGCGGGACAGCATCGGCGCGGTCGTCGAGTCGATCCCCGGCGTGATCTGCGGTCTCGGCGTCTCCGTCCTCGTCGTCGTCGACGGCGAGGACGACGGCACCGCCGAGATCGTCCGCAAGGCGGGCCACCTCGCGATCGTCGCACCGGTGAACCGGGGGCAGGGGGCCGCGCTGCGTCTCGGCTACCGGGTCGCTCGCGAGCACGGGGCGACCTACGTCGTCACCGCCGACGCCGACGGGCAGACGGACCCGCACGATCTCGGCGTCGTGCTCGAGCCGGTCGTCGCCGGCGAGGCGGACTTCGTGAACGGCTCGCGGCGGCTCGGCACGACGCACTCCACCGGGGCGATGCGCAACACCGGGGTCCTGCTGTTCGGCAAGCTCATCACCGTCCTCACCGGCACCCCCGTCACCGACACGGCGAACCCGATCCGGGCGATGCGCGCGGATCTGACCGCACGCCTCGTGCTCGACGAGCCGCAATACCAGGCGTCGGAGCTTCTGATCAGCGCCATCATGCATGGCGCCCGCTTCGTGGAGCGCCCGGTGACGATGTACGCCCGGACCTCGGGCCGCTCGAAGAAGGGCGGCAACATCGCCTACGGCTACCGCTACGGCAAGGTCTTCCTGCGGACGTGGTGGCGAGAGGTGCGCCGGCAGCGGGCTGAGCGCTCGGCGACCGCAGGCGGCGGCTCAGCCGGCTGAGCCGCCGAAGTCCCCCCACGTCTTCGCGAGCCCCGCGCGCACGCCGTGGCGCGGGCTCCATCCCGACGCAGACGCGCGCGCGACGTCGACGATCACGGCCGGCATCTCGCCGGGCTTCGCCGGGACGTGCACCTTGCCGATCGCCACACCCGTGACGTCGCACGCGAGCTCGTGGAGCTCGTTCATCGACACCGAGCGGCCGGCGCCGATCGTGAGCACCTCCGGCCGTGCGAACCCGAGCGCCCGCTCGAAGGCCTCGGCGACGTCGGTGACGAAGACGTAGTCGCGCAGCTGCTCGCCGTCGCCGTAGACCTCGATGCCCCCGCCCGCGAGCGCCGCGCGCATGAGCCTCGCGACGACGCTGTCCTTCTCCTGCATGCCGATGCCGTAGACGTTCGTGAGCCGTAGCGCCACGGTCACGATGCCATAGGAGGCGGCATAGGCGCTCATGAGCATCTCGGCGGCCGCCTTGGTCGCTCCGTAGGGTGTGAGCGGCCGGAGCACGAGCGACTCGTCGATGCGGGAGCGGCCGACGTCACCGGCGACGGCGTTGGTCGACGCGAGCACGAAGTTGCCGACCCCGACCTCCCGGCAACGCTCGAGCAGGTGCTCGGTGGCGACCACGTTCGTGAGGAACACGCCGTGCGGATCTTTGACCGACTGGAGCACCGACGTGACCGCGGCAAGGTGGACGACCGCGTCGGTCCCGACCTCGAGTGCCTCGTCTACGACCGCCCGCTCGCGCAGGTCGCCCACGACGCAACGGACCAACGGGTCCCCGAAGGGCCGCAGGTCGGCCACCGTCACCTCGTCGCCACGCGCCCTCAGGCGCGCGACGACATGACGGCCGATGAATCCCGAACCTCCGGTGACGAGCACTCGCATGTCGCATCTGCCTTTCTGGGCGCCGCTACGGCCCGACGGCCGGACCGCGGTGGTGCCAGCGGGACGGAGCCTCCGCCTCGCTGAACGCTGCCTGTATCCCGGCACGGACCTCGTCGCTCATCGCGTCGATCGACGCGCGTGAGACACGCTGCCGACCCCTCTGGTCGACGGCTGCTTCCCTGGGGGGGATCGGAGCGCCCACGACGACGCGGACGAAGACCGGTCGGGGGAACTTCGCGCCGCGCGGCATCGAGCGCTCGAGGCCGGAGACGCCGACGGGCACGACCGGCACGCCGGCACGCAGCGCGAGGTAGGCCGCGCCCGCGCGCAGCTCGCCGACGACCGGTCCCGAGCCACGTGTCCCTTCCGGGAACATGACGAGTGGCTCGCCCGAGGCGAGGACCTCCGCTGCTCGTGCCAGCGCCTCCCGGTCCGCCGTGCCGCGGTGGACCGGGAAGGTCCCGAGCAGCTCCAGCAGGCGGCCGACCGACTTGACCCTCCAGACCTCGCCCTTGACGAGGTAGCGGAGCCTCCTCCGGGTGACGCGTGCGACGACGAGCCAGTCGACGTTCGACCTGTGCACGGGAGCAAGGATGTAGGAGCCCGACCGGGGCAGGTTCTCCCGGCCCGTGACCGTCCCCGGATACCACAGACGGCTCACGCCGACGGCGATCGCGCGGCAGACCGCGTAGAAGGCGAGCGCTCGCCAGGTCATCACGCGGGTGGGCGCAGCGGGACCTCGAGCGACGGCGGACGCCGACGTGCTCACAGCAGCGCCACGATCTCGTCGACGACCTCGGCGACGGTCCGTCCGGTGGAGTCGACGACGACCGCACCCTCGGCGACGACGAGCGGCGAATGGGTGCGACCCGCATCGAGTCGGTCACGGCGTTCGATCGCCTCGCTCGTCGCAGCGACCTGTGCGTGGGCGGGGACGCCACCCGCGTGCTCGCCGGCACGCCGCAGGGCCCGCTCCGCCGGCTCCGCCGTCAGGTAGATCTTCAGGTCCGCGTCTGGGAGCACCACGCTCGTGATGTCCCGGCCCTCGACCACGGCCGAGCCCCGCGCTGCGACCCACTCCCGCTGCCGACCGACCAGCTCCTCCCGGACACCGCGATGGCTCGCTACTTTGGACACCACCGCGTCGACGTCGTGGCCCCGGATCGCCACGGTGACGTCCTCGCCGTCGAGAAGGAGCCGCGGAGCCATCTCCATGCGGAGGCCGCGCGCGGCGGCGGCGAGAGCCTCGCCGTCGTCAGGAGCGATCCCGCGACGAAGAGCGGCGAGGGCGACGGCCCGGTACATCGCACCGGTGTCGAGCCAGTCGAGACCGAGGCGCGACGCGAGGGCGGCAGCGACCGTCGACTTCCCCGAGCCGCCTGGACCGTCGATCGCGACGACGGTCACCGGAGCGACTCGAGCGTGGCGAGAAAGCCCGGCCAGCTCGTCTCGACAGCACCGAAGCCGTCGATCTCGAGCATCGAGCCGGCACCACCCGCGAGCGCCGCGACCGAGAGGGCCATTGCGATCCTGTGGTCGCCGTGGGAGCGCACCGCGCCGGTCGGGCGGAGCCCGCCTCCGTGCACCACCATGCCGTCCTCGGTCGGCTCGATGTCGGCACCGATCCGCCCGAGCTCGGTCGTCGTGGTCGCGATGCGGTCGCTCTCTTTCACTCGCAGCTCGGCCGCGTCGGCGAACACGGTGGTGCCGTCCGCGAAGCAGGCAGCGACGGCGAGCACAGGGATCTCGTCGATGCAGTCGGGCACCTCGGCGCCGCGCACCTCCGTCGCCCGAAGCGCACTGTGACGCACGACGAGGTCCGCGGTCGTCTCGTCGTGGCGCACGAGCTTGATGTCGGCACCCATGCGCAACAAGACGTCGACGAAGCCTGCTCGCCCAGGGCCGACGTAGACGCGCTCGACGACGACCTCGCTCCCGGGGACGACGAGGGCAGCGACCACGAGGAACGCCGCCTGGGACGGATCTCCCGGCACGTCGATCGCGAACGGTGCGAGCTCGCTCGCCCGGACACGCACGACGTGGTGGCCGTCATCTTCCCCCACGTCCGCTGGAGCACCTGCGAGCGCGAGCATCTCCTCGGTGTGACGACGCGTCGGGTGCCGCTCGCGCACGACGGTCTCCCCGCTCGCGCCGAGGCCCGCGAGCAAGAGCGCCGACTTCACCTGCGCGCTCGGCACCGGAGGCGTGTAGTCGATCCCCCGCAGCTCCCCTCCCCGCACGACGAGCGGTGCGAGACGGCCCTCGTGGCGACCGTCGATCGTGGCGCCCATCGCGCGAAGCGGCGCCACGATGCGCTCCATCGGCCGGCGATGGATCGACTCGTCACCGACGAGCACCGTGAGGAACGCGAGTCGCGCTGCGACCCCCGCGAGGAGGCGGAGCCCCGTGCCGGAGTTGCCGACGTCGATGGGACGCTCCGGCTCGACGAGGCGACCCGCGCCCCCGGCGACGACGACGTGGCCCCACTCGCCCGCGTCGACACGCGCCCCGAGCGCCGCCACCGCCCTCGCAGTCCGTACGACGTCGTCGCCCCGGGAGAGGCCCTCGAGCACCGAGGTGCCATCCGCGAGCGCCGCGAAGATGAGCGCGCGGTGCGAGATCGACTTGTCTCCCGGGACGCGGACGCGTCCCGTGAGCGGACCCGCGCCGGCCACCCGGGCGACGTCGCCCCCGCCGCCCCCGACGCCCGGCGGTTCCGTCGTCATGCGAGCCTCGAGATCGCGGGCCGGTAGCCGAGACCGACGAGTGCGACGCGAGCCCGCTCCGAGGCCTCCGCGTCGATCACGAGGACGAGGACTCCCCTCTCGCCCTCGGCCGAGTGCGCGATCTCGATGTCGCGGATGTTCGCCCCGAGCTCACCGAGGACGGTGGTGACCTCGGCGAGCACACCGGGCCTGTCCGGCACCGGGAGCCTGCACTCGACGACGAGCTCCGGCCGCGGGGCCCGCGGCGGCAGGTTGCGCCGGGCCGCTCGCGCGTGCTCGAGGAGGGCGACGAGCGCGTCCCGGTCCCCCTCGACGAGCATCCGGCGCGCCTCGTCGAGGCGCGCCCGGAGGTCGTCGAGCGCCTCGAGCACCGCAGCCGCGTTGTCCCTGAAGATATCCGGCCAGATCGACGGTTCGCCCGCGGCGATTCGCGTCATGTCACGAAAGCCCCCCGCTGCGAGCCGGAGGAGCACCGCGTGCTCCTCCGAGGCGTCAGCCGCCAGCGCCATGAGGTTGGCCGCGGCGAGGTGCGGCAGGTGCGACACGATCGCGACGAGCGCGTCGTGCCGCTCCGGCGACAGCTCGACCGCGTCGGCGCCGAAGGACGTCACGAGGGAGCGCACAGTGCGAAAGGCACCGGGGCTCGTGGCGCCCGTCGGCGTGAGCACCCAGGTGGCGCCGACGAACAGGTCCGCGCTCGCGCCGTCGGGCCCCTCCTGCTCGGAGCCCGCCATCGGATGTCCGCCGACGAACCGGGGGTCGGCGACTTGCGAGACGATCTGGCCCTTCACGCTTCCGACGTCGGTCACGACGAGATCGTCGTCGCCCGCACGATCTGCGAGCACGCGGCATGCGACCGGTCCGACAGTGGCGACCGGGGTCGCGACGACGACGAGGGAGACGTCCGGCGCGATGCCGACGGTGTCCACGACGCCGATCTCGAGCGCCCTCGAGGCGCGCGCCTCGTCGACGTCGACGCCGCCTACGTGCCAGCCTGATGCCCGGAGCGCGAGCGCGACGGAGCTGCCGACGAGTCCGAGACCGACGACGCCGGCCCGCCCGCCCGCAGCTGGAGCGCTCACCGGGCACCGCCCCGGTCGAGGTCCTTGCCCCGGTCGAGGTCCTTGCCCTGGTCGACGTCCTTGCCCTGGTCGACGTCCTTGCCCCGGTCGAGGTCCTTACGCAGCGCGCGGGCGCCTTCGAGGTAGACGTGGCGTAGCTCGGAGCGCGGTCGGGTCGAGTAGCAGTGCCCGAGCACCCTGATGCAGTGCGGGAGGGCCCCGGTCACCGGCGCCTCGACCGCCCCGAGGAGCGCGACGTCGCCGAGGCCGAGAGCGCGAGCGGCAGTGGCCGGGAACGACGAGACGATGTCCGTCGTCACGGTGAACACGACGCTCACGAGGTCCTCGGGAGACAGTCCGTTCGCGTCGAGCAGCTCACGCACGAGGGCCTGGGTCCGCTCGACGACCTGTGCGGCGGTGTCGTCGTCGACCGTGGTCGCGCCGCGGATCGCCCGGAGGACCGCTTCCATCGGCGGGCAGCCTACTGGGCGCCGCGGCCGTCCGTCCCCGACGCGTCCGTCCCCGACACCTCTGGCGGTGTGCCGCCTCGCTGGGCGCCCGGCGCGTCGACGGCACCGGCCGCGTCCGTGAGCGACCTCACCTCGTCGATTCCGAGCACTCTCCACGCGCCCGGTGCGAGGCGGCTGTCGCTGACCGGCCCGATCCTCGTCCGCACGAGGCGGCGGACCGGGTGCCCGACTGCCGCGCACATGCGGCGCACCTGGTGGTAGCGGCCCTCGTGGATGACGATCCGGACGACACCCGGACCGCGGCGGCTCACCCTGGCCGGAGCCGTCACGACCCCGGGCTCGATCTCGACGCCTTCGCGCAGCGCTCGCAGCGCCGACGGCCCGGGGTCGCCCTCGACCTCGGCGAGGTACTCCTTCTCGACGCCGTGGCTCGGGTGGGCGAGCAGCTGCGCGAGCTGCCCGTCGTTCGTCACGACGATCAACCCCTCGGTCGCGACGTCGAGCCGGCCCACGGCGAACACCCTCGGCTCGGTGGGCACGAGCCCGACGATCGTCGGGCGGCCCTCGGGGTCGCTCGCCGTCGTCACGACTCCTGCCGGCTTGTTCACGAGGTAGGCGACGAGCCCGGGTAGGACTCCGACGGGACGTCCGTCGACCTCGACGACGTCGCGGGCGACGTCCACCCGGCGCCCGAGGACGGCGACATTGCCGTTGACCCGGACGCGACCGGCTGCGACGATCTCGTCACAGGCGCGCCGGGAGCCGAACCCGACCCGTGCGAGGACCTTCTGCAGCCGCTCGCCGTCCGAGCGCTCGAGGCTCACCCGTCGGAGCTCGTGCGCAGCACGCGCTCGAGCGCCTCGACGGTCCCGCTGTCCGGGACGAACTGGCCGAGAGGTGGCAGCGCGGCGGTGCTGTCGAGCCCGAGGCGCTCGAGGAACAGAGACGTCGTGCCGAACAGCACGGCCTGCCCGGGACCGTCGTCACGGCCCACTGGCTCGACGTAGCCACGACTCGTGAGCAGACGGATCACCCCGTCCGCGTTGACGCCCCGGATCGCGGCGACCTGGGCACGCGAGATCGGCTGCTTGTAGGCGACGATCGCGAGCGTCTCGAGCGCGGCGCCGGACAGCTTCTGCGGCGTGTCGTCGAGGACGAACCGCTCGACGTAGCCACGGTAGGCAGGGTGGCTCTGCAACCGGTAGCCACCGGCGACCTTGACCAGCTCGAAGCCGCGTTCTTCTTCCTCGTAGGCGGCCGCGAGCGAGCTGCAGAGCTGGTCGACCCGCTCGACGGGCGCCTCGAGAAGCTCCGCCAGGAGCCCGGGAGCGACGGGTTCGGTCGCCACGATGAGGACTGCCTCGATGGCAGCCGCCTCGGCGCGCCACTCGAACGGGAGCGGGCTCACGTCGCGATCTCCTCGGACGCGGGGGATGACGCCAGCTGGCCGTACTCGTCCGCGACGACGGCACCTGCATCGGCATCCTTCGAGGCGGTCCAGACGACCGTGAGGTCGCCGAACGTCGAGACCTGGTCGAGATCGACCATCGCCCTCTTGTAGAGCTCGAGGAGCGCGAGGAAGCACGCGACGACGTGCGCCTTCGACTGGGAGCTCGCCGTGAGGTCGCGGAACGTCACCGTGCCCCGCCTCGGGAGGCTCGCGACGAGCTCGTCGAGCGCTGCCTGGACGCTCACCTCGTCACGCACGAGCTGCGCGGTCGGCACCGCCTCCACGGGACGACCGGCAAGCGCGCGACGTGCCGCGGCGAGGATGTCCTCGGGGGTGACGCCCGCGAGGAGGTCCGGCGCCGGTCGCTCGAAGCGCTCGTCGGGCCCGGCGCGCCGGGCGAGCGAGCGAGCCGCTGCCTGCTCGAGCTGGCCGAGCACCTCCGCTGCCGAGGAGAACGTCCGGCACTCGACGAGGCGGGCGAGGAGGTAGTCGCGCGCCTCGAACAGCGCGAGGTCCTCCTCGAGGTCGGAGTCGTCCTGTCCGGGCAGGAGGCGACGGCATTTCAGCTCCACCAGCGTGGAAGCGATCAGCAGGAACTCCGTGGCGAGCTCGAG
>DAHXNN010000028.1 GCA_027365385.1 Acidimicrobiaceae bacterium | reverse complement strand
GACTCGACGACGTCGGTCACGACGATCCGCGCTGCGCCGTGTGCGCGGCAGACCGCGAGGACGAGCAGGCCGATCGTCCCCGCGCCGAGGATCGCGACTGTCCTACCAGTGACATCGCCGGCGGTCCGGACCGCATGCACTGGCGTCGCAAGAGGCTCGATCAGGACCGCAGTCTGGTCGTCGATGTCGTCAGGCACGACGTGCAAGCGGTCGGCGGGCAGGGTGAAGTAGGTGGCCATGCCGCCCTGGCCGTATCCACAGCCGAAGAACTGGAGCTCCTCGCAGAGGTTCTGCCTGCCGGACGTGCACATCTTGCAGTGCCAGCACGGCAGGTCCGGCTCCACCGTCACCCGCTGACCGGGCCGTATGCCATCGACCGAGGCGTCGACCGCCTCGACGACCCCGACCACCTCGTGACCGGGGAAGTACGGGGGCGGGACGAAAGGGTGGCTGCCGTGCGCGGCATGGGTGTCGGACCCGCAGACACCGGCGACGACGCTCCTCACGAGCACCTCGCCCGCCCGCGGGACGGGCACGTCTGCGGCCTCCACGTCGATCCGGTCACGTTGCACGACGACCCGTCGCATGGTTGTCATCTCTGCTCCTCCTGTGTTCGACGGTCGGCCAGTTCCAGCGGTCAATGGGGTCCAGAGACACCTGACGCCGCACGAGTCAGCTCATCCCTGGACGACCCTCGAACCGGTCGAGCTGCTCGAGAGTCCTGCGTACCCCTCGCTCGTAGAGCGAGCCGAGGATCGACTCATAGAGACCTGTGAACCTCGGTGAATCGGCAAGGTCGCCAAATATCTCACGATTTTCGTCGAGAAATGCGAGTGGCTCATGGTGCTGTCTGCGGGCGGCCACCATGAGCCTCTCCCGGATCCGATCTTCGACCTCGATCGGTTCACCCCCCTCGTCCACTCCGTCGGCATAGCGAGCCCAGCTTGCCACGACCGCGGTCGCCCGCGTGACGGGCCCGCCAACGCCGATCTGGTGCCGGATGACCGGAAGGAGGAACTTCGGTATGCGGTCGGAGGTGTCCCTGCACAGCCGTGCAACAGTGTCGCAGACCTCTGGGTTCGAAAAGCGCTCGATGAGGCTCCGCGCGTAGCTGTCGATGTCGATACCTGGTACGGGGCGGAGGGTCGGAATGGCCTCATCTGTCATATAATCCCAGAGAAACTTGGCAAACAATGGGTCCTGGGCGACCTCGTGGACGAGGCGATGACCGGCGAGATATCCCGCGTAGCCAAGTGCCTGGTGACCAGCGTTCAACATTCGTAGCTTCATGAGCTCGTAGGGCTCGACGTCAGGAACCAGATGCACGCCGGCATCTTCTAATGGCGGGCGACCGTCACTGAAGCTGTCCTCGAGGACCCACTGGCTGAACGGTTCGCACAGCACGGGCCACCGGTCGTCGATGCCGAAGCGTCGGCTTACCTCGAGGAGGTCAGCGTCGGTCGTCTGCGGTGTGATGCGGTCCACCATGGAGCTCGGGAAGTGCACCTCGTCAGCAATCCAGCTACCAAGCTCCCGGTCACGCAGGCGTGCATAGCTCGTGAAAGCCTCGCGGGCAACGACGCCATTGGCCTGGATGTTGTCGCATGACACGACGGTGAACGCTGGGACTCTCCGCTCACGTCGCCGCGAGAGCGCCTCGACGACCACGCCGAAGACTGTCGACGGTAGCGTCGCGTCTGCAAGGTCACCCAGCATCGCAGGATCGGTCTCGTCGAAGGAGTCGGTAGTCGGGTCGATGTTGTACCCGCCCTCGGTGATCGTGAGCGACACGATCCGGATCGCCGGCGACGCGAGCTTCTCGATGAGTCGCTCAGGGTCGTCGGCAAGGAGCATATAGTCGACGATCGAGCCAACCACGCGAGGTTCCCATCTCCCGTCTGCGTGCTTGACAACGACGGTGTACAGGCAGTCCTGTGCGACGAGGACATCGCGCATGGCACTCCCGGAACCCAGCACGCTCGCTCCGCAGACCCCCCAATCCATAGCCGATCCTTGGTTCATCAGTTGGTCCAGGTACACGGCTTCGTGAGAGCGGTGGAACCCGCCTACACCGATATGCACGATCCCAGCCTTCACTGCGGAACGATCGAAGCTCGGGACGGCCACATCAGAGCCCAAGAGCGTCAACGTCCGGGCATTCAACGGCAGCATCTCGAACCCTCCGGTATCTTGCCAGGAGGGTGCCAGTGCCCCTCGCTTGTGAACTCTTCGACCACCGCGACGGTCCATCGCAGCCGGCACCCTGAGATCTCGTGCTCATCCGAGCGAGTCGAGAGCTCCCTGGAGGTAGCCGATCGCATGGGCCCTGCCCCGGCTGCAGTACGAGCCGGTGCCGACACCCACCCACGTGTCCTCGTCGAAGATCATCGCGGGCACGTGGTCGTCGATGACGAAGCCATCGAAGCCGACGCCCGCGAGCCGGCGCATCACCTCGGCCGGCTTGTAGTTGCCCTCGCCGAGGAAGCACTCGCGAAACGCAGGGACGGTCCCCTGCACGTCGCGGAAGTGCACGTAGAAGATCTGGCCCTTCGGGCCTAGAGCGTCGACGACGTCGTGGACCGCTCCCTCGCCGCCCATCTCCGAGACGGTCCCGAGGCACAGGTCGAGACCCCAGACGGGGCTGCCGCCTGCCATGTCCATCGCGCGGACGAGGGACTCCGGGGAGACGAAGATCCGCTCTGCGCCCCCGAGAGCCACGCCCACGGGCGGGTCGTCGGGATGGAGCGCGAGCCGCAGGCCCACCTCCTCCGCGACGGGCAGCACCGCGTCGAGGAAGTACCCGTAGTTCGCCCAGAGCTGCTCGGCGGTGACGGGCTCCGTGAGACCCTCGTCGGGCGAGAGCTTGTAGCCCCGGAGCGCGTTCCCCTCCCCCGCCCTCTCGAGGTCGAAGGCCGTCACCCGCGCACCGCCCCGGCCGGCCGCGTCGACGTCGGTCCGCCAGACGTAGGTGGCGATGAAGTTGTAGCCGAGGACGGGAATCCCGGCTGCGGCCACGTTGCGCACCGTCGCCTGGAAACCTTCGATCTGCTCGTCCCGCCGCGGACCCCCGCGCTGGATCTGGTCGAAGTGCGCGCGTGGGACGTTCTCCAGCCCTTCGAGCACGAGCCCGTAGCGCTCGACCTCCTCGCGGAGCGCCACCAGCTCGGCGAGGGACCACCGGCCGCCGTCGCCGGTGAGGTTCGACGGCGTGTGGAGCTGCACCCCGGTCAGCCCGAGCTGGCGGGCGAAGGTGGCTATCGACTCGTCGAAGTGCTCGACGTGACCGAGGACGACACGCATCGATCGGGTCCCGTTCCCGGATGCGACGGCGCTCGCATACGTCACGACGGACCCTGACCCGGCAGGCTGACGGGGATCCCTGCGAGCAGCCCACCGTCGGCGCGCACGTCCTCGCCCGTCACGAAGGATGCCTCCGGGCTCGCGAGGAAGCTGACGACCGCCGCGATCTCGTCGGGGCGAGCGAGCCTGCCGAGCGGGTGTGCGAGACCCCAGCGACGCAACAGCCCCGCCGGGTCCTCGCCCGCCGGGGCGAACATCTCCGCCGATCGGCGCAGCATCGGCGTATCGACCGATCCAGGCGAGACGGTGTTGACGCGCACGCCGTAGCCGGCCTCGTCGAGCGCCATCGCACGCGCGAGCGCGCCGAGCGCCCCCTTGCTCGCGGCGTAGGCGGCCACCCCCGTCTGGCACGCGTCGGCCTGCACGGAGGAGACCACCACGACGGCACCGCGCGAGCTGGCGCGCAGCAGCGGCAGGGTTGCCTTCGCCGCGACGAACACCCCAGTCAGGTTGACCCTCAGCACCTCGTCCCACGTCTGCATCGTGGTCTCGACGACGTCGCCGTAGCGCTGTATCCCGGCACTCGTGACGAGGATGTCGCACCCGCCGTGGTCCTCGCTCACATGGCGTGCGATATCGACCATCGCGTCGAGGTCGGCGACGTCCGCGACGACCGAGGACGCCCGTCCGCCGGCACTTCCGATGCGCTCCGTCGTCGTGCCGAGCCCGGCGGCGTCGCAGTCGACCACCACGACTGTCGCCCCCTCGGCACAGAGGCGCTCGGCGACCGCCGCCCCGATCCCGCTCGCGCCACCGGTCACGAGCGCCACCGATCCGAGGTGGCGCTGCGCCAGCGGACGCCCCGCGCCTGCCGGGCTCATCCGAGCCCGCCCGACGCCGCCGCAGCTCTTGCGAGAGGCGCGTCCCCGACGGGCGGGGGCGGGAGCTCGTCCACGCTCGCGAAGAGGCCAGCTGCCAGACCTGCGAGCAACGCCGCACCCCGGATGCCCGCCTCCTCGACGCACGGGTAGGTGGGTGCCGGGAAGCAGGACCTTTTCAATGCCATGAGCACGGGATTACGTGACCAGCCTCCGCTGATCCGCACCTCCGCCACCGGGCCGCCGAGCGCCTCGAAGCCGTCGAGCAGCTCGCGCGCGCCCGCGACCGCGGACTCGAGCGCAGCGCGCCAGGTCGCCTCGGGCGATCCGTCGCCGAGGCCTTCGATCTCGCTCACGTCGACCCTCTCGCGCAGCGACGCGACCGGCGAGCGCGGGGCGTCACGACGCGCGAGGTCGTCGGAGCCGAGAGCGAGCGCTCCTTGGTCGAGCGAGGTCGACCCGTGCTCGCTCGCGACGCGGAGACGGTCGAGCACCGCCATGAGGTTGAGCCCGAGCGACAGCCCGCCGATGACCGCGTAGTGGTCCGGCAGCACGTGCCAACCGATCTCGAGGCCGCGGTCGAGGCCCTCGGAGAGGTCCCGGTCCGGCGACGCCGGCACGGCGCGCACGAGTGCTTCGGCGGTGCCACACGAGTCCATCACCTGCGACGCGTCGACGGCTCCGATCCCGACGGAGGCACAGAGGTGGTCGTGGCCTGCCACGGTGACCACGGCGCCCCGCAAGCGCTCGCAGCCGCGGGCCACCTCGTGGATCCGGCCGAACGGCGTCCCAGCCTCGCGGACGGGCGGGAAGAGCGAGGACGGAACGCCTGCCCATTCGAGCGCATCGCTCCACCATGCGCGTCCCGCGACGGCGAACGCGCCCGTCCGCGACGCGAGCGACGCCTCCGCGGCCTGCTCGCCCCCGAGACGGTAGGCGATCCACTCCGCGACGCTGAGCGCACACACCGCTCGTCGAGTCTCCACCACGTTGCGCGTGAGCCAGCGCAGGGTCGCGATGGTCGGTATCTGGGACGTGCCGAGACCTGTCCACCGGCCGATGGCGTACGTGCCGAGGTCGCGCCGAAACGCCTCGTGCTCGCCGGTGGCACGTACGTCGTGCCAGGCGATCGCGGGCCCGAGCGTGCCTCCCGCGGCGTCGAGAAGCACCACCGTCTCCGCCATGCTCGTCACCCCGAGAGCGACGACTGACCCGCGAGGTGCGACGACCATCACCTCGCGGAGCACGTCGAGCACCGAGGCGAGGAGCACGTCCCCGCTCGTCTCGGCGCCGGTCGCAGTGGGCCGCCAGACGGTCGGCACTGCTGCGCGGACGATCTCCTGCCCGCTGGCGTCGACGATGCCGGCCTTCGTGAGCGTCGTGCCGACGTCGACGCCGACGAGAAGCGGCCGCTCGCCGGCCTGCCCCGTCACGCGCCCACTGCCGCGTTCCACGGCCGGGCACGTCCCTGCATGGCTGCAAGGGACTGCTCGAGGCGGCTACGCGCCGTCGTGGTGAGGAACTCCCGGCGGGCGTCGCCTTCGAGGGCGACCGCCTCCTTCCAGTAGACGCGACCGGCGATGAAGCCCGAGGCCCCACCCTCGTCGCAGGCGGTAGCGACCGCCTCGAGGAACGGCTCGAGCGG
>DAHXNN010000007.1 GCA_027365385.1 Acidimicrobiaceae bacterium | reverse complement strand
CCTTGGGACGCGTCCGCGAGCCACGGCCGCAGGTCGGTCGCGACCTCCGGCCCGCGGCCCGCGTAGCGGCTACCGGCTGCGAGAGCGGGCGCCGCCGCCGTGCGCACGAGGGTGTCGGCGATCGCATCCCATGCCGCTCGCACGAGCGCCTCGGGTGACGCGAGCCGGAGCGGGAACCCGCTCCCGAGCGCGAGCGCGTGAGCCGACGGAGGCAGCGAGTCGGCGAGCGACGCGAGCATCCGCAGCTCGGCGGGGCCGAGAGGTCCGACCTCCCACGTATCGTAGCCGTCGGTGCTCACAGCGGGCAGCAAGCGCCCCGCCGCGACGAGGCCGAGGCCGGTGGTGAGCACGCAGGACCAGGCGATAGCGGACGGCCGGGCCGACGCCGGGTCGAGACCCCGGAGAGCGGTGAGCGCGGCGTCCACCGACAGCCGGCGCGCGGGGACCCGCAGGCGGCGGACGACCTTGCCGCGGGGAAGGACGACCTCGATCTCGGCGTCGAGCCCGTCACGTGCGACGACGCCGCCTGGTGGCGCGTAGAGGGCGAGCTCGCCGAGGCGTGCAGGGTCCCCGGGCACGAAGACGACCTCGCAGCCGGAGGCGAGCAGGACGGCTATCTCGTCCGGGCGGTCGAACCCGTCCCTGCCGCTTTCCCCCGCGTCGTCGGTCCCGCTGTACTGGGCATCGTCGTCGGCGTCCACGCCGTATTGCGCCCCGGGCCTCGTGACGGGTGGCCTCCGGCGCCGGGCCGGAGAGCGCACGGCGGACGCGCTCTTGGCGGCTGGCCTCCCGGCGGCGATCGGGCGCCTGGGTGTGGCGCTCACCGCGGCGTAAGGGACGGTCCGACCGCGAGGTCGGCGCCGCGGCCTTGGCAGTCGGCGTGGGCGGCAGCAGCTATCAGCCGGTCTGCGAGGACGCGGTCGGTGCCGTCGTACTCGCTGCTCTCTCTCGAGGTGGTACGGCCGGCACGCGTCCCGGGATCCGGCTCGTGGCGCCGCTTCGCCTGCTTGGCACGCCGTCTTTCGCGGTTCTTCGTCCCCATCACGCAGCCTCTCGGGAGGTGTCGTCTCGAGCGTCTCGACGAACCGGTCGTCCTGTCCTCCCGACAGTGTGCCCGATCGTCGCGCGTCGAGGGTGGATCGTCGGCGGCGTCGCCCGGCACCTTGTCGAGGCTCTCGTCGTCGCTACGGGCCGTGGCGCCCGGAGTGGTCCCGGCTAAGACCGAGGCGTCCCCCGGCCGTTAGCGGCTCCATGTGCCCGGGAACGGGTGCGCGTGACGGAGCGCATCGCGACGTGTCGTGCCAGGAAGGCGAGATGGTGGGCCACTACAACGAGGACGCCGAGCCCTCTCGTCTGGCGACCAGCTGGTCGCTTGCGGGCAACGCCTGGCCGTCCGGTGCGCGCGCGCCGCGCCGTCCCTGGTCGATCGCGACATGGGCGGTGCTCGCGCTCGGTCTTCTCGCGGCGGCCGGGAGCGCGACCGCGTGGTATGGCGCCGTCGGAGGGCGGGAGCGCGCGACGTTCCGGACGAGCGCGAAGTCGGTCACCTCGGCAGTCGTCACCGCGATCGGGCGGGACGCGGACTTCGTCGTCGCGCAGCAGGCGATGTTCGCGGCGTTTCCCCGCCTCACGAACCACCAGTACCTCCGTTGGTACAGGGCGATCGACGTCCCCGCCCGCTACCCCGGTGGGCTCGGCTTCTCCTTCGTGGAAAAGATCCCCGCCACCGACCTCCACGCCTTCGCCGAGACCGTCGCGACCGACCCTCTCGGCGGCGTCGTCGAGCCGCGCCCGTCGCGCTTCGCCCCGTTCCCTCCCGGGCACCGGGCGGCGTACTGCCTCTCACGCTTCGGCTATTACAGCGGCTCGACCCGCCAGACCGACGTCGCGACCTTCGACTTCTGCGCCCCGCTCGGACCGGTCGCTGCGTTCACATCTGCGCTCGCTGCCGCGACGTCGAGTGGCGCGCTGACGGTCGCCCCGCCTGTCTCGCTCGACCCGACTGTGTTCTTCATCGTCGCGCCGGTCTACCGGGGAGGGCCTGTCCCGGCGACCGCCACCGCCCGCCAGGCCTCCGTGGTCGGCTGGGCTCTCGGGACCTTCGACGGGACGACGACCCTCCGCTCGGCGCTCGGCGACCTGCGTGGGATGGCGATCCACCTCGCGTACGTCCCCACCCACGGCCCGACGGCGACGATCGCCTCGGTGGGGGTCGCCCGCGCCGCGAACGGCTTGGTGAGCACCGTCCCGGCGGGCGTCGGCGGCCACTGGCGGATCGTCGTGACGGGCGGAGCGCCGTCGGAGGCGCTCACGCAGGCGATCGCCGTCGGGCTGCTCATCGCAGCGCTCGGCGTGCTCGCGTTCCTGCTCCTCCAGCTGCTCGCGCGTTCGCGGGAGCGGGCACTGCGCCTCGTCGACGAGCGGACCGGCGAGCTGCGCCACCAGGCACTGCACGACGCGCTCACCGGTCTTCCCAACCGGGCGCTCATCGTCGACCGGGTCGACCAGATGCTCGAGCGGGCGGGACGGGAGCCGCTCGCGATCGGGGTCCTCTTCGTCGACCTCGACAACTTCAAGGACATCAACGACAGCTTCGGTCACCACCGCGGTGACGAGCTGCTGCGTGTGGTCGCGACCCGCCTGCGGACGGCACTCCGCCCGAGCGACAGCGTCGGGCGCCTCGGTGGGGACGAGTTCGTCGTGCTCGTCGCGGGCAGCTCCCTCGACGCCGGGCCCGAGCTCGTGGCGGAACGCGTCCTCGAGGTGCTGCGCGAGCCGTTCGTCCTACCGAGCCTGGGCGAGGTCGAGCTCTCCGTCCGGGCGAGCATCGGGCTCGCGGTCGGCGCGCGGGCGAGCGCCGACGAGCTGCTGCGGGACGCGGACGTCGCCCTCTACCAGGCCAAGCAGGCGGGCAAGGGTCGCTACGTGCTGTTCCACCCCGAGATGCAGGTGGCCGTCCAGGACCGGCTCGCGCTCGAGATGGACCTGCGTGCGGCCATCATGGCAGACGAGCTCTACGTCGAGTACCAGCCCACATTCGACCTCCAGGACCTCGTCATGACCGGCGTCGAAGCGCTCGTGCGCTGGCGGCACCCGACGCGTGGCGTCGTCGGCCCGGACGAGTTCGTGCCCGTGGCGGAGCAGAGCGGGCTCATCGGCGCGATCGGGCGCTTCGTGCTCGCCGAGAGCTGCACCCAGGCTGCGGCCTGGCAGGCGAACGGTAGGAGGGTTCCCGTGTCGGTCAACGTCTCGGGCCGCCAGCTCGAGTCGGACCAGCTGCGAGCGGACGTCGCCGACGCGCTCGCCGCGAGCGGGCTCGATCCCGCGATGCTCACCCTCGAGCTCACGGAGACCGTCCTCATGCGCGACGCCGACGCGACGAGGTGCCGGCTCGAGGAGCTGAAGGGCCTGGGCGTCCGGATCGCGATCGACGACTTCGGCACCAGCTACTCCTCCCTCGCCTACCTGCGGCAGTTCCCCGTGGACTCGCTGAAGATCGACCGCTCGTTCATCGCGGGGATCGCGCGCTCCGCCGAGGCGCGCACCTTGATCCACACCCTCGTCCAGCTCGGCAAGACCCTCGGGTTGCGCACCGTCGCCGAAGGCGTCGAGGACCAGGCGCAGCTCGCCGAGCTCCAGCGCGAGCAGTGCGACCACGGCCAGGGCTTCTACTACTCCCGTCCGGTGTCGGCCGCGGCGGTCGAGGCGCTGTTCGCCACCGGTGTCCCGGTGGTCGTAAGCCCGCTGCACGAGGCGTAGCAGGCAGGCTCTTTCGGGAGCACGGTACGGCCCGGCTCGTGCATTCGCTCGCCGGTGCTCATCGTTTCCTCATGGCCCGCACACGTACTTCGCACGTCGTCGGGGTAAGACTACGTATGACAGTTCCGTGACGCGCTGGCGCACGCACGTGGGTCGGCCCGGAAGGCGGCGTCTGTCACAGGTGCCGCGGCGGCAGGGCAGCGCCAGACGAGATGAGGTGACGAGATGTCGAGAAGCACGGACCGCCAGCCCCGACGCGGTGTCCCCTTCGGCCGCGCCGCACGTGAGCGCTGCGGAGCATCCGGCCGCGCCGCTCCCGCGCGCTCGTTTGCCCGGCGCCGCCGCAGCGTCGCCGTCGCGTCGGCGGCACTGCTCGCCGGGGCCACGGGCTTCGCAGCGGTCGGCCTCGTCGCCGCGGCTCCCGCGGACGCGGCGACGCCGGGCAGCTGGAGCGCGACCGGTGCGATGCCTGTGGGCCTCGCGGACGCGACTGCGACGCTGCTCGGCGACGGCGACGTCCTCGTCGCGGGTG
>DAHXNN010000002.1 GCA_027365385.1 Acidimicrobiaceae bacterium | reverse complement strand
GCGCAGGATCGCGGCGCTCGTTCTCGGCACGGTTGTCGACCTCGAGGAGAGGATGCACCGATGGTGACGGCGGGCACGTCGGATCGCATCGGTCCTCCCGCTCGACGGCCGGGTCCATCGTGCGACCACCCATCACGCGGGATCCGTCAAGCGCTGACACGTCACCGCCCCGCTGACGAGCGTGCACGACAATGGTCGTTGTCATCGCAATGGTCGTTGTTATCGACCGTGAGAACTCTGCTTGGCTTGGTCGTCAACGAGGAACTCGACACCGAGTCGCGGCCTCCGAGGTGGAGCGGGCGACCTGCACTGCCCGCTGCCCATCCCTCGCTGTCGAAGGTGGGACCACTATAGCGCTGAGGCTCCGACTCGCGCGCACGCGCGGTGCATGTGTCGGGTCACGGTGAGGACAAGTTCGAGAGGGCACGTTCTCGTGCCGCTAGCGTGGCTGCCATGACTCCATCCGGCCGCGATGCCGACCACATGTTCGAGACGGATGACGTCGACGGAGGGGGAGGAGAATCGCTCGAAGACGAGGAGAGGAATCCCGAGCTCCTTGCGGCCGAGGAAGACGTCGACCGGATGTCAGCCTTCACTCCACTCGTCAATCCGCCGATCGAATAGCCGGACCCTTCGCGCGTCAGGCTCGGATGTCGGAGATCCATGGGACGCGGATAAGGTGAGGACATGGACGACAGGGTGCCATGCCCAAGTCCTGGCGCGTCGTGAACGGCGCCGACGGCGAGGTCTCGACTGCTATCAGCGCCTCCACCAGCGAGCCGCATGAGACGTCGACGGCCCAGGTTGGAAACGTACAAACGCGGCACTCCCGAAGCGACGTTGCGCTCGCGGGCGCCGTAGTGGTCGTCGAATACGCGATTGTCGCGAGCCTCTTGATCGTGTCAGCCGTGGTGCTGGTTCGCACAGTCGTCAGCTTCCTCGGCGACTCATCGGGCTTTCCTTTGAGCGTCATACCGGCGATCGACGGCATTCTCGTCGTCATCATCTTGATCGATATCCTGCATACCGTGTTCCGCCATCTGCGGGATGCCACGTTTCCCGTGAGGCCGTTCCTGGTGATCGGCATCCTGGCGGGAATCCGGGACATCTTGAGCTCGTCCGCTCGCCTTACTCTCAGCACGAATCTGAGCAACCGCGGCTACGGCCAGACGCTCATCGAGCTCGGGGTCGGCGTCGGCGTGGTGGTCCTCCTCCTCCTAGGGTTAGTTGCTCTCCGCTACGTAGGTGGCGCGGAGGACGACGAGTAGAGCTCGCCTCTCGGGATCCTCCGCTCTGCTCGGAGGAGCGAGTGGCCAGTGCTCGCCCGACTGTTCGTCTACTCCCCTCGGTGATCGATCTCGATCGAGGGTAGGCGAGTTAGACGACGAGCCCTTGCACCTTGCCGATATGGCCGTCCGACGCGTGGCTCATGCCCACGCCGCTCGTGCCCACGCCACCGCAAGGCCGTCGTAGGGCCAAGAGAGGACGAGGTGAGCCTCAACGCGCACCTACACGACGCGCTCACGACACGTGAGGTGATCGGCCAGGCCCAGGGGATCTTGATGGAGCGCGAGCGGATCACGCCCGACCACGCCTTCGACGTCTTGCGCCGGGCCTCCCAGCACCTCAACCGCAAGCTCCGGGACGTGGCGCAAGACCTCGTCGACACGGGCGTGCGGCCGGAGACCGACAAGACCTCCTGAGCCCAGGACCCCTTGCGCCCGAGGCTCGTCACAGGCGGCACGCGACCAGCATCCGGGAGAGACGAGACGCTACCATTGCTCGCACCTTCTACAGCGAGGGTGTCGAAGGGCACGTGGTGCTCCGGAAGGCGCCAGATGATCGCGTCTCTGTGGTGTTCTGCGGTAGCAGCATTCTCTGGAAGCCTGCTCGTCGGCGGGGTCGGCCGTCCTGGTCGATCCCGGAGGCGAGCATCGAGTGGTCGTCGGGCATGCATATGACGACGGGGCCGCTCGATCGCGCATTGCATCTCCTCTCCGGACGCGGCGAGCTGGCCTACGAGCAGCCCGACCGGTCGCCATCTCCGCGACACTCCTCGGGGCAGCCGCCCTCCGAGCAGCCGGCGGCGCCGTCGGCGAGGGTGTTGGGCATCCCGGAGGGAAGCGCGATCTCCTGGATGACCGACGGTGCGTGCATCGAGCGGCAGGACGTCGACTGGTTCCCGAACGAAGGCGAGTCCGGCGACGAGGCGAAGGCGATCTGCAGGGGCTGCCGGGTGACGGCAGCCTGTCTCGAGCATGCGCTGGCGCGTCACGAGTACGGCGTCTGGGGCGGCACCACGGAGCGAGAGAGGCGCACGCTCCGCACGTTCCTCGGATCGAGGTCCACGGGAAAGTCCGGATATCTCCACGAGATCTAGAGGCGGAGGTCGTGCCGCAGGCGCACCTTCGCCCGGCGGGTCGTCGCGTGGTCGCTCTCGCGAGTGGGAAGTAGAATGGGTGCACTGTCATCCCGAAGACTGCCCTCGATCCGGGGGAGCGGAGGCGTGCAGGACCCAGAAAGGCCTGACGTGAGCGCTCGTTCTCTCCCCGGTGTCGCCACCGGCGTGGGGTTGGCCACCTCCGGTGGACACGTCGTCCTCAGCCGGCGGAGCATCGCCACCAGGGTCCGGCCCTCCCTGCCCGGAGCCTTGTGACGAGCACCTCGCACCAGACGACGTCGGCACGTCCGGGGCCGCAGAAGGGCAAGGTGCCTGCACCGGCGCCGCCTCCTCCGCCGCGCTGGCGGGTGTGGCTGCTCCCGGTCGGGCTCGTCCTCACCGCGCTGCTGCTCCTGCACCCCATCTCGAAGGGGACGCCGGTCAAGGAGTTCAGCTACTCGGCCTTCGTCGGAGAGGTGACGGCGAACAAGGTCGCGTCGGCGACGATCACCTCGACGGGCTCGGTCACCGGCAAGCTGCACTCCGGCGCCTCCTACAGCTCGCAGATACCGACGGCGCTCAACGACACTGCGCTCTCACCTCTGCTGCTCGACCACAAGGTCGAGGTGACCGGGACGAACCCGAGCACGACGTCGCTCCTCGGACTGCTCGTGACGTTCCTCCCGCTGATCGTCATCGTCGGTATCTTCGTCTGGATCGGGCGCAAGAGCCGCAAGCAGCTCGGAGGTGGCCTCGGCGGCATCATGGGCATCGGCAAGTCGAAGGCCAAGGTCTACGACGAGGAGCGGCCCACCACGCGGTTCGCGGACATAGCGGGCTATGAGGGCTCGAAGGCCGAGGTGATGGAGGTCGTCGACTTCTTGAAGCACCCGGGTCGCTACGCGGCAGCAGGAGCGGTCGGCCCGAAAGGCGTGCTCATGGTCGGGCCGCCGGGCACGGGCAAGACCCTTCTCGCGCGCGCGGTCGCGGGCGAGGCGGGCGTTCCGTTCTTCGCCCTCAGCGGCTCGAGCTTCGTCGAGATGTTCGTCGGGGTCGGGGCGAGCCGGGTCCGGGACCTGTTCGCCGACGCGCGCAAGCGGGCGCCTTCGATCATCTTCATCGACGAGATCGACGCGATCGGTGGCCGGCGGGGTCCCGGCGGCTTCGGCTCGAACGACGAGCGCGAGCAGACGCTCAACCAGCTCCTCTCGGACATGGACGGCTTCGAGCCCGGCGCGAGCGTCGTCGTCATGGCCGCGACCAACAGGGCCGAGATCCTCGACGCTGCGTTGCTGCGACCCGGGCGGTTCGACAGGACCGTCGAGATCCCCCTGCCGAACCAGCGAGAGCGACTCGCGATCCTCGAGATCCACGAGAAGGGAAAGAAGATCGGCCCAGACGTCGATCTCGGGGCCGTGTCACGCGGCACCCCGGGATTCTCCGGCGCGGACCTCGCGAACCTTGTCAACGAGGCGGCGATCAACGCAGTGCGGGCACACCGTCACGTGCTCTCGATGGACGACTTCGACGCGGCACGCGATCGTCTCCTCATCGGCCGACGGGACGCGTCGAATGCGCTTATGCCGGAGGAGAAGCACGCGGTGGCGGTCCACGAGGCCGGTCACGCGCTGGTCGCGGTGCTCTCGGAGCACGCGGACCCTGTCGCGAAGGTGACGATCCTGCCTCGTGGCGCGGCGCTCGGCGTCACCGAGCAGCTCCCGGAGTCCGAGCGCCACCTCTATCCCGAGAGCTATCTCACGGATGCGCTCGCCGTGCGCCTCGGTGGCAGGGCCTCGGAGATCCTCGTGCTCGGCGAGCCGTCGACAGGAGCATCGAACGATCTCGCGAGCGCGACCGATCTCGCGACGCGCATGGTGCGCGAGTGGGGGTTCTCGACCGAGGTCGGGCCGATCGGCTACGGACCCGAAGGGCCGAGCCGTGACAACCCCTTCGCGGGGCGCCCCTACGCGGAGGAGACCCAGCGGACCATCGACCAGGAGGTCGCGCGTCTTCTCCGTGAGGCGGAGGTGCGCGCCACCAAGCTGCTCGGCGAGCACCGCGAGGTGCTCGACCGCGTCGTCGAGCTGCTGCTCGAACGCGAGACGATCGACGGTGCGGACCTCGCGGCGATCGTGGGCGTCCCCGAGCGACGCGCCGACCGGGAGCAGACGTGGGCGCCCCGAGCAGTCGCCATGGCGCCCGCGTCCTCGGCGCCGGCGGTCGCTCTGGCGTCTCCGCCGGGCGCGAGGTCCGTCGCCGACCGGTCGCCTTCCCCGACTCCTTCCGCGGGCTGACCCGAGACAGCTGGGACCGCTGGGAGCGCGATATCCGATCCCGACCCGTCGGGCGGTCGTCAGGCTCGGCTGTCGAACCGGGCGTGTCGGGCCGTCAGCCCTGGGTCGGCACTGTAGGGTTCGGCAGTGGCCGGGCTCGTGGCGGATCCGTCGTGAGCCTCGATCCGCCCGGCGGTGGTCGCCGGCCCGACGGGGGTGCGCGCCAGCCCGGCACGGCTCCCGAGGT
>DAHXNN010000001.1 GCA_027365385.1 Acidimicrobiaceae bacterium | reverse complement strand
CGTCGAAGCGGTCGACGGCGTCGAGCAGTCCCTCGGCGCCGTAGCCCTCGAGATCGTCGAGCTCGACCTTGTGCGAGAGCGAAGCGGCGACTCTGCGGGCGACGTGGCGCACGAGCGGGTAGTACGCGGTGACGAGCGCCTTGCGGGCGCCGGGATCCCCGGTCGAGCCGAAGGCCTCCCAGAGATGCGCGAGCTCCGCCGAGCGCCCGTCGTCGGTCACGCGCTCCTCGCCGGCAGGGAGAGAGCTCTCGTGCTCGTCGGCTCGGGCGCCCGCGGTCGCACGAAGATGCGTCATCGACACAGAGCTGATGACGGCTCCGTTGCGGTCGTTGTTGATAGCCGACTTCGCGGCGAAGCGAAGCCTCACGTGAGGGCGGGGCATCGTCCGCACGCTCCGATCGGGGGGGTCGTCCGCCGCCATCCGCTCAACTGCGGCCGGCGCGGGGCCGATAGAGCTACGGGCACGTCGCTTCGCGCGGTCGCAAGGAGAGAGGGATCGCGGGTGCTCACCACCGCGGGCACGCAGTCCGGCAGAGCGACGCGAGCGGCCGGCGACGGGTGGGACGTGACCGGGCCGTGACGCGGCTCGACATCGAGAGAGGGAGAACGACGTGCGGGTCCTCGTAGTGGACGACAGCCGGGCGATGCGGATGATCGTGTCCCGCGAGCTGCGCAGCATCGACGCGGTGACTGGCGTCGTCGAGGCCGACAGCGCCGAGGCCGCGATCGAGCTCCTGCCGGTGGAGCCGGTGGACCTGATCCTCTGCGACTGGAACATGGGCGGGATGACCGGTCTCGAGCTGCTCGAGGCGCTGCGCGCGGCGGAGTGGACCGTGCCGTTCGGCTTCGTCACCTCCGAGTCGAGCGAAGCGATGCAGCAGAGCGCCTACGCGGCAGGAGCGGCGTTCCTCGTCGCGAAGCCCTTCACGGGCGCGGATCTTGCGGCGAAGATCGAAGGGTTCCTCGCAGGCCAGAGCGGCGCGACGACCACGGCCTCCGGCGGTCCGACCGACCGGGCCGGAATGGTCGCGAGCCTGCTCGCCAGCCTCGTGCGGATGCCCGTCGCCGTCGTGCACACAGCCGAGGGGCCGGCCCGCCAGGTGGCGCGCTGGACGGCGGAGTATGCGGACGCGAGTGGCGCAGACGCCGCGATCTGCGTGGTCGAGACTCCGATCGCATCTGCGCTGTCCGCGGCGCTCACGCTCATGTCCCCCGCGGTCGCCGCGGAGTGGGCCGGGTCCGGGACACTGCCCGACATCTTGTCGGAGAGCTTTCACGAGGTGACCAACGTGCTATCGAAGATCATCCGGACCGACGGGGAGCGTTGTATCCTGCGCTCGGTGGCGGGATTTGCTCCGGGCGAGAAGCTCCCCGAGGCGGACCGGATCGCGGCCGCGCCCTCGAGCGAGCACTTCCAGGTCTCGCTCGAGGGTTACGGCGCGGGCCTCATGTCCCTCGTCACACTGTGAAGGGGGCGCGTGGGGTGACGACTCGTGACGACCAGACGGGCCTGATGAACCTGGGCGCCTTCACCTTCGTCGTCGACCACGTCGTCCGCCGGGCGAGCCGCGCGGGCGAGTGCGCGACGATCCTCTCGATAGCCATCGGCACGAGCACCGGCGCGGGGCGCCCCGGCCGTCCAGCCCCGCCTCCGAGCTCGTCCACGGTGTACCGGGTCGCACGGATGCTACGGACCGAGCTCCGCGGCGAGGACGTCATCGCCAGGCTCGGGACGCGCGAGTTCGGCGTCGCGCTGCCGGACACCGACGCAGGACAGGGTGAGATCGTCGTCGGCTGGATCCAGTCTCTGCTGGCCGGCGAGGACGGCTCCGACCCTCTCGGCGAGGTGGTGTCGGTCGGCCGCGTGACCTTCGAGCCGACACGAGGTCCAGTGCCCGCGGAGGCGCTCCTCGACGCGGCACGAGGGTCGCGGGATGGGCCGTCGAGCCTCTCCGGCGACGACGCGCCGGCAGAGCGCTCGAGCGACGCGAGCCCGTCGCGCGGCGGTGCACGCCGGCACCTTCGCCCCCTGCGCTCGCCGGAGAGCTGAGCCACAGAGCCGAGCCACAGAGCCGAGCCACACGCCTCGTTCCTGGCAGCTCTCGTGGGGACGGCACGCGGTGCGCACGCTCAAGATCGGTGCGGCTCTGGCCGATAGCTCATCTGGCGATGCGCGCTCGGCTCGCCGGATCGGTCAGGAAGACGAGATGATCACGTTGCACAATGTCCAAGGTCATCCGGTCGCGATCAACGGCTCGCTCATCGAGCGGGTCGACGGTGGCCCGGAGACCCACGTGCTCCTCGTGAGCGGGACGAGCTACATCGTGACCGAGTCCATCGAGGACGTCGTCCGGCTGCATCGCGAGGACCGTGCTGCGGTGCAGGCGCTCGCCGACTCGATGCCGCACGACCTGTTGTCGGCCGGGCCTGCCTCCTCCTTGCTGTCCATGACGCCGCGGGACGGCGCGCTCCGGCTGCTCACGAGCTCGAGCGCCACCGGAGAGCCGGGCCCCGATGGCGACGGTGCCGGGAAGGGGACGGCGCGGTGAAGGACAACTGGACGTCGATGGCGATCGGGGGTGCGCTCGCGTGCGTGCTCGTCGCGATGGTGCTCGACGGCAGCAGCCCGACGGTGCTCATCAAGCCGGCGCCTCTGCTTCTCGTCTTCGGCGGGACGTACTTCGCTGCGACCGCGGGTTACATGAAGTCCGACCTGAAGGGTGTCAAGCCGATCCTCAAGCGGGCCACCGGCGGCGACGCGTACGACATGGAGGTCGCGATCCAGGAGATGGCCCGGCTCGCCGGGATCGCGAAGAGCTCCGGCATCATCGCGCTCGACAAGGAGACCCACAGTATCGAGGACCCCTTCCTCCGCCGTGGCATCGAGCTCGCGGTCGACGGCACGAACTCCGAGGAGATCCTCGACGTCCTCGAGAACGACATCGCGTCGACCGAGGCACGTCACCGCATGGGTGCGAAGCTCTTCGCCGACATGGGCGGGTTCGCCCCGACCCTCGGCATCATCGGCACGGTCATGGGCCTCGTCCACGTCCTCGGCAACCTCTCCGACCCGCAGTCGCTCGGGCCGGCCATCGGCTCGGCGTTCACAGCGACCCTCTGGGGCGTGCTCAGCGCGAACCTCATCTGGCTCCCCATCTCGAACAAGTTGAAGCGAGCGAGCGACATCGAGGTCCAGATCAAGCACATGGAGGTCGAAGGGCTGCTCGCGATCCAAAACGGCGCGAGCTCGCGCTTCGTGCGGACCCGCATGGAGTCGTTCCTCGCGCCGCAGTCGCGGGCCGGTGCCGCCGAGAAGGGTGCCGCGGCATGAGCACGACGGCCCGTCGCCGGCGTGGCGGGCACGAGGTCGAGCACGAGAACAACGAGCGCTGGCTGCTCACCTACGCGGACATGATCACGTTGCTGCTCGCACTGTTCGTCGTGCTGTTCGCGATGAGCTCGATCAGCCTGAAGAAGTTCCTCGAGTTCAAGCTCGGCCTCACCCAGACCTTCAATCCCTCCGCCGTCGTCCTACCGGGGGGCAACGGCCTGCTCAACGCGCCGACGATCGCCGGCCAGGCGGGAACCGCCGCCCAGGTCGGGACGGGCGGAGGATCGGCGAAGGTGAACACCGCCCAGCTCCAGCAGGTCGCGACCGCGATCAGCGCTGCGCTCGCGAAGCAGAAGCTCGCAGCGGACGCGGCGGTCAACCTCGGCCCGGCGGCGGTCACAGTCCAGATCCTCGCCGACCGGGTCTTCTTCCGGACGGACTCCGCGTCGCTCGGTGGCACCGGTGCGCGGATCGTCGACACGATCGCGAGCGTCGTGCGATCCCAGCCCAATCTCATCGAGGTCCAGGGATATACCGACAACGTCCCCATCACGGGAGGTCCCTTCGCCTCGAACTGGGAGCTCTCGGCAGCGCGGGCTGCGAACGTCACGAACCGCCTGAACGTCGCCGACGGGATCCCCGCAATCCGTCTCACCGCCACGGGCTACAGCGATACCCACCCCGCCGCGCCCAACACCTCTGCGGCGAACAAGGCGAAGAACCGCAGGATCGACGTCGTGATCCTCGGGCTGAAGATCGGTTGAGCCGGGACATGACGAGCCGCGACGCCACTCCCCGAGAGCGGGCGACCGGTACCCGGGCGGGCGCCACCCGCACCAGCGAGGAGGAGTGATGGTCGAGACGAGCACGGCGCCTAGCACCCCGGCCGCCCAGGCCGCGGCGAGCCGGCTGGCGGGGATGCGCCCACCCGCTGCGGCCCCACCGGCAGCCGAGGTTCCCGCGGGGGGCAAGAAAGCCAAGAAGGGGAAGAAGGGAGAGGAGGGCGACGGCAAGAAGAAGAAGCCCGTCAAGCCGATCGCGCTGGCCGTCCTCGTGCTTCTCGTCGGCTATGTCGCCAAGGGCAAGATCATGAAGCCCCACTACGGTCCCCACGACCCGGTGCCGGCCGGTGCGATCTACGACTTCCCGGAGTCGGTCACGACGAACCTGCCCGACGGGAGCCTCGCCCAGATCGCGATCAGCTTGCAGCTCACGAAGGTCGGGAGCGTGAAGACCGTCACGAAGGACAACTCCGAGCTCATGGGCACGGCCGTGCGCATCATCGGCGCGAACACCTACCAGGGGCTGCTCTCGACCGCCGGGCGCGTCGCGCTCCAGAAGGCGCTCCTGTCCGCGTACCAGCAAGAGCTCGGTCAGTCCGAAGGCGCGCAGCAAGTCTCCGCCGTGTACTTCACGAGCTACGTCGTCCAGCAGCAATGAGGACCGGCAGCGGTAGGCACGGGACAGCGACGCAGGCGTCTATATGCCGGGTCCGTGAAGTTCCTCAAGCACGAGGGCGAGTCGGTCGATGAGTCATGCCGTGGAATCCATGAACGACGGTCCTCTCGAGACTCTGGCACGTGCGATCGCCACGCAGACCGACACCCTCGGGCACCTGCGCTTCAAGTTCGAGGTCCAGCAGATGATGCTCACGGGCGCAGGGAGCACCTGGGTGAGCGAGACGACCCGTGAGCTCGAGGGGGCGATCGGAGCGGTCCAGGAGAGCGACGAGGAGTTCCGTGTCGCCCTCGCGGACGCTGCAGCGTTCCTCGCGGTCTCGCCGGAGTCCACGCTGCGCGAGGTGGCGGCAGTGGCGCCCGAGCCGTGGAACTACATCTTCCGCCAGGGGCGCGAGGAACTGAAGACCGCGGTCGAGCGGGTCGGTGCCCTCTGCGGCGAGAACCGCAAGCTCCTCGCCCGCGGCTACCTCGCGACATCGGCGGCGCTCGCGATGCTCGGCATCGATAGCGCGACCTCCTACGACGCGACCGGCACGCCGGTCATCTCCGCGCGCAGCGCGAACATCCTCAACACCAAGGCCTGAGCAAGATGGACCAGGGGCTGAGCATCGCCATCTCGGGGCTCAACGCCTCGATGGCCCAGATCGACGCGACGACGCAGAACATCGCGAACTCGCAGACGCCGGGGTACGTGACGGAGAGCGCGACGCTCGCCGCATTGCCAGGTGGCGGGACCGTCGACGTGGGCGGGGGGGTGCAGGTCACCTCGATCGCCCAGGCGAACGACCTCCTGCTCTCCGCGAACAACCTCCAGGCCCAGGGTGCGCTGTCGAACCTCGGAGCGCTCCAGCAGGTCCTGACAGGGATCGAGAGCGTCTTCCCGCTCGGTCAGAACTCCTCCGCGTCCACGACGCAGAGCGCGAACACGAGCATCGCCGGGCAGCTGTCGAACTTCTGGTCCGCCTGGGACGCGATCGCGCAGGACCCGTCGAGCCTCGCGCCCCGCACCCAGATCGTCGACATGGCCCAGGGCCTCGCGACGAGCCTCAACGAGGCGTCGACTCAGCTCGGCCAGCTCGCGAAGAACACGGCGAGCCAGCTCGGCACGAACGTCGGGCAGGTGAACAACCTGCTCGCCCAGGTGGCGTCGCTCAACCAGTCGATCGTCACGGCGAAAAGTGGAGGTTCCGGCGCGAGCTCGCTCAACGACCAGCTCCAGAACGCACTCGGCCAGCTCGCCTCGCTCGCCGGCGTCAACGTCACGATGCAGCAGAACGGCACAGCGCAGGTCTCGGCCGGCGGCGTGACCCTCGTCCAGGGCAACACGGCGGACACGCTCGCGGCGATCGCCACGCCGTACACGAGCGGCACGTCGGGCACGAGTGGCTCGACGGGCGTGACCTACACCATCTCCGCCTACCCGACAGCAGCCGATGCATCGACGCACACGGATGGTGTCAACGTGCCGGTGAGCAGCGGCGCGATCGCCGGCCTGCTGACAGCGCTCGGTGAACCTCCGCCCGCGGATCCGACGTCCGGGCAGTCGATCGCGGCCTACAGCAACTTGCTCGACAACGTCGCCAGCGCCCTCGCGGCGACGGTCAACAACCAGCTGGCTCAGGGCTTCGACTCCAACGGAAACCCGGGCGCGGCGCTACCGTTGTTCACCACAGCAGGAGGCAGCACGGGTGGGATCACCGCAGCGACCATCACGGTGAGCTCTGCGATTGTGCAAGATCCGAGCAACTTGGCTGCGAGCGGAGCGACAACGCTTTCTACAGTAGCGTCGCCGCCGACGTCGTCTCCCCCCCCCGCTTCCTCGACGGCACCGGCCGCATCAGCGAGCACCGATTCCGGTACGGTCATGGCGCCTGGAACGGGTGTCTCGGAGACGCTGACGTTTACGCAAAATGCACTGAACTCTGGCGGTACCTTCAATCGGGGGACACCGTCGTCCATTGTGATCTCTGTTCCGGCTGCATCCAGTACGTCAGCGTCTCCTGCATCTTCCGTTGCTCAGCAACTCAACACTGGTTTCACGCATTACGGCATTGCCCTGGATGCTCTTGTCGTCAACGGCGGCACTCAGCTTCAGCTCGTGAGTACGGCGTCAGCCGGGACTGCGACCTTCACGGTGTCCTCGACCTCGGGTCCTGATCCAACTGGTCTGGCGGGATCGAGCGGATCGTTCACGTTCGGGCCACAAATGATCGGTGCAAACGACGCGAGCAACGCGCAGGCGATGGCCGAGCTCGGCACCGTATCGACAGGGCCTGATCTCGCCTACCAAAACCTCGTGCAGGGCATCGGCGCCGACACCCAGAACGCCAACAGCCAGCTCGCCTCGCAGACCTCCGTTGCGAACCAGGCCCAGCAGGCGCTCCAAGCTGTCTCGGGCGTCAACCAGAATACCCAGCTCACCGACCTCATGCAGTATCAGGCGAACTACCAGGCCTCGGCGAAGGTCGTGAGCGTTATCGACCAGACGATCCAGTCGCTCCTGGCAGCGGTCTAGGAGGGAGCACGTCATGAGCATGATCTCCTCGAGCATCCCGATCGTCATCACACCTAGCGTGCTCGCCAACACGATGATCACCGGCCTCACCAACAGCCAGTC
>DAHXNN010000239.1 GCA_027365385.1 Acidimicrobiaceae bacterium | reverse complement strand
ACGCAGGAACCACCTGGGGGATCGTGGGCAGGACCCCGGTCGTCTCGAGCACTGGAGCGCGGTACTCGGTGAACATGATGTCGGCTGTCTCGCCGCGTGGAGACTTCCACTTCATGGTGACCGAAGCTCGGGTGAGCTCCGCGGTGTTCATCGAGTACTGCAAGCGCCTGCTCGCCGACAATCGTGGACGACCAGTGTTCCTCGTCGTCGACGGTCACTCCTCGCACACCTCGAAGATGACCAAGGAATGGGTCCGATCGACGAACGGCAAGCTCCGGCTGTTCTACCTACCTGCCTACTCACCCCAGCTCAACCCCGACGAGTGGGCCTGGCAGAACGTGAAGAACGCTCGTATCGGACGAGCAGGTATCACGAGCCTAGAAGACCTGACCGGCAACCGCGACCGTGGCGCCGTCACCTGACTCAGGGGCCGTCTCGTTCGCCGTCACCGAGAACGGATCCGTTGTCTCGACGCCTGGCTGCGCAGCGGCGACTCCCTCGCCGGAACGGCGACGGTGACGCCGACTCCGGATGCCGGCACGGTCATGTTCACTTTGTCGGAGTACAGCCACGGATCCTGGAGCGTCATAAGCACTGCCTCGGTGAACATCTCCGGAGGGACGGCATCCATGGCGAGATCCCGGCTTCAGTCCAGCGTGAAGTACGAGATTCAGGCGAGCTACAGCGGCGACGGCAGCTTCTCCGGGTCGAGCGCGACTCCGTGGGCAGGCAGGTCACCATGACGCGCGTCGCGACGTCGGCTGTCCGGGTGCTTTGCCGACGGATTGCCCGGACGCGGGCGAAGGCCTCGCGCGACGACTCCGGTCAGATCATCATCATCGCCGTCATCCTCATGGCGCTGCTCGCGACCCTCGGCCCGGTGGTGGTCTCCTCTGAGACGAGCGACGCGCCGCTCGTCGTCCAGTCGACCAACCGGCACTCGGCCCTCGCTGCTGCCGAGGCGGGCATCCAGTGGTACCGGAACCAGCTCGACACGAACCCGAACTACTTCCAGTACTCGGCGACGAACAATCTCCTCGGGGACCCGGCGCTCGTCCCAGGTGGATGGTGCTCGTCCGCGTGCGACCTCGGCGGGACGAGCCCGTCGGAGGCCTTCCACTACGCGGCCGACGACAGCAGCCTGTTCGCCGTGAGCGGTGCCAGTGCCGGCCAGCTCCTGCTCACCGTCACCGTCACCGGCAGGGCGGGGTCGCCCGGGAGCTACGCGTACGTGACGGCACAAGCTCGCTTCGAGACGACCTCGCTGAGCGACAACGCCTACTTCTCCGACTACGAGGTGCTCGACCCCAACGCGCCGACCGCGCAGGGCTTCCAGGTGACGGTCACAGCGCCGGACGGCTCGCAGACGAGCGAGTTCGAGACCGCCTACACGGTGCCTGGTACGAACCAGACGCTCTGGTCGGCACTGTGTCTGTACAGGAGCTTCGACCCCAACACCTTCGTCGACACGCTCGGGGCTGGAGGGCAGGGTCCCACGCCTCCCGGGGGGCTCGGGTTCGGCAACTACTCGAGCGCGGATCCGTACTACGGGGCGTACTTCGGCTCGTCCTTCAGCTTCACGGCATCCGGCGACACGATCACCGTCCCGGGTGAGCCGTGGCGCTCAACATGGTCCGACGTACGACTTCGTATCGGGAGAGAGCTTCGCGGGCCCGGTGTACACGTCGGACCAGCTCCACGTGTGCGGCTCGCCCCAGTTCCTCGGTGGGTCCGCGTCACAGAGCTCGCTCAGCTCCGGCGCACCGTCCGATCTCCCGTACGCGTACGACGTCCCAGGCTCTGTCCAGGTGACCACGGCGAACTCCGGGACGAATGGGCCGTACCCGGCGTCGCTGATCGGATCGTGGGTGCCCGGGGGATGGACGGTCGACCCTAACGTGCGGTGCACGAACAGCCCGACCTTCAGCCACGGCGTCGGCCACCTCGCCCGCGTGCGGCAACCTCTCCGGGAGCACCAGCCATACCTTCTCGAGCACGTCGCCTTTCGTCACAGGCGTGCCGTTCCCCGCCAACGGCGTCATCTACGTCGGCAAGGACACCGCGGGAGGCACCGGCGCGGGAGCGTGCACGATCAACCCGTACGAGACTGCGTCGCAGCCGGGCCTCTCGGCACGCTCGACGACGTGCACGGAGGGCGACACCTACGTCGAGCGCGAGCTGAAGGGTCAACTGACGATCGGCTCCCAACCCAACATCGTCATCACCAGGGACATCACCTATTCGTGCGCCGACGGATCCGGCCCAGCGAACCAGACAGACCCGTCCTCGGTGTCCGCATGCTCCACGGAGACCAACCCGGACGTGCTCGGTCTGAGCGCGTACGGAGACATCGTCCTGTCGAACCCGGTCGACGCTAGCGGGTCCAGCCTTGCGAGCTGCGGCTACGACGGGACCGCGTCGACACTCGGGCAGACGGGCAGCGTGACAGGCACCCAGAGCTCGTCGCCGCCCGAAGACGTCTGGCCGACATGCGACCTGCACAACCCCGTCGTGGACGCAGCGGTGATAGCTCTCCAGGGATCGTTCGGCGTGCAGCACTACGACCGCGGATCGCAACAGGGAAGCGCCTACCTCAACGGTGCGGACGTGAGCGACTATCGAGGGCCGTTTGGCGTCGAAGGCTCGTACGGTGGTGGCAGCGGCTACTACAACTTCAGCTACGACACGCGGCTGCAGCTCCTCCCCCTACATCCTCCCGTCGTTTACCAACGTATGGCAGGAGAGCGACTACATCGTCTGTGGCAACGCGAACACCGCACTGCAGGCCAGCCCGAGCTGTCCCGCGATCCCCTGACGGGCCCGTTGCCCGGAGTCGAACGAACCACAGGGTCCCGGACGTGTCCCGTCACCGTGGACCGCCACGTCTCGACGGGCACGGATGGTGTCCTGTGTCACGAATGACACGGCGAGACCGTATGGAACCCGCGGTAATCGCGCGATGTGTAGCTAAATCACTCACCAACGGTGCCGTTAGACGTGCTGCACCTGTTCATCGACCGACCTACTGGAGGAGCGTTGCGTACCTATCTGAAGCGGCTTCGAGAGGACCGGGAGGAGCCGGTAGATGGGGGCTTTACACTCATCGAGCTCCTGGTCGTCCTGTTGATCCTGGGGATACTTCTCGCCATTGCAATCCCGACATTTCTGACGGTCACGAAGAGCGCGACGAACACCGCCGCGTCGTCGAACCTGCAGACGGCCCTCACGGGCGCCGAGACGTACTACACGACGAACAGCGGGAGCTACTCGGGGATCCTGAACGGGACTGCTGTCTCGAACATCACCCAGGAAGGCACAGGACTCACCTACACGTCGGGCGCTTCCTCCGTGTCGTCGGCATCAGGCGTCATCAACGTCGACTATGTAAGCGCCAGCAACATCGTGATGGCGGCATGGAACGGAAGTGACCGTTGCTACGTGATCGCCGCCGAGAAGACGACAGGTGGCCTTACTGGCGTTCCTGCTACCCCGGACACGTATTATGCATGGTACTCCGCCCCGAAATCGTCCGAGTGCTCTGCTGCAGGGGCGCTTGTCTCTGGTACCGGAGTCGGTGCGTCTGGTACGGCTGGCTATTGGCAGAACACTGGCGGTTTCCCGGCGTAGTTGTCGCCGTGAGGTCACGCTAATTGCAGTTCTTTCCCGACCAGTCTCGGTGACGCTACATGGCGTTGCCGAGACTGCGTCGCGAGATTGCGCATGGGCGCGAGGGCGTCGTCCGGGTGCTGAATGTCGGGCTCCTGGCTAGCCAGTGCTCGTTGAGGACTCGAGTGCTCGAATCGCTGTGGGATCGTGAGGAGCCGATATGACTGCCCTGCGAAGCAGTCCAATCGCTCGGGAACGATGTCCGAGCTGCAGCTCAAGCCGTCCGAAGTACAGCAGTGCGCCTGTGTCGAAGCGGTAGAGTGCGAGCGCTTTCTGGTACGCGGCGATCGCCAGCTTGTCGTGACCGATCGCAGTGTCCGAGTCGGCAAGCTCTTCCCAAAGCTGGGTGTTCGTCGGCTCGCGTTGCACCGCGACTTCGCGCCACTGCCTCGTGATCGGCAGCCAGTAGCGCGGGTCGGAGAAGGCGATCGACCGGTTGTCGGCGACGTTCGCCGTGAGCACCGCCGGCTGCGCCCAGACCCGGAGGATCTCCGAGCCGCTCCGTGCTTGGGAATAGTTGTAGTGGAGGAGGCCCTGGTTCACCTCGTAGTCGCCGACGAGGAGGGCTCCGGCCACGAGGAGGGCTCCGGCTGCAAGGACGCTGCGGACGGCGATCTCGCTCCGCGAGCTGGCCATCACCGGCCGGAGGGCTCCCGCGCTCGCGGCTGCGCCGAGAGCGAGGAAGACGAGCGGCGTCACGCCGACGTTGAGCGGCTCGACGAACTCCACGGCGATCGCCAGCACGGCGAAGCCGAGCAGGGGGCCGCGCGCGTGGCGCAGGGCGAGGATCCCGAAGGCGAGGAACGCGACGAGACCGAGGATGCCCGTCGTCACGACGACCTCGACGAAGATGTCGTGCGCGTCGGCGAAGTACGTACCGACCTCGAGCTTGCGAGCCAACGCGAGCGAGCTGTAGCGGGTCTGGGCCGCCATCGTCCCCGCAGGGCCGAATCCGAGCAGGAGCTGGTGGCGGATGGCCCGCGCCAGGGTCTTCCAGAGCAGGATCCGCGGGTTCGAGGCGACGCTTGCGGTGATGCGCGCGTGCAGTAGATGGCTCGTCCCGAGGTAGGCGGCTCCGTAGCCGATGCCGGTCGCAACGACGAACGCGAGCGCACGGCGCGAGCGCACGGCGGCGAGCGCGTAGAGCGCCAGCACGGCGAGAAGGACGACGGCGTAGCGCTCGCCGGACAGCTCGAGTCCCGCTGAGAGCAGCGTGGCGAGGGCGAGCCAGGCCGCACCTCGCCGCGTCGCGCGCACGAGCGTGAGGGCGAGCGCCCCGACGAGGATGCTCTCGAGGTAGATCGGGTTGCCCATCAGTCCGTCGGCTTGCGTGCCCTGGTAGAGGCCGACCACGGGACTGTTCAGGCGGAGGGCCTCCTGGAAGATCTCGACGACTGCGTTCACACCGGCACCGACGAGCAGACCTGTCGCGACGAGCTCGCGCCCCCGGTCGCCAAGTGAGGCGCCGATCGCGAACGCACCCATCACCGCGCACCAGAAGAGCCAGCCAGTGCCCCAGCCGTAGGAGCCGAAGAACGCGAGGAGTGTGGCCGGGGAGTGGAGTGACGCGGCGAGAGCGACTGCGAGGAACGCGAGGGCGGCGCGAGCCGGGGCGGCGTGGTCGCCCCTCAGCGAGAGGGCCACGAGGCGAGGCATGCCGACCGCCGCGACGAGTAGGAGGACCGCAAGCTTCGGCGTGAACGTGTAGGAGTAGACGACGGGCGAGATGGCGACCGGCAGCACGCCTGCGACGATCGCCGCGAAGATCTCGAGAGGCCGTGCCCTCTCCGGCGGGCCGGCGTCGAGCAACGCCGGGCCCCAGCGCGATCCCGCGCTTGAATGGTTACTGGTGACACGTTCGACGCGGTGGCTCATCTTGGCGCTCACCGTAGTGGTCGTTGGCGGACTCGAGGAGTTCCACGCGCACTTCGTCGGCCACTACCCCTTCACCCAGCTGCCGCGCTTTGCCTGGTTGTGGGTGTTCGTCCTCCTCGTGCTGGTCACCACCTACGCCGTCGGCATTCCCGACGACGTCGGGAGCGGTGGCGACGCGCTCGTGCGTGCGGCGATCGCGCTCGGTGCCTCGGCGGGGATCGTCTCCGTGATCGCCCTCCTCGCGGGGACTCCCTTGCTCCCGCGCTTCACGGTGCTCACGAGCGTCGCGTTCCTCGCGCCGATCGACGCTGCGGTGTCCGTGCTCGCCCGCCGTGGACAGCACCGCGAAGGAGAGGCCGAGCGGGTCCTCGCGATCGTCGGCGACGCAGAGGCGTCGTCGCTTGCAGCCGAGCTGGAGAGGAGTCCGGAGCGCCGTGCGCTGCTCGTCGCGTCGTGCCTTCCGGCGGACGCGATCGGAGCGCCCGGGGCACGCCCGCTCGCCGAGCTGGTGACCGAGCGTCGGGCGAGTCTCCTCGTGCTCGACCGGCGGGCTCAGTCGGACGACGCGATCGTGGCCCAGGTCGCCGAGCTGCACCGGGCCGGCGTGAGGGTACGCACTCTCTCGCTCTTCTACGACGAGTGGCTCGGCAAGCTCCCGGTCGGCGAGCTCGAGCGGGTCTCTCTCCTGTTCGACATCCACGAGTTGCACCGGCCGATCTACCCGCGCGTCAAGCGGTCCCTCGACGTCGCCGTCGCCGTGCCCGGCGTCCTGTTGTTCCTCTTCGCGGCGCCGTTCGTCGCGCTTGTCGACCTCGTCGCGAACCCCGGGCCGCTCCTCTACCGCCAGGCGCGTGTCGGCAAGGACGGAGCGCAGTTCACGATCCTCAAGTTCCGGACGATGCGACCCGAGGCGGGCAGGTCCGGAGACTCCCGTTGGACCGAGGACGACGACGCACGCCTCGGGCTGTGGGGTCGATTCATGCGGTCGTCGCACCTCGACGAGCTCCCACAGTTCGTCAACGTCCTCCGTCGCGACCTCTCGGTGATCGGTCCGCGTCCCGAGCAGCCCCGGTACGTGACCGAGCTCACGGAGAAGATCCCCTACTACGAGCTGCGACACCTCGTCCGTCCCGGCATCACCGGCTGGGCGCAGGTGAAGTACGGCTACGGCGGGAGTGAGCTCGACGCGCTAGAGAAGCTCCAGTACGAGTTCTACTACCTCCGCCACCAGGGGTTCCTTCTCGACCTGCGGATCATCGCGCGCACGTTGCGCTCGATAGCGGGACGGACGGGCCGCTAGGCGCGGGTGGCGGCGAGATGGTCCGAGCGAGACGTGTGCCTATTTGGAGTTGCCGGTGCCGACATGCTGGCCGGCTGGCCTGATCCAGTCGTAAGAATGTTGTGGATCGGCCGCGTGGAGGTGGGTCGTCCCCCCCGAGTGGGAGAGACGATGTGGACTGGGGCGGCAATGAGTCGCAAGGGCCCGCGAGGATGTTCCGAGGTCGCATCAGTTACAACTTCGGCATGCGTTTCGGAGGGCGAGCTCTTGGAGGGGTGATCTCGCTCTTCGCCCTGCACCTGGCGACGCACCATTTCGGCCCGAGCCGTTGGGGCTCGGTCGTCGCTGCGATGGCATTTGTCGCGGTCTTCGCCGCCGTTAGCGACTTCGGGCTCCAGAGCATTCTGAGCCGAGATCTTTCGGTGCCTGGCAACGACTCGAGCAGCCTCTTCAGGGCTGCTCTGGCTGCCATCCCCATGATCGTCCTACCGATGTCGGTCCTTGCCGCGTTGCTCGACCTCGCGGTGTATTCCGGGCACAGCAGGACGCGCGGCGTCGTATTCATCCTCCTCGGGACGATTCCGTGCATGGCAGTCTGGTTGGTGAGCACCTCCGTGCTCGTCGCCCGCTCGCGCAACGACGTCCGCGCGCTGCTCGATGTAGGGAGCAGCCTTCTCGGTCTTGGTGTGATCGGCGTGGCAATCTTCGGCCATTTGGGCGTCGAGATGTACGCCGTTCTTCTGACCGCCTCGACCTGCGCGACGGCAGGTGCCTCGATTCGCCTCGCGTCGAGATACGTGTCGCCAGTGATCAGATGTGCTCGGGGAGACGTGCTGCGGTTACTGCGCCGATCGTTCCCTCTTGGACTCAGCTCTTCGACGAATGCCCTCTATGGCCAGGTGGACACCATCATCATTTCGTTGCTCGCAGCGTCAGCAGCAGTGGCAGCGTTCGGTGTGGCGAGTCAGATTGCGGGCTTCCTGGTTTCTATCCCGTCCATGCTCATGGTGGCCATGACGCCACACGCCATGCGCCGCGACGAGGCCGGCCGGCGGGTCCTTCTCCAGCGTGCGTTCGATGTTCTCGTCGCGATTGCGGCCGCCGTCCCTCTTCTGGCAGTGATCTTCTCTCGAGGGGCAGTAAGCGCTGTTGCAGGTGGACGGTACGGATCGGCTGCGATACCGCTGATGTTGCTTCTCTGCGCGGCTGCATTGGCCTTCCCAAGCGCGGTCCTTGGGCAGGGTCTCATCTTCTTCGGAGGAGAGAAGCACCTGCCGGGGACGGTCGCGACTGCTCTTGTCGTCAACGTCCTCGGCAACGTGTTCGCCGTCCGTCTCGACGGCATCACGGGAGCGGCGCTTGTGATGATCGCGAGTGAGGCAGTGGTCCTCGTCCTCCTCGCCCGATCGTTTCGCTCTGTTGCCGGGTATCTGCCGTCGATCGTTCGCGGTGGGAAGGCGGCGTGTATCTCGGCTGCTCTCGCAGCCGTCTTCGCTGTGTGCGACGCGCTCCACGACGTTCCGTCTCTTCACGGTCCCATGCTCGTCCCGGAGGTCGTCGTGGTGATCACGTGCTACGCGGTTCTCGTCTGGGTCGTCGGCAAGCTGCTTCCCGACGGCAAGGCAGGGGGTGTCGTCCGTGCCTCGTGAGCCTCTCGTCCTGAGCGTCGTCGTGGCAGTGCGCGACGAGGAGGACATGCTCCCAGGCTGCCTGCGTTGTCTCGGATTCGCGGACGAGGTAGTCGTTGTCCTTGACGACCGCACGACAGACCGCTCGTGTGGGATTGCGGTAGCGGCCGGGGCGAGAGTCCTGAAGGCGGCGTTCAGTGACTTTGCCGCGCTGCGCTCGGAGGGCCTAGATGCTGCCTCGGGTTCGTGGGTCCTCGTCGTCGACGCGGACGAACGCGTCGATGCGAGGCTTGCTCGTGAGATCGTTCAGGCGTGCGCCGCGCCGGAGCAAGCCGCCTACGCGCTCCGGATCGCGAACGTCTTCTATGGCCAGCCGATGGTCCACGGAGGGTGGGCGAGTGAGGCACCAGTGCGGCTCTTTCCCCATGGGTCGGCAAGGTTTGTCGGGTCGGTGCACGAACATCTCGAGTTCGACACTGCGCTTGAGGTGAAGATCCTCGCCGCTCCGCTCCTCCACTTCTCCCACCGCTCGCTGGAGCATGCGTTGAGCAAGAGCGCCGCGTACGGGGATCTCGCCGGTCGCCGTCTATACGAGCAAAGAGCTCCGACCGTCACTACCGTACGCATGCTCCGCGTCGCTGCGTATCATCTGTTGCGCCGCATGGTGTGGAAGCAGGCCTGGCGCGACGGAGTTCCTGGTGTGTTCGAGGTCTTCCGGACCGAGACCGAGCACCTCGCCGGCCAGGTGCGCCTCTGGGAGCTCCAGCGAGGGGCAGACCCTGTTGCGATCTACGCTGATCTCGATCAGCGAATCGAAGTGCTTCCCTCATGCCGCGTCGTAGAGGAGAGCTGGCCGCCGGATGGATCTCGGTGAGAGGTCGACCTGTGGTCGCGCTCGTCGTCGTCGCCTTCCGTCGGCCGCGCGAGCTCCGAGCGTTGCTCGCGGCGACACGCGATCCCGGCATCGAGCAGATCGTGGTCAATGTCGAGGGGGACTCGCAGGTCACTGAGATTTCCAGTGGAATGGCTTGCCGCAATGTCATCCTGCCCGACAATCGCGGGTACGCGGCGGCGGTGAACGCAGGTGTCGCCGCCTCGACGGCACCGACGGTCGTGTTCTCGAACGACGATGTCTACTGTACCGCCGCGGTGGTGCTTGGGCTGGCGAAGCGATGCAACGACGCCGGCATCGTCACGGTGCCGCAGGTCACCGATGGTGCCCGGTCTGCCCTCCGTACGATCCAGGCCGCGCTCACGGTCCGGTCGCTCGCGCTCGAGTGGATGGCCCTGCCCGATGCCCCTGTCCCCGCTCTCGCTCGCCATCTCAACGTCGAGAAGTGGCGGCAGCCTGTGGGACCCGAGCTGGTCCCGGGAGCTTCGGCGGTGATGGTCGCCGTCCCGAGGGATCTTCTTCTCGAGGTACCTCTTCCTGAGGCTTACTTCATGTACTGGGAGGAAGCTGAGTGGTTCGTCCGGCTTGCTCGTCGAGGTGTGGTCGTGGAGTACCGTCCGGATCTGACCGTCACACATCTCGGGGGACGATCGGTCACGTCGCCGGAGAAGCAGGCACTTCTCGCCCGGAACGCTGTCCGTTGCCTGCGACGGCTCTACGGCCCCCGAGCGGCGGCTCTCGGTTGGCCAGTGACTGTCGCGTGGCATGCGCGGCTCGTCGTGACTGCCGCAGCGCGTGTGGCACTCTTACGCGACGGGACCGCGAGCGCGGCGTCGCGACGGGTGCTGTGCCACGCTCGAGTGGCGGGACTGTTCGCCGCGCTCGGCGCCTGGCGGGAGATCCGGTGAGCGTGCGCACGATCGTCCTTGTCGACTGGCTCGGTAGGGGGGGTATAGCGCACTGCTCCGAGGCGTGGGTGGAGGTGTTACGTGGCGAGGGTGCCGACGTGCTGCTCGCGACGCGCCCTGGCCGTGAGCTCGCTACGAGTGTCCCACCGGCGATCTCCGCCGGCGTCGGCATCTCCGGTGCCCTCGGAGCTCATCTGACGCTGATCGCGCGCATCACCCGTGAGGTCGTGCGGGTCCGTCCGGACGTGGTCATCCTGCAGAACTTCGTCGTGCCCCACGTGGAGGTCGCTCTCGTGGTCGCTGCCCAGCGTGCCGGGGTGGAGGTCGTCCTCGTCGCCCATGAGCCCGCGCCGTCCCGCGCTGCACCTGGAGGGGCGCGGGCACTCCGGCACTTGTTCCGTCGCGTCGATCGCCTTGTCGTCCACTCGGCGTTCGTCGGCGATCTTGTGGGCGGAGCAAGCGGCCGGTCTGACATCGCATGTATTCCCCTCCCACTTCCGGTCGGACTCCTTGCACTCCGGGGTGTCGACGTCTCTGTGCTCCCGGTGCGTGACGGGCTGCTAGCGCTGCACGTAGGTAACTTGCACCGCTCCTACAAAGGCACGGGCATGCTGGTCGACGTCGTCGGCGCCCCACTGCCGCCATGGTCGTTTGGGCTAGTAGGTCGAGGAGCGCCACCCACCGCTGGCGCGACGTCGGTCGACCGGTTTCTCACCCCAGCAGAGCTGGTCGCGACGGTCGAGTCGTCACACGCAGTCCTCTTGCCGTATCGCTCGGCATCGCAGAGTGGTGTCGTCGTGCTTGCACAGGCACTTGGTGCGGTCGTCCTAGCCATACGCGTCGGCGGTCTTGCCGAGCAGGTCGAAGACGGGGTCGATGGTCTTCTGCTCGGCATAGACGCACCGGCCTCGGCCTGGCGGGAGCAGCTGAGCGCCCTCGCGGACGCGGGCTACCGGGCGCAACTTGCAGGGTCGGCACTTCGGCGGGTCACCGAGGATCACGTGAGGTTTGCGACGGAGGTTCGCCACCTCGCCCTCGGGAAGCCTTCGGCCTCGTCGAGTGGCCAGGCCACCGGCCCTTTCGCCCCCTGAGCCCCCGCCCGAGCCCCAGGAGGAAGCCGGCGCCCCAGGCACCGTGCATGACCGGGAGCGCAGCGGCCATGACCGGTGCCGCTAGCGGATCGCGGCGTGCCTCGAGCAGCGCTCGTGCGGTCACCCCGGTCGCGTACACGAAGAGCACGCGCCGGCGCCACGGGCTCGCCACACCGAGGAGCAGGAGCGGGACTGCGAGCTGTCTCGGCGCGAGCGACGCCGGGTGCTTGCGGATCGTCCCCGCCCGGGCCCTGCCGTAGCGGTAGTACTGGGAGCCGAGAGCGCTGAGGCCGTCGCGCACCGCGTAGGACGACCGGATCGCGGGGTCGAGGTAGACGCCGCCGGCCCGCCGCGCTCGAAAGGCCAGCTCGGCATCCTCGTTGCCGCCAAACACTTCGTCGTAGCCGCCGAGTCCCGTGACGACGTCCCGGTGGAAGGCACCGAGGTAGACGGTGTCGACGAAGCGGGGCGCGCCTTCCTCCCGGCGGAACTCCGCCGGCCCACCCCCGATCCGCGAGGTCATCGCCGCCCTGATGCCCCGCTCCACCGAGGTGGACGCGTCGAGCCGCATCGGGCCGCCGACGATCGCTGCCCCCGAGCTCTGGAGCGCGCGCACGCAGCACGTGACGTAGTCCGGAGCGACGACGGTCCGGGCGTCCACGCGGACGACGATCTCCCCTCGCGCCTCGCGGAGGGCGACGTTCATCGCGGCCGGCCGGCTCCGGCGCGGGTTGTCGACGACCCGGATCCGGCGGTGGCGGCGAGCGAGCTCACGCGTGCGGTCGGACGACCCGCCGTCGACGACGAGGACCTCGAGGAGGCGTCCGTAGTCCTGCGCGTCGATCGCGGTGAGGCACCGCCCGACCTGCTCCTCCTCGTCGAGGACTGGGAGCGCGACGGTGACGCCCGGTAGCGACGACCTACCTAGGGTCGGCGCCGCACCGTCGGCCGCCGGGTGCTCGTCGCCCGCTGCCGGGGTGTCACGCACGTGCCGCGGGTCCCTCGGACCCTGCGATCACCCAGCGGTTGGTCCTGCTCGTGCGGGCGGCGGCCGTCGCCACGATCCGGCCGTCGCTCTCGAGCATGCGGAGCCACCGGAGCACCCCCTCCCGGCTGATCTTGAACTCCTCGGCGAGCTCGTGCGCGGAGGCGGGACCGCCGCGGAGCCGCTCGAGGATCTCCTCACGCCTGTCACGGCGCATGGGGAGCCGCTCGCCACGGCGCAGCTGCGCCCGGGAGCTCTGCGCGGGGACGCGGGCCGGCCGGGGTCCCCGCGCGGGCGGTTGGGCCCGGACGCGCGGGGGGGCCTTCGACCGTGCGGGCAGCTCGGCAGCAGCAGTCGTTTCTTGTATGTCGAGGTAGCCGTTGATAACCTCTAGCTGGGCATTCGCGCGCGCGACGGCTTCCTGGCGGACCTGCTCGAGGAGCCGGTAGTGGTCAACGAAGGCCAGGCGCGTGACGTCACGGTATGCAGCGTCCGGCTGCCGGCCTGCCGCAGGGACGGGCAAGGGCGCAGTCGTATGTGGCGGAGCGCTGCTGCTGCTCGGCGACTGGTCGTGACCCGATACGGCATCGCTCGACATATCGTCTTCCGACAGGTCGTGATCCGAGACGTCCGCGGTGGGCGTCTCGGTGGACGTCTCGCTCCGGTCGTCCAGGCCGCGATGCCTCCGGACCACACCTCGCAAGATCGGGCGCTCGGGGTCGCGCATGCGCACCGTCTCCTCGCAGCGTGCACCGGTGGGGCAGCACGGGCCCGCACCTCGGTTGCCGAGCGTACAGCCCGCCGGCAGGACAGGGAAGGACTCTCAAGCAGCGGGCCCGGCCGCGGCCGGCGCGCCGGCGCGCCGCCATGCCCTCCGTCGCTGCTCCTACGGCCGGCGCGACTCGAGCTCCGCGAGGACACGGTCCGGCACGTCGAGGTCACCGGTCCCCGTGCCCATCGAAAGGTCTGGCTTGTAGGTCCCGTGGAAGTCGGATCCCCCGGTCGCGACGAGACCGAGCCCGTCGGCGAGGGAGACGAGCTCGGCGCGCGTCGACGGGTCGTAGCGGCCGTAGTAGCACTCCATGCCAGTAAGGCCCAGGTCGGCGAGGTGCTGGAGCTCGACGCCGAGCTCGTGGGGCGCGAGCCCGAGCGAGAGAGGGTGGGCGAGGACGGCGACGCCTCCCGACCGGGTCGCGAGGTCGAGGATCGCAGCGGCCTCGACGCGCGTCTTCGGCACATAGCCCGGGGCCCCCTTCGCGAGGTAACGGTCGAAGGCGTCCTGGACCGAGGTAGCGGCGCCGTTGCGGACGAGGACCGCGGCGAAGTGCGGGCGGCCTATGCCGATGCCACCGGCCTCGGCCGTCACGTCGTCGAGGGTGACAGGAAGACCCAGCTCGCCGAGGCGCCGCGCCATCTCGAGGTTGCGGGTGGCGCGGTCGTCGCGCAGTCGCGTGAGCTCCTCTTGGAGCGGGCTCTCGCCGTCGCCGACGAAGTAGCAAAGGACGTGCATCGTACCCGTCGCCGAGCACGACACCTCACAACCTGCGACCAGATCGACCCCGAGCTCCGTGGCGCGCGCCGCGGCACGTGCGATCCCGTCCGTCCCGTCGTGGTCCGTGAGAGCCACGGCACTGCAGCCTGCTGCTGCCGCGAGCTCGACGACGCGCTCGGGGCTCTCCGAGCCGTCGGAGAAGGTCGAGTGGCTGTGCAGGTCGATCATGTGCGCGACCGTACCGGGCAGCGGCGGCCCCGGGGGCGGCCGGCGACGGCACGGCGCTCTCGGACCGGTGGCAGACTAGGGCAGGTGAAAGAGGCCTGCGGCGTCTTCGGTGTCTTCGCGCCGGGGTTCGACATCTCCCATCTCGTCTTCGACGGGCTGTTCGCCCTGCAGCACCGCGGGCAGGAGTCGGCCGGCATGGCGGTGAGCGACGGCGAGACGGTGACGGTCGTGAAGGACATGGGCCTCGTCACGTCCGTGTTCGACGCACGCACGCTGCTCTCGCTCGCGGGCAACCTCGCTCTCGGCCACGTCCGCTATTCGACGACGGGTCCGAGCACGTGGCAGAACGCGCAGCCGGTCTTCCGCTCGGTCGGCAACGCCGGCTTCGCGCTCGCGCACAACGGCAACCTCACGAACGTCGAGGAGCTCGCCGAGTCTGCCGGCATGCTTCCCGGGATCGTCGCCTCGGACAGCGAGCTCGTCGGCGAGCTCGTCGCTCGGGCGTTCCCGCTCGTGGACCACGTTGGCGACGGAGTCGACCCCGACCTCGAGCAGGCGCTGCTCGTGGTGCTGCCACAGCTCGAGGGTGCCTTCGCGCTGGGGCTCGTCGACGCGACGCACCTCGTCGGCGTACGGGACCCGAACGGCTTCCGGCCGCTGTGCCTCGGGCGTCTCGACCCCCGGCCGGACGCTCCCGACGGCGGCTGGGTGATCGCATCGGAGACGCCCGCGCTCGACATCGTCGGCGCCCACCTCGTACGCGAGATCGAGCCCGGCGAGATGGTCGTCGTCGACGCAGGTGGCCCGCGCTCGTTCCGGCCCTTCCCGGAGGCGCGCGTCGAGCAGAAGCTCTGCATCTTCGAGTTCGTCTACTTCGCCCGCCCGGACAGCCGCCTGCTCGGACGCGAGGTCCACGCAGCACGGCACCGGATGGGCGAGCGTCTCGCGCTCGAGGCTCCTGTCGACGCAGACCTCGTCATCGGGGTGCCCGACTCCGGCGTTCCCGCGGCGGAGGGCTTCGCCGCGTGCAGCGGCATCCCGTTCGGCCAGGGTCTCGTGAAGAACCGCTACATCGGCAGGACCTTCATCGCTCCGACGCACGAGGCACGGGTCGACGCGGTGCGGCGCAAGCTCAACCCGCTGCGCGAGAGCGTGGAGGGCCGCCGCCTCGTCGTCGTCGACGACTCGATCGTGCGGGGCACGACGACGCGCCAGATCGTGCGGATGCTGCGAGAGGCGGGCGCGGCGGAGATCCATCTCCGGGTCTCCTCTCCGCCGTTCCGCTGGCCCTGCTTCTACGGCATCGCCACGCCGGACCGTGGCGACCTCCTCGCGGCGAACCAGAGCATCGAGGAGATCACCCGCCATCTCGCCGCGGACTCGGTGGGCTACCTGTCGCTCGAGGGTCTCGTCGCGTCTATCGGCGAGCCGGGCGAGGGCTTCTGCTCGGCGTGCATCACCGGGATCTATCCGACGCCGGTGCCAGCGCCGTACCTGCGACGCCTTGGCGAGCTTGCCGCAGCCCGCCCGTAGACGGGGGTGGTCGGCTTCGGGTGCCCCGTCGGATGCGGGATCCGATGTGGCCTCGATGCGCCAGTGAGCGAGACGAGCGGAGCGCTGTCGTCGCGAGGCCACTCGGGGTGGCGACGGATGACAAGAGATCCCTACAGCATCGCTATCAGAGATGGTGCATATCGCGAACAGCTGTTGGACAGATGCACCCGTGAGGTCGATACTTCTCCCAGGTGCAACCAGCCGTGCGGGCACGCCGCAGGGCGTATGCACGAGGAGGTCGACATGCTGACCGACGCCGCAGTCGAGCAGGTGCAGGGCGCAGTGGACGAGATGGCAGGCTGGTATGTCTCACGGCGCGTCGACATCCCGGCCGGGGACCTCGCGAAGGTGTCGCTCCCGGGCTCGGTGAAGGCTGCGAACGGCGTGTCCCTTACGATCGGCGCACC
>DAHXNN010000233.1 GCA_027365385.1 Acidimicrobiaceae bacterium | reverse complement strand
CGCCCGGGCGCGCCCGCCGGTCGGTGGCCTCCGCTGCCGCACGTGCACGTCGCCGGGCGAGCTTCTCCTCCGGCATGCGCGCGAGCACCACAGTGATGTGGCACGTACGCTTCCTGATCCTCGTCGCGCGACCGCGAGCCCGGGGGCGCCACCTCTTGAGGGTCGTCCCTTCGTCGGCGAAGGCACTTACGACATAGAGCTCCTCGGGATCGAGGCCGTCGTTGTGCTCGGCGTTCGCTGCCGCGGAGCGGACCAGCTTCGCGACAACCTCCGCTGCAGCACGGTCCGTGTGGTCGAGGATCTCGACCGCCCGCGTGAACTCCACTCCGCGGACGAGGTCGAGCACCTCCCGCACCTTGTAGCTCGACATCCGGCAGTATCGCAGCACGGCACGCGTCCCGGGGCGCTCATTCGTCTTCACAGCCATCGTCAGCGCCTCCCCTGACGTTCCTGGCCGGCGTGGAACCGGAACGTTCGCGTCGGCGCGAACTCGCCGAGCTTGTGACCCACCATCGACTCGGTGATGTAGACAGGCACGTGCTTGCGCCCGTCGTGGACAGCGATCGTGTGACCGACCATGTCAGGAATGATCGTGGAACGACGCGACCAGGTCTTGATGACCTTCTTCTCGCTCCTGCCATTCAGGTCGTCAACCTTGCGGAGCAGGTGGTCGTCGACGAACGGGCCCTTCTTCAGGCTGCGCGGCATACAGTCCTCGCTGGCTTCGCTCAGCGCCGCGCGCCGCGGGTGCGGCGACGACGGACGATGAGCTTGTCGGATTGCTTCTGGCGGGCGCGGGTGCGCCCCTCGGGCTTGCCCCACGGGGAGACCGGATGCCGCCCTCCGGAGGTCTTTCCTTCGCCACCACCGAGTGGGTGGTCGACCGGGTTCATAGCGACACCGCGGGTCTGCGGACGGATGCCCTTCCAGCGGTTACGACCTGCCTTGCCGACCGAGATCAACTCCGCCTCGGAGTTCCCGACCTCGCCGATGGTGGCTCGGCAGTCGATCGAGACACGTCGCATCTCGGTCGACGGCAGCCGCAAGGTGGCGTACGTCCCTTCCTTCGCGACAAGCTGCACGCTCATCCCCGCCCCGCGAGCGACCTTCCCCCCGCCACCGGGCCGGAGCTCGACGTTGTGCACGACCGATCCGACCGGGATGAAGCGTAGAGGCAGGGCGTTCCCCGGACGAATGTCGGCCCCCTGCCCGGACTGCAGCACGTCACCCACCGCCACGCGCTGCGGAGCGAGAATATAACGCTTCTCGCCGTCGGCGTAGTGCAAAAGGGCGATGCGAGCGTTGCGGTTCGGGTCGTACTCGATAGCGGCGACCTTGGCCGGGACACCGTCCTTCTCCCTCCAGAAGTCGACGATGCGGTATTGCCGCTTGTGTCCGCCGCCACGATGTCGCGCCGTCTTCCGACCGTAGCTGTTGCGACCACCGGACGACGGCAGCGGGACGACGAGCGTCCGCTCGGGGCTTCCCTTCGTAACCTCCGAGAAGTCGGAGACCGACTGGAAGCGCCGGCCGGGGCTCGTCGGCTTTCGTTTGCGAACTGCCATCTCCTGCCCCTCAGCTCTCGAACAGCTCGATACGGTCGTCACCGACGAGGCGCACGATCGCCCTCTTGGTATCCGACCGCTTTCCGAAGGTCGCCTGCCGGCGATTGCGCTTCCGCTTCCCCTTGCGATTGAGGGTGTTCACGCTGGCGACGTGCACCCCGAAGGACGACTCGACCGCCTCGCGGATCTCCACCTTGCTCGCCCGCGGGTCGACCACGAAGACGTAGGCACCCTGGTCCATCAGCCCGTAGGACTTCTCCGAGATCACAGGGCGAATGAGCACGACCTTGTCGCTGACCACTACTTCGTCTCCTCGCCTGCGTCGGGCTCCCCGACGCCACTCTCGGTCGCTGTGCCGAAGGCGACGACAGGCACCGAGGCGGCAGGCTCGGCGGCAGCCCTGCCGCGGTCCACCACCACGGTCCCTCCAGGCACCGTCGTCTCTGTGAACACGACGTGGTCTGCAACCAGCACGTCGTAGGCGCTCAGCTGGTCACCCGGCACCGTGATGACGTCGGGAATGTTCGCGAACGAGCGAGCTGCCAGGACGTCGCCACGCCCGAGCACGACGAGGGTCGTACCTGAGCAACCGGACATGGCGAGGAACCTCACCGCGTCCTTCGTCTTCGGTGCTGCGAAGGTCCACTCGTCCACCACGCAGACCTTCCCTGCGCCGGCACGGTCCGACAGCGCGCAGCGCAGCGCCTGCTGCACCATCTTGCGGGGCGTGCGCTGCACGTAGCTGCGCGGCTTAGGCCCGAGGGCCACACCGCCACCGCTGTAGTGGGGTGCCCGGATCGAGCCCTGCCTGGCATTGCCCGTACCCTTCTGGCGGAACGGCTTCGCGGAGCCGCCCCGTACCTCCGCTCGCGTACGAGTGCTCTGTGTCCCGGAGCGGCCGGCGGCGAGCTGCGCGGTCACCACCTGGTGCAGCAGAGGTACGTTCACCCCCACACCGAAGTGCGCCGGATCGAGGCTGACACGACCGAGAAGCTCCCCGGAGGACGACCACCGGTCCACGACGACCGGATCCCGGTGGGATCCCTCTGCACCCGCGCTATTCACTTCGCACCGCCCTTCACCGCGTCGCGCAGCACCACCAGCGAGCCACGCGGACCAGGAACGGCACCCCGCACGAGAACGATCTCGCGCTCTGCGTCCGCCTCGACAACCTCGAGGTTGAGCGTCGTCACGCGCTCCGCTCCCATGTGTCCCGCCATTCGTGTGCCCTTGAACACACGCGCAGGTGTCGCGCATGCTCCGATCGAGCCGGGCGCGCGGTGCTTCTTGTGATTGCCGTGGCTGGCGCCCTGGCCCTTGAAGTTGTGCCGCTTCATGCCGCCGGCAAAACCCTTGCCCTTCGATACCGCCGTCACGTCGACCTTCTGGCCGGCCGTCAGCACTGCCGCGTCGATCTCCTGGCCGACCGAGTACCCCGTCGTGTCGTCGACCCGCAGCTCGACTAGCCGACGCCCGGGCTCCACACCCGCACGGGCGAAGTGTCCCGCCTCGCCCTTCGTAAGTGCTCCCGCTCGTCGCACGCCATAGGTGACCTGCAGGGCCGAGTAGCCCTCCCGCGCCGGGGTCTTCACCTGGACCACGCGCAGCGGCCGCACCTTGACCACCGTGACCGGTACGACCCGGTGCTCCGCGTCGAAGACCTGCGTCATCCCGATCTTCTCGCCGACGATCGCCCTTGTTGCCATCGTGCCCGTCTCTCCGTCGTGCCGTGCCGGACAGTCGATCGACGCCACGGAATCCGACACCCACGGGCAGCTGAGCAGCCTCGCAGCGGACTCCGCGGCGCTCTCGGCACCGTCCCACGCTCATAGGTACGCTCCGCTCGGATCACCCGAGCGGAGCGCCCATCGGTCTTGCCGGACGGTCCCCTGGGTCAACTACCCAGGGCACACCCGGACCTCGTACTCGTAGTCGCTCGGCCACCGCCCGAGCGGACATCTGACTATAGCACCAGCACCGAGCGGCCCGGCTGCGGCCCGCTCACCACCCGGACGGGCGTCAGGCTGACTGGATCTTGATCTCGATGTCGACTCCCGCCGGCAGGTCCAACCGCTGCAACGAATCCACCGTCTTCGGTGTGTGCTCGACGATGTCGACGAGACGCTTGTGAATCCGCATCTCGAAGTGCTCCCGGCTGTCCTTGTGCTTGTGCGGCGAGCGGATCACCGTGTAGCGGTGCCTCTCGGTCGGCAGCGGGACAGGCCCGCTGACCTTGGCCTGGGTCCGCAGCACTGTCTCGACGATCTTCTTCGTCGACTGGTCGACGACCTCGTGGTCGTACGCTTTCAGGCGGATCCGGATCCGCTGGCGAGGGCCGTCAGCCATGTCGAGCCTCCCGCTCCTACTTCGAGATCTTCGTGACGACGCCGGAGCCGACCGTACGGCCGCCCTCACGGATCGCGAAGCGAAGACCTTCGTCCATGGCGATCGGCTTGCCGAGCTCGACGGTCATCGACGTGTTGTCGCCCGGCATGACCATCTCGGTACCCTCCGGAAGGGTGATGCTCCCGGTCACGTCGGTCGTACGGAAGTAGAACTGCGGACGGTAGTTGGAGAAGAACGGCTTGTGGCGGCCACCCTCCTCCTTTTTGAGGACATACACGTTCGCCTCGAAGCTCGTGTGCGGCGTGATCGAGCCTGGCTTGCACAGCACCTGCCCGCGCTCGACGTCCTCTTTCTTCGTACCGCGAAGCAGCACACCGACGTTGTCACCGGCGCGCCCCGAGTCGAGGAGCTTCCGGAACATCTCGATGCCCGTTACGACCGTCTTCTGCGTCGTCCGCAGGCCGACGATCTCGACGTCCTCTCCGACCTTCACCTCGCCCTGCTCGATCCTGCCGGTGACGACCGTGCCACGGCCGGTGATCGTCATCACGTCTTCGATGGACATGAGGAAGGGCTTGTCCACGTCGCGCTGGGGCTCAGGTATGAAATCGTCGACAGCTGCCATCAGCTCGAAGATCCCCTGGGCCGCGTCTGCGTCGCCTTCGAGAGCCTTCAGAGCCGAGACGCGCACGATCGGTGTGTCGTCACCCGCGAACTCGTACTCGGTGAGAAGCTCGCGCACCTCGAGCTCCACGAGGTCGAGCAGCTCCTCGTCATCGACCATGTCCGCCTTGTTGAGCGCGACGACGATGGAAGGCACACCGACCTGCCGCGCGAGAAGCACGTGCTCGCGCGTCTGGGGCATCGGGCCGTCAGCTGCCGACACGACGAGGATGGCTCCGTCGACCTGTGCGGCACCAGTGATCATGTTCTTGATGTAGTCGGCGTGACCCGGCATGTCGACGTGGGCATAGTGTCGCTTGTCGGTCTCGTACTCGACGTGTGAGATCGAGATCGTGATGCCACGCGCCTTCTCCTCCGGGGCCTTGTCGATCTGGTCGAAGGCCTTGAAGTCGACCGACGGGTTGTGGTCGTGGAGGACCTTGGTGATGGCGGCGGTGAGCGTCGTCTTGCCGTGGTCGATGTGCCCCATCGTCCCGATGTTGACGTGTGGCTTCTTCCGCTCGAACTTCTGCTTGGCCATTGGTGCCGACAGCTCCGTCTGCTCTGGGCAGCGCCGCAAGGCCCCGCCGTACCCGTGTGTGTGGTGATCGAACTGTCCGCCGCCCGACATCGGACGGCGCTCCCGGCTGCTCGAGCCGGCTCCGAGACAGGGTATCCCTGCCCGGAGGTGTCACTCCCCAGTCGCCCGAGCCACGATCTCCCGGGCGATGCTCTCGGGAACTTCCTGGTAGGAGTTGAACTGCATCGTGTACGTTGCGCGCCCCTGAGTGCGAGAACGCAGGTCGGTAGCGTAGCCGAACATGTCGGACAATGGAACCTGGGCCCGCACGACCTGGTAGGAGCCGCGCTGCTCCATGCCCTCGACCTTGCCGCGGCGTGAGGAGAGATCGCCGATCACGTCGCCCATATAGTCCTCCGGCGTCACCACCTCGACCTGCATGATGGGCTCCAACAGGACAGGGCGAGCCACGCGGGCAGCCTTCTTGTAGGCCATCGACCCAGCGATCTTGAAGGCCATCTCCGACGAGTCGACGTCGTGGTACGAGCCGAACACGAGTGTCACCCGTAGGTCGACGGTCGGGTAACCGGCGAGGACGCCCGACTCCATCGCCTCCTTGATCCCGGCGTCGATCGAGGAGATGTACTCCTTCGGGATGACACCTCCGGTGATCTTGTCCACGAACTCGTAGCCACCGCCAGGGCCAGTCGGCTCGAGGTCGATGACCACGTGGCCGTACTGACCGCGCCCACCTGTCTGGCGGATGTAGCGCTCCTCGATCTTCTGGACCTTGTCTCGCACCGTCTCGCGGTACGCGACCTGCGGCTTGCCGACGTTGGCGTCCACCTTGAACTCGCGCAGCATCCGGTCGACGAGGACCTCCAGGTGGAGCTCACCCATGCCGGAGATGACGGTCTGCCCAGTCTCCTCGTCGGTGCGGACCCTGAACGTCGGGTCCTCCTCGGAGAGCGCGAACAGCGCCTTGCCGAGCTTGTCCTGGTCCGCCTTCGTCTTCGGCTCGACGGCCACGTGGATGACCGGCTCGGGGAACTCCAGCGTCTCGAGGACGATCGGCTTGGCCTGGTCGCTCAAAGTGTCACCCGTCGTCGTGCCCTTCAGCCCGACGACGGCGACGATGTCGCCAGCGTGGATGACGTCGAGGTCCTCCCGGTGGTTCGCGTGCATCTGCAGGATCCGACCGATGCGCTCGCGCTTGTCCTTCGTCGAGTTGAGGACGCTCGAGCCCTTCTCCAGCGTCCCCGAGTAGACCCTGATGTAGGTCAGCTTCCCGACGAACGGGTCCGTCTGTATCTTGAACGCAAGAGCGGCGAAAGGCTCCTCGTCGCTGGCGGTACGCTCCGCTTCCTCGCCGCGCAGCGTCGTGCCGGGTGTCGGCGGAACGTCGAGCGGGCTCGGGAGATAGTCCACGACGGCGTCTAGGAGCGGCTGCACGCCCTTGTTCTTGAAGGCCGAGCCGCAAAGGACGGGCACGGCGAGACCGGAGATTGCGCCGTGCCGCACTGCCCGGCGCAGGTCCTCCTCGGTGATCTCTTCCTCGCCGACGTACTTCTCCATGACGACGTCGTCGAAGTTCGACACGATGTCCACGAGGTCGTGCCTGGCCTGTTCCGCCGGCTCGACGAGCTCCTCGGGGATCGGGACGACGTTCCAGTGCTCGCCCATCGTCTCTTCCCAGACGAGTGCCTTCATGGCGAGCAGGTCGACGACACCGCGGAAGTCCCCCTCCGAGCCGACCGGCAGTTGCACGACCGCGGGGACCGCGTCGAGGCGGTCACGGATCATCGCCACCGTCCGGGCGAAGTCCGCTCCGGTCCTGTCCATCTTGTTGACGAAGCAGAACCGCGGGACGTTGTACTTGTTCGCCTGGCGCCAGACGGTCTCGGTCTGGGGCTCGACCCCGGCCACGGCGTCGAAGACCGCGACGGCACCGTCGAGGACCCGTAGCGAGCGCTCCACCTCGACGGTGAAGTCGACATGGCCTGGAGTGTCGATGATGTTGATCACGCAGTCACGCCACTGGCAGGTGGTCGCTGCCGAGGTGATGGTGATGCCGCGCTCCTGCTCCTGGACCATCCAGTCCATCGTCGCGGCGCCTTCGTGTACCTCGCCGATCTTGTAGTTCCGACCGGTGTAGTACAAGATCCGCTCGGTCGTCGTCGTCTTGCCCGCGTCGATGTGGGCCATGATCCCGATGTTGCGAGTCTTGGAGAGAGGGAATGCGCGGGCTGGGGGGTTTGCCATGTCGTCCAGTGTCTCTAACTAGTGCGTGGGTAGGTGGCGGCTGGGCAGCCGAACGCACGCTCGGGGCCCGAGATCGCGCCGGTTACCAGCGGTAGTGCGCGAAGGCCTTGTTCGACTCCGCCATCTTCTGGAGGTCCTCACGCCGCTTGACGGCGGCACCGAGACCGTTCGCTGCGTCGAGGATCTCGTTCGCCAGGCGAAGCGCCATCGTACGCTCCCGGCGCTGCCGGGCGTAGCTCACGAGCCAGCGGATCGACAGCGTCGTCGCACGCCGAGGGCGCACCTCGACGGGAACCTGGTAGGTCGCACCGCCAACCCTGCGACTGCGCACCTCGAGCTCGGGCCGCACGTTGTCGAGAGCCCGCTTCAACGTCGGGATGGGGTCGGACGCTGTCTTCTCGGCTACGACACTCAATGCTTCGTAGACGATGCGCTCGGCGAGGATCCGCTTGCCCCGGACGAGGACCTTGTTGACGAGCTGCGTGACGAGAACCGACCTGTGCACGGGGTCGGGCAGCAGGTCGCGGCGTGGCGCAGGACCGTTGCGAGGCATCAGGCACCCTTCTTGGCGCCGTAGCGGCTGCGCGCCTGCGCCCGGTCACGAACACCGGACGTGTCGAGCGTGCCACGGACGATCTTGTAGCGGACACCCGGAAGGTCCTTCACGCGCCCACCACGGACGAGGACGATCGAGTGCTCCTGGAGGTTGTGACCGACGCCCGGGATGTAGGCCGTCACCTCGACTCCGCTCGTGAGGCGGACGCGCGCGACCTTCCGCAGGGCAGAGTTTGGCTTCTTCGGTGTTGTCGTGTACACGCGCGTGCAAACACCTCGGCGCTGTGGGGCGCCCTTCAGCGCCGGCGTCTTCGTCTTCGAGCGCTTCGAGGCTCGCCCCTTGCGGACGAGCTGGGAAATCGTGGGCACGCGCAACCTCTCCGCGGGTCTTCGTCGTCGGACCGCCGCCGGGGCGCGAACGCCTGCACGGACAGCC
>DAHXNN010000232.1 GCA_027365385.1 Acidimicrobiaceae bacterium | reverse complement strand
ACTGCGGGCAGTTTGGCGACCCTGCTCGCGAGCATCGGCCGAGGTGGGCTCATGTTCATGCTCATCATCTGGCTTCAGGGCATCTGGCTGCCCCGGCACGGCTACAGCTTCGCCCGGACGCCCCTGTGGGCCGGCATCTTCATGCTTCCGCTCACCGCCGGGTTCCTCCTCGCAGGACCCGTCTCGGGCTACCTCTCCGACCGCTTTGGTTCGCGACCGTTTGCCACGGGTGGGATGATCGTGGCGGCTGGCTCGTTCTTGTTGCTCGAGCTCTTGCCTGTGGACTTCTCGTACTGGGCGTTCGGACTGATCCTGTTTCTGAACGGCCTCGCAATGGGCGCCTTCGCCGCTCCGAACCGGGCAGGCGTGATGAACAGCCTGCCGGCTGAGCATCGAGGGGTCGGATCAGCCATGAACTCGACCTTCCAGAACGCGGCCCAGGTCCTCTCCATCGGGATCTTCTTCACGCTCATGATCGTGGGCCTCTCTGCCACGCTTCCGGCAGCGCTCTACCACGGACTCCTAGCGCACGGGGTCCCCTCGTCTGTGGCAGAAAAAGCGGCCCACCTGCCTCCGGTCTCGACATTGTTTGCCGCCTTCTTGGGCTATAGCCCAATCCAGCACCTGGTGGGGAGCTCGATGCTCGCCCACCTGCCCGCTCATCAGGCAGCGGTCCTCACCGGCCGGAGGTTCTTCCCGACCCTCATATCAGCTCCCTTTGCCGACGGTCTCCATGCCGCGTTCGACTTCTCGATCGGCGCATGCCTCGTGGCCGCGGGCACCTCGTGGCTGCGGGGCGGCAAGTACCATTACCGGTCCGACGTCGAGACGATCGCGGAGGCCGCGTTGACAATGCCTGGGCCGGCGGAGGCCAGCCTACGAACCGGGAACCGAGCATGACCGTGCCTGCGACCGACCCCGATCTTCGGATCGGCGACGTAGCGGCCCGCGTCGGGGTGTCGACGCGGACGCTGCGCTACTACGAAGAGCTTGGGCTGCTCGGGCCCTCGGGGCGCACCGCGGGAGGCGAGCGGCGCTACCGGGCCCAGGATGTAGCCGTGCTCGAACGCATCATCGAGCTGAAGGACCTCCTCGGGATGAACCTCGACGCGATCCGCGAGATCCTCTCGTCCCGTGCGCGCCTCGAGGAGCTCCGTGTCGAGTATGCCGTCCACAAGGACTCCGCGACCGCGGCTGCCAAGGCGAGGCGCCGAGCCATCTTGGAGGAGGCGCTCGCCCTGCAGACCTCGCTCGTCGAGCGCATGGACGTGAAGCTCACTCGCCTGGCGGCCTACCGAGCCGAGGCGCACGCAGATGCCGAGCGCTGCGCTGCGCTGCTCAGAGACTGACTTGAGCGCCGGGGCGTCTCGTCGTCGCCGAAGGGCTGTCCCTCCAGTGGGTCGGAGCACGACAAGCGTGACGTATCGATCCATCCCGATGGTCGCGTGCGCGTACCGCCGTGCTCGTGCTCGTGCTCGTGCGGGCTGTCTCAGGGTCATCTGGCATCAGTCGCCGGGCTGTCGCCCTTACGCGTCGCGATTTCTCTGCCCGTGCTCGTGTCGAGGCGGCGCTGCGCGGGACGAGTACGCGCCATGGGGATCCTGAGCATCGTGGTCGGCATGGACGGCTCGGAGCCGAGCGTTCATGCGCTGTCGTTCTCGGTGGGCCTCGCCGTGCGAGAGCACGCGCGCCTCAGCGTCTGCTTCGTCTCGCATCAGACCGTCGTCTTCCCGGTCGGTCTCCTGCCGGTCGACGACGACGAGTGGGCGACGGCACTCGAGAAGATGGTCGGTGACGAGCTCGCTCGTGCAGAGGTCGACGGCTCGTTCGTCCGTCGTGACGGGGAGGTGGTGCGTGAGCTGAAGCGTCTCGCCGACGAACGGGCTGCCGACGTCATCGTCGTCGGGCGCTCACGGCACCCGCACCTGCACCTCGGCTCCGTTCCCCGTCGGCTCCTCGATGTCGGTGGGCGCGCCGTGCTCGTCGTCCCATGATCGGTTTCGACCAGGACGACAGCTACGACTTGAGCCGATTGCGAGATCGGTCGGAGAGCGTCTGGCTCGTCACTGGGGCCGCGTTCGGGCCCGGCAACGCGATCGCACGATGGGCGCTTCGCGATGGCCATCGGCTCGTCGCGACGGCCTCGCACCTCGATGACCTCTGGCCACTGGTCGAGCAGTACGGGCCGGCAGTGGTGCCGATCGAGCTCGACGTGAACGACGAGTCCGCCGATCTCGACACCGCGAGACGCGTCATCGAGATCTTCGGCCATCTCGACGTCATCGTCAACAACGCGAGCTACGACTCGTCCCCTCAAGTCCTCGCTCGGGTCGGCGCGCTCGATCGCGTCCGCGCCAACCTGTTCAGCACCTTGTGGATCTCCGAAGGGATGCTCGCACACCCGCGCATCTCCGACGGCGGCCACATCGTTCTCGTCTTCGGGCTGAGCAGCACCGACCGCTACCTCGACCACCGCGGCTACGACACGAGCAGACGCGCCCTCGAGGGCTTCGCCGAGCGGTTGGCCCGACAGGTCTCGTCCTTCGCCATCACGGTGACGATCCTCGTGCCGGTCGACTCCTACGATGCATGGTTCGCCGACGCACGACCCCGCACGTACCGGCTGAAGGCGTTCGACTTTACCGACGGATCGAGTTGAGGATGATCCCGGGGGCGGGCGCGCATCTCGTGGTTGGCAGGTCTCGCAGGTGACTCGCTGGCTCGGCCGACGACGTGTTGTGGCCGAGCACGCTGTCGTGTGGATGTCGTGTCGTGTCGTGTCGTGTCGTGCCGCCGCAGCGATCGAGACCCTGGACGACGTGGTCGGTCGTGCGAACCTGACCGGGCCATCGATCGTCCGCCGCGAACCTGCCGATGGCGGCTGATCGGTCACGGGGACGTTGCTCGTCTCTCGTGACACCTCGCACACCGGTGCGCGTCGAATCCGGCGCCGCGGCACTGCCGTCCAGATGACGCCCGCCTGGCGCCCGTGTGATCTGGAGCTGACTGGGCGCTGTGGTCACCGTCGTGGAGGCCCTCCGGCTGCCCGAGATCGCGCTCGGCGGTCCGCGGGTCGTCGCCGGGGCGCCCGGGCTCGACCGGACGATCCGCTGGGTCCACGTCGCGGAGGTCGCCGACATCGCCGAGCTGCTCGAAGGCGGCGAGCTGATCTCGAGGACGGGGATCGCGCTTCCCGAGGACTCCGCAGGTCCCGAGCGCTACGTCTCTGGTTCTCGCGGCGGTCGGTGCGAGCGGGATCGTCGTCGAGCTCGGGCGCCACTTCTCCCGGCTCCCACCGGAGATGCTCACGGCCGCGGCGCGCCACTACCTGCCACTCGTTGAGCTCGCACGGGAGGCCTGCCACGTCGACGTGACACAGGCGACCCACTTTCACATCCTCAACGCGCAGTTCGCAGTTCGCAGTTCGCAGAGCTCGAGATGGCGAAGGAGACCGACGAGGTCTTCACCGCACCCAGCCCCGACGGCGCGTCGGTCGCGGGCATCGTCCGCGACCTCGCGAGGTCGCGAACAGAGCGTGCTGGCGGCGATCCTCGAGAACCTGAGCCACCAGGTCCTCGCGCACGGCGGCGAGGGCGCGGAGGAGATCCTCGCCGGCTGGCTCGTCACGCGCGTCGCCGTCCGAGACGAGCCGTCGGGGCGGCTCGTCCTTGTATGAAGGCCGGCCAGCGCTCCCGATGAGACACCCGAAGTGACCACATAAACCAGGAGAACCTGATCTCCCAGCTCAAAGGCCAGGTCCGCGCCCTGTGCGCCCTGGTCAACACGCTCGTGGCCAACTGGGCCCACATGGTCATGGCCGCCATCGCCTGGAGCATGAAGGCCCGGTGCGCCCTTCTCCTGCCGGTGTCGCTCTACTGGGCGAAGGCCGACGAGGAGCAGCGCCGGCGGCTGCTCGCGATGGAGTTCAAGACGTTCCTTCGGGCCTTCATCGAGATCCCCTGCCAGATCGTCCTCGGCGCACGGCAGGTGCGCTGGCGGGTGCTCGCCTGGAACCCCCCTGGCTCCGGAGTGTTCTTCCGACTCCTCGACGCCTTGTAGCGCCACCCCGCCGACCTCTGGCGCCCCCGATCCGCACACCAGCTCTACTTCGCCGACGGCGAGCACGGTTCCCTCGGGTGACCGCCGGTGACCACCGCCGCTTGCGCCGTCTGACGGCCGGTTCACGGCCCGAAGGTCGTCGCCCACCGTTGCCTCGGGGTCATTCGGGGACTCCCAACGGCCCCGGTCAAGCCGGGATCGCTTGTTCGAGGGCTAGGATGCTCTACTGGTGGCGCTGAGGAGATTCTCGTGTCGACGACGCTGAGCATGTGCACGCCCGATGGCGAGATGGCCCGCGACGGCGCCGGCTCGGAGGGCGACGCGTCGCGTGACGTGGCAGAACCGCACCTGGCTGCACGATGAGCGGGTCAAGACAGCTGTACGGGACACGGGTCGTCGTGACCGGTGCGACGAGTGGCCTCGGCGCAGCGATGGCCGACGCGCTGCTCGAGGCGGGGGCGACGGTCGCGATGGCTGCCCGGCCCGGTCCCCGGCTCAACGACGCGGTCCGACGCCGTGCGGAGAAGGGCCTCGATGCCGAGGCGATGGCTGTCGACGTGAGGGACCACGTGTCGGTGGACGCTGCGGCTCTCGCGCTGCTTGCCCGGTGGGGGAGCGTAGACATCGTGGTCAACAACGCCGGGATCGGCATGCGGAGCGTCAATCCCCGGTTCTTCGACGAGCCGCGGCCGTTCTTCGAGGTCACACCCGAGGCGTTCACCGATCTCATCGCCACGAACTTGACGGGCTACTTCCTCGTCGCACGCGCCTTTGCACGGGCGTTGGTCGAGCAGGGCCACGGGCGTGTCGTGAACATCTCGATGAACCACGAGACGATGCGGCGGCGGGGCTTCGTCCCCATCCCAAGCACGCGCCACGCGATGTCCCTGGTAAGCGCCCTGAGCGTCCCGTCACTTGCCGCGATTCGCGGAAGTTGTGAACGCCGGCGCCCACGCGTCGAAGCAGTCCAACCTGGCAGGCTCGGGGGTACCCCTGCGGACCGTATCGCTGATCCGCGAATCGACTACACACACCGCCGAAACGCCGGACCGATCGGAGCGGGGGTGGGGCGCGAGGGGTCGGAGTGCTGCACCACTCCTCCACCCGCTGAAACGCCGCGCACCGCCGATCCGCTCGGCTCGTCGAATCGCCCGCCGCCTCGTCAGAACGTCACATCGCCGCACCGCCCGGACCGCTCGGATCGGACCGCCAGAACGCCGGGCCGTGAGTACGAGCGAGCTGCAGGGCCACGAGCTGCAGGGCCACCAGCCAGGGCGTCGCCCAAAGCACAGGACGCCTAGCCTGAGGGCCATCGCGAGCGATGTTCTTCCCGCGGTCCAGGGTGATCGTCTCAGAACCCCGGTATGGGGCCCTGTCCTTGCTGTTGAACCCCGTTCGCAGTCCACCTTGCTCCGGCTTGTCGGCTCTTGTCCAGCATCGCCGCCCGGATCGTGGCAAGGTGGCATGATTGTGGTCGCCAGTCCGCTGGGGCGACACCGATCCCCGGACAGAGGAGATGCAACATGCAGGTACTCGTTGCCTACGAAAGCCGGGGAGGTCGGACCCGTCGTGCAGCCGAGGCGCTGGCCGACGCCATCGGGAAGCAAGGGTCCGGGGCCACGGTCAAGACCCTGAAGGACACCACCGCTGAGGATGTCGAGCGCAGCGATGCGATCGCGATCGGATCCTGGGTGGAGGGCTTCGTCTTGTTCAAGGTCGGACCGGCCAAGGGGGCGCTGGAAGGGGTGGGGCGGCTGCCTGCTCTGGCAGGCAAGCCGGCCGCCGTGTTCTGTACCTACGGGTTCAACCCTCGCGCGACGCTCGACACGCTGCGCCAGTCGCTCGAAGCCAAGGGGGCCAAGGTGGTGGGCGAGAACGCGAGCCATCGCGCACACCCTGCCCGGGGCGCTGCCGAACTGGCGGAGCGTATCTGCGCGTCCGGGGGCGGGTCCTGAGGCACGGCGCGCCCCTCGCTGCTGCTCATTGCCCTCGGGAGAGGCAAGCAGGAGAGGATCGAGGCGGCGGTGAACAATGGGTTGGTTGTCCTCATCGTTGAAGCTTGCTGCGGGGCAGGCGGTCAACGTCGTGGACGAGCTCTCCTCGTACGCCGGGCGCTAGTTCGCTCCCGATGGAACGGGCGGGGAGG
>DAHXNN010000230.1 GCA_027365385.1 Acidimicrobiaceae bacterium | reverse complement strand
AGCGGTTGATGCGCGAGGCGAGCACGAGGCTCGCCCGCCCATCCTCGTGAAAAGGACAGCGGGCCATAGCGACCCCCCGCCTTGCGCGTTGGTCCCCAACGACGTCGAGTCCGATGCAGCGCGCAACGTCGAGCACCGCCGGCTCAGCTGTCGCGGGGGCCGTTTCTGTGATTGTCATCGCCGAAAGCCTGGCTGGGCGCACATCCGGGCGAGCCGGGCCGCTCACAGCGCACTCTTCCGACCATGGCTCGGCGACGCCAGGGCATCGCTCCTGAGGCTGCATCTTGAACCGCGCCTGCCGCGGGCTCCGCCCGACACGCCGATACACCAGACATGCCAGGAAGAACAGTGCCGTGTCCCGCCGACAGCCAGGTGGTCACCGCCGCGGCCACTGGCGTTCTAGCGGCCAAGTCAATGACCACCCTCGTGGCGATCCGCGAGGAGCGCTTCGTAGTGCTCGCCTCGGACAGCAGGAGCAGCATTCCGACCACACCAGGAGTGTGGTCGAGCAATGACGGGCGTAAGAAGCTGCATGTCGTCGGGGACTGCCTGCTCGGCTTCGCCGGGGGCGACGAGGTTTGCGACCGCTGGCTGGACGTTCTAGCCGCCTCGCCACAGCGGTTGCAGGAGCATCCACATGCCGCCCTTGCTGAGGTGGCGAACATCCGAGAGCATCTCGCCAGGGCACGTAGCTGCCCACCAGAGCATCTCGTCGCCAACGCGTTTGCCGCCTGGAGTGATAGCGATGGCATCTTCCGCCTTGCAGCGTGCGACGCTACCGATCGCGTAGCCACCGGGCTCGTCAACCGGATCGTTGACTCTCCCGCTGAGCCGGGGATCTTTCCTCTGCGCCTCTGGCTCGGCGAGCGCCCGTCCGTCGATCGGGCGATAGCCGCCGCGGTGCTCCTCGTGCTCGAAACTGCCACGTTGGACCGAGGAGTAGGCGGACCGGTGCAGGTCGGGGTGCTGGACCACAGGGGCGCCCGCCTGCTTCCGAGCGAACAGGTCGCGACGATGGTGGAGCAGCTGAGCCAGGCGCTCGCAGGCGTCGAGGCGGCCATCGAGTTGATCGCTCACGCCACCGAGGTGTAACCGTCGCCGCTACTCGCCGTGAAGTCAAGATCGACGGGGTCGGAACGGAGGCGGTGTGCGATCACGTCCTACAGGTGAGCGCGCTGTGGGCATGCAGATCGATCTCGGCCATCCGTCCGCCGTGCCAGGCGACATCTCGTGACGCCGCCGCGACATCGACCGTGCCGTCAGGAGACCTTCCGGGCGAGGAGGAGAGGCCTGACTACCTCTTCGGTGTGCTCGTTGCCATGCCACCCGTGCCCGCGACGGGCTCTTCGCCCCGTACACCCCCCACTTCGCCTCGGACGCTGTCGATGATCCCCTCCATCGGAGAGGTACCGACGCTGATCACCTTGCGGATCCGGTGCCGGTAGACCTGCTCGACCATGCGCGTCGTCGTATGGCCGAGCAGGTCGGCGATCTCCTCGATCGACATCCCCGCGTCCGACAGCAAGCTCGTCGCCGTGTGGCGCATCTCGTTGGGGACGAAGTGCTCGATCCCCGCCTTCTTCGCGAGCCGGTCGAGCGTCGAACGCAGGTTCGAGGGGTCGAGCATCGTCCCGGTCCTGGTCGAGAACACGAGCCCACTCCCGACCCAGCGCTCTCCCGCTGCCGCCCGCTCGCCCTCCTGGAGCCCAGCATGACGGCGGAACGACTCGACGAGGAAGTCGGGCAGCTCGAGCGAGCGGACGGCCTTCTTCGTCTTCGTCTTGCCGAGCCGCATCTCCCCGTCCTCGTAGATCCGGCTCCCCGTGATCCGCAACACAGCCTCGTCGAGGTCGACGCCGGACCACAACAGCCCTGCGAGCTCGCCCGGGCGCGGACCGAGGGTCATCCCACACATCCACATCGCCTCGAGGCGATGCCCTCTTGCCGCGATCACGAGGGCCCGAGCCTCCTCGTGGGTGAGCGAGCGGCGATGGCGGACCTCTTTCCGGCTGAGAGCAGCATGCGGGATGACCGCTAGCTTCGCCGCGTTGCGTCCGACGAGACCCCGCCGCTCGGCATGGCGAAGCGCCATGCCGAGCACGGACTGGACGCGCCCAACGCTGCTCAACCCGAGCCCGTCGCGAACTGCCTTTTGCAGCGCCGCCTCGACGTCCTCTGGCACGAGATCTCGCAGCTTCCGCGTCCCGATCTGAGGGATGATGTGCAGGCGGAGCGCCCATGTGTAGTTGTAGGCGGTGTTCGAGCTCTTGCGAAGCGACGGCAGGACGTCCTCTATCCACTGCTCGAGGTAGCGCCCGACGCTGAGGTCGCCGGGAGCCCCCACACCGAGCTCGGCGTCCTTCTTCAGATCCCGCAGCTTGGCCCGCGCCTCGGCCTGAGTCCGGGCGAGCGCCGTACGTCGCACGGGCGTGCCTTTCGGACCGATGCCGACGACGACCGAGGCGACATAGCGGTTCTTCGACTCGACCCAGTAGATGCTGCCCTCGTTGTGTCCCCGGTGAGCCACCACGATCCCGCAGTATCGCGACTCACCCGAGACGGGTCAAACGCCGACGACACCCAGCGACACCCAGCAACACCGGGCAACGGCGCTACGGCTCCAAGAACCTTTTGCTTCCAGTTTTGCTTCCTAGTGGCGGATCTGAGAATCACAATCTTGTGATACACACACAATGACCTGGTACTTTCGGGTGGGCCGTAGAGGATTTGAACCTCTGACCACTTGCGTGTCATGCAAGTGCGCTACCGGACTGCGCCAACGGCCCGCGCAGGACGAAGACTACCACCGGCAGGCCGTCTCGCACCTCGCTGCGTCGCTCGGAGCACGTCCGGCAGGCGAGACGCCGGTCGCGAAGGCGCGCCGCGACGTGGTCGGTAGGATGCGCGCCGTGCGAAAGCCCCCGCTGCCCGGGCTCGCTCGCCGCCTGCGCTCTGCCTGGACGACCGATCCGGCCGGGGTGCTCGGAGCGGCCGTGAGCTTCGCCGTCGTCGCTGGGACCGTCGGGTTCGTCTTCGCCCAGCTCCAGCCCGGCTTGCTCTTCGGACCCGGCATGGACGTCGGTGGGGACACCGCCGGCCACGTCGTCGCCGTCCACTACCTCATCCACGACCTGCTGCCCCACGGACGGCTCACCGGGTGGGACCCCCAGTGGTTCGACGGCTTTCCCCTCTACGTCTTCTACTTCCCACTCCCCGCGCTCGGCATCGCGGCACTCTCGCTCGTCCTGCCCTACGCGGTCGCGTTCAAGGTGGTGACCGCGCTCGGACCGCTGCTCATACCTGTCGCCGCCTTCGCCTTCGGGCGCCTCGCCGGCTACCGGCGCCCCGTCCCGGCGCTCATGTCGGTCGGCACGCTCGGCCTGCTGTTCCTCTACGCGAGCGGCGCGAACACGAGCGTCTACGCCTCGTGGAACATCGACGGCGGCACGATCGCCTCGACGATGGCCGGCGAGTTCTCCTTCACCCTCGGCGTCGCGTTCGCCTTGCTCTTCCTCGGCGTGTTCGCCTACGGGCTACGCACAGGACGTCTGCGCTGGCTCGCCGCGGCGCTGTTCCTCGCAACCGTCCTCTGCCACGTGGTGCCCGCCCTGTTCGCCGCAGGCGCGGCTGTGGTCTTGACCCTAGCCTGCGGCACACGTCGCTCCGTGCTCACCACGCTCGTGCCCGTCGGGCTCGCCGGTGGGCTGCTCGCGGCGTTCTGGCTCCTCCCCTTTGGTGCCTACCTGCACTACGCCTCCTCGATGGGCTACGGACGCGTGGGCAGTGCCTACCAGAACCTCGTGCCCCAGAACGGCGAGCAGGCCGTCCAGTGGCTCGCCGTGCTCGGCGTCGGGCTCGCGCTCTCACGGCGCGACCGGCTCGCTCTCGCGCTGGCTGCGATCGCCGCGGCGAGCGCTCTCAGCTTCCTCGTGCTCCCGTCGGGACTCGTCTACAACGGTCGCTGGCTACCGTTCTGGTTCCTCACGACCTCCCTGCTCGCGGGCTACGCGGTCGCAGAGACCGGCAGGATGGCCTTCTCGGGTGGCGCGCTCGCGAGATGGCACCCGTCGGCGACCGGTCTCGTCGGCGGCACCGCGGCGCTCGCGCTCGTCGGCGGCTGGCTCGGCATCCTCCCCTTCTACACTGCCCCTGCCGGCGCGGTGAACCCCGTCGACGGCTGGGTCAGCTGGAACTACAGCGGCTACCAGGCCAAGCCGGGCTGGGCACAGTTCAAGAGCCTCGTCGCGATGCTCGAGCACGCGGCGAAGCGGCATGGCTGCGGACGGCTCGACTACGAGTACTCCCCGAACATGACGGACACCTTCGGCTCGACGCTCGCGCCGATGTCTTTCCCCCTCTGGACGCACGGCTGCATCGACACCACCGAAGGCCTCTACTACGAGTCGTCGACGACGACGCCGTTCCACTTCCTCGACCAGTCCGAGCTGTCGATCGACCCGTCAAACCCCGTCGTCGGCATTCCGTACCAGGGGCTCGACGTCGCCGACGGGATCCGTCACCTCCAGCTCACCGGTGTGCGCTACTTCCTCGCGAACTCGCCGAGCGTCGAGCGGGCTGCCCGAGCGGACCGCTCGCTCGTCGAGGTCGGCACGGTGCCCGCGAGCGCCGGTGTCGTCGACGGCCTCGCCAGCGGGCAGCCGGCTCCGCCGGGCGCCGCGTGGGACCTCTACCTCATCCGCGGCTCCGCGCTCGTCACGCCCCTCGCCTACGACCCTGTCGTCGAGCAGGGGCTGTCGAAGGAGCGCTTCCTCGATCTCGGGATCAGCTGGTACCAGGACGAGCAGTACTGGCCCGTGCCGATCGCTCGTGCCGGCCCGGCGGGCTGGCCGCGCCGCGGCCCCGGAGTGCTCGTCGCGCCACGCGCCGCGACCGCCGCGCCGTCGACGACGGTCAGCGCGATCGAGACGACCGATTCGAGCGTGTCCTTCGACGTCTCACGGACGGGCACCCCCGTGCTCGTGAAGGTGCCGTACTTCCCCAACTGGCAGGCGACGGGAGCGATCGGACCCTACGAGGTGTCCCCCAACCTCATGGTCGTCGTCCCTTCGGCGCGCCACGTCTCGCTCCACTACGGCACCACTGGGATCGACGTCGTTGGCAAGCTCACCTCTCTTCTCGGTATCGGCGCGACGGCGCTGCTCGTCCGGCCCGTCTCGGGAGGGCTGCGCCCCGGGATCACAGGCGGTGGCGCCAAGCAGGACAGTGCTGCTTCCACGCTGGCGACCGCAGAGCCGGCAGGCGCGCCAGAGCCAGAGCCAGAGCCAGAGCCAGAGCCAGAGCCAGAGCCAGATCTAGATTTGGATCCCGCACGAGAGCCCGGGGACCGCTACCACGAGGAGAGCCAGTGACGGCCAGCACCACCCCGCTCCTCTCGGTCGTCGTGCCCGCGCACAACGAGGTCTCCCTCCTCGGCTCGACGGTCACGAACCTCGCGACAGGCCTCGCCGCCCGGAGCCTCGCGGCCGAGATCATCGTCGTCGAGAACGGCTCGCGGGATGGCACATTGCGCCTGGCGCGCCTTCTCGCGTCGCAGATCCCCGAGCTTCGGGTGCTCAGCCTTCCGACGGCCAACTACGGTGCGGCCCTCGCTGCAGGCTTTGCTGCGGCTCGCGGCGACGTCGTCGTCAACGTCGACGTCGACTACTACGACCTCGCTTTCGTCGACGTGGCGCTCGAGGCGATCAGGGCCGGGCGGGCGGACGTCGTCCTCGCGAGCAAGCGCGTCGCTGGCTCCCGCGACCGCCGCCCCGTCGTGCGCCGCGTTCTCACCCTCGGCTTCGTCGCCGCGAGCCGGCTCCTCCTCGGCATCAAGGTTAGCGACGCGCACGGCATGAAGGCGCTCGACCGCGCGGCACTCGCGCCCGTGGTCGCAGCATGCGTCATGCGCGGAAGCCTCTTCGACGTCGAGATGGTGCTGCGAGCCGAGCGTGCCGGGCTCGTGACCGCGGAGATACCAGCAGTCGTCGCCGAACGCCGGCCACCGCGCACGCCCGTGTGGCGCAGGGGCGTCGAGTCGCTCGCCGGCCTGATCGTTCTCCGGCTGCGGCTCGGCGCAGAGGCGCGTCGGCCTCGAACGCCGGGCGCCGTCAGCCGCGAGGACCGAGGTGCACGTGGTCCCTGACGAGACCGGGGGCGGCGAGCAGCTTCACGATGTCACGGACGTCCTGTTGCGCCGACGCGATCCGCGAGGCTGATCCAGCAAGCGACGAGCTCGCGCTCGAGAGGACTCCCGACGAGCCCGGGAAGCTCTTGGGCTCGAGTGCGAGCACACCGGCAACCACCCCGGCATCGGTCGTCGTCACGTTCCCCAGCTCTGCGAGCATGTCACGGTAGGCCGCCTTGGCCTGCACGGTCGAAGACGCCCCCTGGCTCTCCGTCGCGATGGCCGCGCCGATCGCGGGCTCGAACGACTGGAGCGCTGAGGCGGACGAGAGCTGGTCGTAGGCGGCGATTGTCGTCCGCACGACGGGAGCGACCACTGCAAACACGCGATACTGCGCGATCATCGACGCAGCGTCCTGGTCGAGCACCGACGTGCTCGACGCGCTCGCCACGGAGCCGACCAGGCCGTCGATGCCCGCCGCATCGCTCGCGACGAGCCCTGCGAGAGTGGAGCTGGCTGCTCCCGGAAGGACCTTCGAGCCTGAGATCGACTTCGCGAGCGCACCGAGACGGTGCTGCCGCTTCGCGAGGGCGACGTCCAGCCACCGCTGGGCCGCCTGGACGGAAGTGCCGTCGCCGAAGGTCGGGGGGGTGACGTCCTCGAACGGGCTCGTGAGAACCCCGTTCACCACCTGGTTGCCTGCACCGGCCGGGCCCGGCGGGTCGTGCGGGCTGGCCGAAGCCGTACCGAGCATCGTGGCGAGCACGAATGCCACGAGCCCGGCTCCTGCTGTACCCCGCCCGGCACGCTGCCGACTCTTCCTCGTCATCGAGGTTGTCACTCCTCCTGCTCACGGCAGTGCACTGCGCGACACCACTACACCGCTACACGACTCGCATTGCCACACGACCTATGCGGCCTGGTCTCATCTTCGCGTCGCTGTGTTCGAGGGCGTCTCGGGAAGTGTGATGGATGTGTGAGGCCCGGTCGACCCGGTATCGTCGGACGTGATGGTCGCCGACCCTCCCCCGTCCACCGCCCGTCCCCGGCGCTCGGCGTCACGGCGTCACCACGCTCCGCGATGGCCTGGCCGGAGGTCCTCCCGTCACGGTGAGCGACGTTGGACGAGGCGCCTCGCGCTCGGCGCAGTCGTTCTCGTCGCGCTCGTCGTCGTCGCAGCGGTCGGCGTGGTCGTCTACGCACGCTACCGGTTCGACCAGATCCACAAGCAGCACGTGCATGGTCTCACGGCGGCCGTCGCGAACCACCCCTTCGACATCCTCCTCGTCGGCTCGGACTCGAGGGCGTTCGTCGACAACGCCTCCCAGGCAGCGCAGTTCGGCTCGAAGGCCCAGCAGACGGGCCAGCGGAGCGACGTCATCATCATCGCGAGGATCGACCCCTCGGCACGGCAGGTACGCCTGCTCTCGATCCCGCGCGACACGTGGGTGGACATCCCCGGCCACGTGCGGGACGTCTCGGGGCCCAACCGGATCAACGCTGCGTTCAACAGCGGCCCGAGCCTGCTCGTGTCCACGATTGGCACGGCGTTCCATATTCCTGTCACCTACTACGCTGACGTCGACTTCCCCGGCTTCCAGGGCATGGTGAACGCGCTGGGTGGCATCTATCTGGACTTTCCCGACCCCGTGCGCGATGCGTACTCCGGTCTCGACGTCACGAGCACCGGCTGCCAGCTCGTCGACGGCGCCCAGGCTCTCGCTCTCGTGCGCAGCCGGCACCTCTACTACTTCGCCAACGGTCAGTGGAACTACGACGGGCTCTCCGACCTGAGCCGGATCAGGCGTCAGGACGCCTTCTTCCGTGCCGTCGCAGCACGCCTCCGAGGTGCCATCGCGAACCCGATCGCGCTCAACGACTTCCTCGGTGCCGCGACACGGAACGTCACGATCGACCAGACGCTCTCGGAGGGCGAGCTCGTCAGCCTCGCCCGGATCTTCCGCAACTTCACCTCGGCCGAGCTCACGACCGAGACCTTGCCGACGGCGCCCGTCGTGATCGCCGGCCAGGACGTCCTCCTGCCGGCGGTCGTGCCCGACGAGCAGATGATCGCCCGGTTCCTCGCGTTCGGAGAGCCGGTCACCGCCGCGGCGACCTCGGCCGACGTCGTCCACCTGTCACCGGGTGACATCACGGCCGGCGACCCGGCCCAGGCGCCTCGTCGTGCCCCCGGAAGCGCAGGTCGGGCGGCGCTCGTGTCCGCCGTCGTCCCCGCAGTCCCGCCGGTGACCACTCTTCCGGGAGCGCCCGCAGTGACTCCCGCAGGGATCGACTACAACACGCAGCCCGAGCCGTGGAACCCTGTCCCGTGCAGCCCCTGAACGCGCCCCACCGGACCCGCGCAGGCGGGCGCGGCGAGACGACCTCGAGAGAGCGGCGGCGAGCAGCTCACACATACACTGCGCAAATGAGCCAGGCAGCCGAGCGACCGGCTCCCCAGCACAAGATGCCGACGGCCGCTCGCTCGAACCCCAGGCCGAGCGGGGAGGCACGGGCACGATCGACCTACGCGGTGGTCGACGTGGAGACGACCGGCCTCGACAGGCGGCTCCACCGTGTCGTCGAGTGTGCCGTCGTCGTCATGGATGACGCGTGCGACGTGCTGCGCGAATGGTCCTCACTGGTCGCGATCCCAGGAGTCGACGAGATAGGAGCCGGCTTCGTCCACGGGATCACGCGCGCGATGCTCACCGGTGCCCCGACGTTCGCGGAGCTGCTTCCCGAGCTCGTCCACCAGCTCCGGGGCAATGTCGTCGTCGGTCACGTGATCACCTTCGACCTCGGCCATCTCGCTGCCGAATTCGAGCGAGCGGGTCTCACGTTGCCCGACGTGAAGACCGCGAGCTTGTGCACCCGCGATCTCGCACGCGCGTATCTGCCGCCGGGACCCCGGTCCCTCGCAGCTTGCTGCACTGCTGCCGGCGTACCGCTCACCGGTGCCCATACGGCCCTCGGGGACGCCCGTGCGGCAGCAGGTCTGCTCCGCGCCTTCGTCGATGCAGGTCATGCGGCCGACTGGGAGCAATGCCGATCCCGGGCAGCCAGCGTCGACTGGCCCGGCGCCATCCCGCCTGGGCGGACCGGGGTCAGCCGGACGGCCCCACGCCCGCCCATCTATGGCGGACAGCCGGTCCGGCCCTAGCCGGTCCAGTCCTCGCCGGTCGAGCCGTCCGAGCTCGACCGGAAGACCGGTATCGCACCGAGCGCCCGCACGAGATGCGCGTCGTCGCCGAGGGTGGCGCGCCAGGCGTCGGTCTCGGTCAGCAGAGCCCCGATGGCGACGACCTCCGCGCCGGCTCGGCGGAGCAGACGCACCGCCGCTGCCGCCGAGGAGCCCGTCGAGACGACGTCGTCGACGAACGCCACCCGGCGTCCCGACACGCAGTGCGCTCGGGCACGGTCGAGTCGCAGGTGCTGGACGGGACCGGTCGTGATCGACCGGACGGGCTCGACGAGCGCGTCCCGTAGATGGATCTTCGGCGTCTTGTGGAGCACGAGGTAGTCGTCCTTGCCGAGCGCCCGACTCACCTCGATCGCGACGGGCAAGCCCATCGTCGCGGCCGTCGCGACGACCTCCACCCCGGCAGGCACAAGCAGCTCGGCGAGCTCCCGACCCGCCTGCGCCATGAATGCCAGACTCTGGTCGACGGTGATCAGCAGGGCGATCGAGAGCTCGGCCGACAGCTCGACGACAGGCAGCACGACCTCCTGCGACCCGACCCGTGCACGGTAGTCCGGTCCGGGCGACGAGCCGTTGCCGAGGGCTGGGCTGCCGGGGGATGGGCCGCTCACGACAGCCCCGCCAGGGAAGCCTCTCCCGACACCCTCACGAGCCGCGCGAGCACCCGCTCGGCCTCCCCGGACTCGAGGACGGAGACAGCGAGCTCGAGACCCGCCGCGAGATCGGCGGCGATGCCCGCCACGACGAATGCCGCAGCGGCGTTCAACGCGACCACGTCGCGCTGGGGTCCGGCGGCACCTGTCAGGACCACACGGGCACGCTCGGCGTTCTCAGACGGATCCCCCCCGCGCAGAGATGCGACGTCGGAGGGTGCAAGACCGAGCTCCCGGGGGTCGACGACGAAGCGGCGGCGCTCCAGCTTGCCCGACTCGTCGGCGACCAGCTCGAGCACGTCGGTCGGGGCGGTCGTCGAGAGCTCGTCGATCCCGTCGCGACCGTGGACCACCATGACGTGGACCGCTCCGTTCGACTCGAGGACGCGGAGCATCCGCTCAGCCATCGACGCGTCTCCGACGCCGACGACCTGGCGGCGGACGCGACCCGGGTTGACGAGAGGACCGAGCACGTTGAACACAGTCGGCACCCCGAGCTCGCGGCGGACCGGAGCCGCATGGCGCATCGCCGGATGAAAGCGCGTCGCCAGGCAGAACCCGATCCCCGCCTCCTTCACGCAGCGCGCGACCCCGGCGGGTCCGAGCCCGACGACGACCCCGAGCGATTCGAGGACGTCGGCAGATCCCGCCCGTGACGATGCCGCCCGGCCACCGTGCTTGCAGACGGTCGCACCTCCGGCGACTGCCACCAGCGCAGCGAGCGTCGAGACGTTGATCGTCCCGCTGCCGTCCCCACCCGTGCCACAGGTGTCGATCGCGTCGGGAGCGTCGATCGGGACGTCCTCGCCGTAGGCGCGCATAGCGGCGACGAAGCCCGTCAGCTCTGCCACCGACTCCCCCTTCGTCCGCAGCGCCGCGGCGAAGGCGGCAGTCTGAGAGGGCGCGGCACGACCAGCGAGGATCTCCTCGAATGCCGCGGAGGCGTCCTGCTCGCCGAGGTCCTCGCCGGTGAACAGCCTCCCGAGGACGCCGGGCCAGCCACCCAGCTCGCCGAACCGCTCCTGAGCGGGTCGCGCTCGCTCGGGCACCCGCCCCTGCGAGGAGCTCGAGTCGCGATGCTCCGACGCGGCGGGCAAGCTGTTCGTCGAGCCGATCAGGCGCTCTTGCGCCGCTGGCGCAGCACCCTCCGACGCTCACGCTCGGTCAACCCGCCCCACACCCCGTCACGCTCACGGTGGACGAGAGCGTGCTCTAGGCAGAGCTGGTGCACCGGGCAGCTGGCGCAGATCGCCTTGGCTTCCTCAGCCTCCTCGTCAGAGGCCGGGTAGAAGATGTCGGGATCGATGCCCCGGCATGCTGCTCGCTGTCGCCACGTGGCGTTCATCGGACGATCACTTTCTCGCGCTGCGCTCTCGAAATCACCTATACGGCGCCTCCACCCCGGCGTTGGAGCAACTGGGCGACGCCGCCCCACCCTCCGCGCGATCACGGCAGTGGCGAGAGGTAGGCTCTGACGACCTTACCCACGCCGCAGCGCGAACGCCCCCGAGTGGCCAACGCACCGCCGAGAGACCCGTGTGGTGAGTTGGAGCATCTAGTTTGGCGCGTCAGTGTCCCGCTGTCCAGCACACGAGGTCGTCGACGACTAGTGGGTGACCCAGTCGGACGCGACCGAGGCCTTCACCGCAGGCTGGAGCAGCGTCTCGTGCCGGTACTGGGGGTGGTCCACGAGGAGCGCTGCCGGCTCTAGGAGGAAGCGCTCCGCCTCGACCTGCGGCAGTGCCACCTTCACGTAGTGGACCGACGCGGTGACCTCGTCCCGGGTGAGCTGCGACGCGTGCGCAGGGTCGACGACGCACCGCACCTCCACGGCTCCGGCTCCAGCACCGATCCGCACAGCCACGTGCTGCTCGACCCCGACGAGCTTCGGCAGCCACTCGCGCAGATCCGCCTCCGTGGTGAGCTCGACGAACATCGTCATCGACAGCTCGCCCCGACCGGGGATCAGCGGGTTGTAGACGTCGAGCTCGTCCCGGATCTTCCCGTCCTCGATGATGCGCTCGGCTCTCGCCATCTCCTGGACCTGGAAGCGAACCGTCGTACGGTTCTCCAGCACCACGCTCACGATCGGTCCCAGCTGGATCCGTCGCAGCCTCTTCAGCGCGATGACCTCGCGCCGGACCTCGTCGCGCTCGCGCTCGTACGCGCGCAGGTCGGTGATGTCGGCGAGCGTCAGCTCGTTCACCGCTCACCGCCGGCAGAGATCCCATACGCCCGGGCGACGAGCTGGAGCGGATGGACCGGCGTCAGGCCCGTCTCCTGCTGGATCGCCATGTTCGCAAGATGGCAGTCGCCGCAGACGACGTCCGCACCCGCCGCGACGGTCTCGCGGGCGAGCGGGCGGGCGACCTTGCGCGCGAGGTCGTAGTTCTCCGACCGGTAGCCCCACGCCCCGTCGATGCCGGAGCAGCGCTCGACGAGCGCGACCTTCGCGCCCGTGAGCGCCATGAGATCGCGCCCTTTGAATCCGACGTTCTGCGCGCGCAGGTGACAGGCGAGGTGGTACACGACGCTCTCGGGAACGTCGCCGGGGAAGTTCGTGTCGAGCTCGCCACCCTCGCGGCGGTGCTCGTTGACGAGGTACTCGCTCGCGTCGAACGTGTGCTCGGCGACGAGGTCGGCGTCCACACCGGGCGCATAGATCGGGTAGTCCCTGCGGATCACGTAGGCGCACGTCGGCTGGGCGACGACGACGTCTCGTCCGGCCCGCACCTCTGTCGCGAGGGCAGCGACGTTCTTACGTGCCGAGCGCTCGAAACGGGCCACGTCGCCCCCGTGGAGCCATGGCGCCCCGCAGCACCGGGTGCCTTCGGGCAGCGAGCATGCGATCTTGTTGTGCTCGTAGACAGCGACGAGGTCCTTCGCGATCGACGGCGCCATGTACTCGACGAAGCACGTCGGAAAGACGCTCACCTCGGCCCGCGGTGACTCGACCCCGGCACCACGCCGGCGCGTGAACCATGTGCTGAAGCGCTCGCGTGCGTACGGCGGGAGGACTCTCTCCGCGTGGATGCCGACCGTCTCCTGCATCACCCGCCTCGGCAGGGAGCCGGTCTTCGACGTGATCGCGTTCACGAGGGGCGCCGCCACGCTCGACACCGTGCCGAGCAGGTCCGTCCGCCCGAGGAACTGATCTGCGAGGCGCTCGACGACCGGCCGCCCGGCCTTGGCGTGCTTCACCGCGTGCGCCCGCATCATCAGGCGGGGGAAGTCGAGCTCCCACTCGTGCGGCGGCACGTAAGGGCACTTGATGTAGCAGAGCTTGCACTGGTAGCACTCGTCGACGACCTTGTCCTGCTCTGCGACGCTCATCGCCGAGACGTCGCCGTCGTGGCCGTCGATGGCGTCGAACATCGAGGGGAACGACGGGCACAGGTTGAAGCAGAGCCGGCAGCCATGGCAGAGGTCGTAGACCCTCTCGAGCTCCTCCCGGAGGTCAGCCTCGACGAGGTAACGGGGATTATAGGGGTCGTACGTCGTCGTCATCTCGTCTCCCTGCGTCGTCCGGCTCCGAGCAGCGCCCGCCGGCACGCCGGCCCCGAGGACACGGCGCGCCGAGGTTTCAACCCGGGTCCCGGTGGCGTCGCCGCTGCCACCGGGACCCACGACACGGCCCGGTCCGCTCGCGTCGCGTCCTGGCGGTCAGCCTCCGACGGAGGCGAGTCCCTGCTGGAATCGACCGGCGTGGCTCTTCTCGGCGCGCGCGAGGGTCTCCATCCACTCCGCGACCTCTTCGAACCCCTCCTCGCGGGCGACGCGAGCAAAGCCCGGGTACATCTCGGTGTACTCGTAGGTCTCTCCGGCGACGGCAGAGCGGAGGTTGTCCACGGTCGGACCGACGGGAACGCCCGTCACCGGGTCGCCGACCTCCTTCAAGAAGTCGAAGTGCCCGAACGCATGACCTGTCTCACCCTCGGCGACCGAGCGGAAGAGCGCTGCGACATCGGGGTAGCCCTCCACGTCGGCCTTCTGCGCGAAGTAGAGGTATCGCCGGTTCGCCTGGCTCTCGCCGGCGAACGCCTCCTTCAGGTTCGCCTCGGTCTTCGAGTCCTTGAGCTGTGGCACGTCGCTCCTCTCGTCCGCGCGAGGCGGTGCTCCCGCCCACGCGATTCATGTCTCGCCTGGCTCACGTCTCGTCCGGCGGCACCGCTTGCGCGACGCCGCCGACGCTGGGTACTGCTCGAGCGCCTGCTCGCCCGAAGGAGGTGCTCCCACGCGCCAGCGTACGCCCCGCCGCGACCCTCGGGCCCGACGGCGTGCGCCCCGTCCAGACTATAGCAAGTCCAAGATTGTTTCAGTTCTAAAAATGCCCGATCTCGCCTCCCGATCGAGCGTGACCGCAGCGCGGTGTGGCAGGGCGCGGTGTGGCAGGGCGCGGTGTGGCAAGGTGTGCGCCCGGTGGAACGATGAGCATCCTCGTCGTCGACGTAGGCACGAGCAGCGTCCGCGCGTCCGTCGTCCGACCGGACGCGAGCGTCGCCGCGGTGGAGCGCGCCGAGGTGGCCGCCCGCTCCTCTGCTCCGGGGGTGGTCGAGCTCGACCCGGTGGCGATCGCCTCCGCCGTCCTCGCTACCTCTCGCGCCCTGCTTCGTCGCTGCGGTGAGGTCACAGCTGTCGCCGTGGCCGCGCAACGCGCGTCGACGATCCTCTGGGACCGCCGGTCCGGCTCACCGGTCGGGCCGGGCATCGGCTGGCAGGATCTGCGCACCGCGGGCCGTTGCCTCTCCCTGCAGGGCGCAGGATTCCGGCTGGCACCCAACCAGTCGGCGACGAAGCTCGCTCTCCTTCTCGACACCTACGACCCGACCCGCATTCGGGACCTGTGCTTCGGCACCGTCGACAGCTGGGTCACCTGGACGCTCTCGGCGGGCTCACTCCATGTCACCGACGCGACGAACGCGGCCGTCACCGGGCTCGTGCTCACCGACGGCTCGGCGTGGAATCCAGCTGTGCTCGAAGCGCTGCACATCCCCGAGTCCGTGCTCCCGACGATCGTCGACTCGACGGGCGTCACAGGCGAGGCGACGGCCTTGCCCGGAGCGCCCGTGATCGCCGGGATCGTCGGCGACCAACAAGGCTCGCTCGTCGGTCAGGGCTGCCTCGAGCCCGGCGACGCGAAGGCGACGTTCGGCACGGGCGGGATGCTGGACTGCTCGACCGGTCTCGTCCGCCCCGCGTTCCCCGTGAAAGGTGACGCGGGGACCTTCCCCATCGTCGCATGGCGGGACGCCGGAGCGGTCCACTGGGGCATCGAAGCGATCATGCTCTCGGCCGGAGCGTGCATCGACTGGCTGTGTGACAGGCTCGGGCTCGTCGCGAGCGCGTCGGAGACCGACGCGCTCGCAGCGTCGGCGCGCGACTCGGCGGGCGTGACCTTCGTGCCCGCGCTCGGCGGAATGGGCACGCCGGTGTGGGACTTCGGCGCGCGCGGGACACTCCTCGGCCTCAGCGCCTCGACGAGCCGCGCCGAGCTCGTACGGGCCGTGCTCGAAGGCATCGCGCACCGGGGAGCCGATCTCGTCGAGGCCGCCGAGAAAGACTCGGGCCACTCGATCGAGCGCCTCCGCGTCGACGGAGGCATGAGCGACAACGCTTCGTTCGTCCAAGCGCTCGCGGATGCATCCCGATGCAGCATCGAGCTCGCGCCCGTCGTCGAGGCGACGACGCTCGGTGCCGCCTTCCTCGCAGGACGGGCCGTCGGCACGTGGTCGTCCCTCGCCGAAGCCGCGTCGAGCACGCGACCGCGTGCAGTCGTCGAGCCTCGTAGGCGTCTCGACCGCGGCCGCTGGCTCGAGGCGCGCTCCCGAGCCGAAGCGACGGTGCCTGCGATGACCGCCATCACCTTCTGACGCCCGTCGTCCGGGCTGACCGCAGTCGTCCGGGCCGTGGACCGCCCAGGGGTCCGTCAGCGCTGCGGGCGACCGATGGCCTCGGCGAGGCTCACCCCACGCGCGACGAGCGGGCGGAACGCCATGAGCTGGCGCGGCCTGCCCACACCGATCGCGGCGACAAGCCGTCCGTCGCGGCCACAGCACGCGACGAACGTGCCGCTCTCGAGCGAGCCATCGACGACCTCGACGTCGTCGTCCGGCCCGGGCAGACCGACCACCTGGATCTTCACGTCGTACTGGTCCGACCACACGTAGGGAACGGGTGCGAATGGCGCCGCGCGACCTGGCCCAGCGAGCAGCGTTCGTGCAGCGTGCGCCCCCTGCTCGGCGGCGTTGGTCCAATGCTCGAGCCGGACAGGCGTCGACTCGACTCCATAGGTGAAGCGCGCCACATCTCCCGCGGTCACGACGCCCGGCGAGACGAGCAGCGAGGGATCGCAGACGACGCCGTCGTCCACCGCGATCCCGGAGCCATCCAGCCATCCGGTCCCCGGCGTGGCACCGATGGCGACCACCACGACGTCAGCGGGAAGCATCTCCCCTCCCCCCAGACGGACACCCTCGACCTGCGGATCCCCCACGAACCCCGTCACGCTTGCCCCGGTCCGCACGTCGACGCCGTGCCGCTCGTGCAGCGAACGCACCATGCCTCCGACCATCGGGCCGAGCACCCGTCCGAGCGGCGTCGCCAGCGGCTCGACGACAGTCACAGCGACACCCCTGGCCCGAGCGGTGGCGGCGACCTCGAGCCCGAGGAACCCGCCGCCGACGACCACGAGGCGCGCGCCCGGCGCGTCGAGCGCCGCACGCAGCGCGACCGCGTCCTCGACCGTCCGCAAGGTGACCACCCCACGCGGCACGGGGCGCGGCCAGGCACGTGCCGACGCTCCAGTCGCAAGGACGAGCCCGTCGAAAGCGACACCTGTCCCGTCCTCGAGCAGCACGCATCCACCCGCGAGGTCGAGCCCACTCGCCCTCGCGCCGAGCCGGAGGTCGAGCCCGAGAGCATCGACGGCCTCGGGTGAGCGGAGCCGGATGCGGTCGATGTCCCATTGACCCGCGAGGTACTGCTTCGACAGCGGTGGGCGATCGTAGGGGAGATGGTGCTCGTCGCCCAGAAGCACGATCCGGCCCGAGTAGCTGGACTGGCGGAGCGACTCGCACGCTCTCAAACCGGCGAGGGACGCCCCGACCACGACGACCGTCGCGTCGGCATCGAGAGCTCGAGTCCGACGCGAACGAGCCGTTCCCGTCACGTCCTCGAGCCGGAGTCGTTGACGTCGGGCGCCCCGAGAGCTTCGAGACGCGGCATCAGGGCGTCGACCCGGTCGCGGGCGCCGCGAATCCGACGGTCCAGCTCCTCGACGATGTCGATCGCCCGGCGGAACCGCACCTCGAGCAGGTCGACGTCGACCAGGCCCGCGTCGAGCTCGCGGATGACGACGTCCAGCTCTTGCGACGCGTCTGCGTAGCTCAGCTCTCCGACGGGCACCTCGGTCGTCGCGTCGGTCATCTCTGCCACTCTCCCACCTCGTCTCGTTCGTCGGACTTCGCCAGCTCGGTCCGCACGTCGCCAGTCCCGTTGCCCACGTGGACGCGGGTGATCCTCGAGAGGATCGCGCCATCGACGAAGACGGTGGTGATGTCGACGCCCGAGGCCAACCCTGCGACCGAGTGGACCGGCCTCCCAGAACCGTCCCGTGTGAGCGACCAGCCCCGCTCGAGCTGGCGGCGTGGGTCGTAGGCACGAAGGACCTGTCTGTAGCGATCGGAATCCCGCGCGCGTGCCGCGAGCATCCTGCTGGCACCGAGGGAGAGCGCAGCGCGTGCACCGGCAAGCCTTCCGTCCTCCCGCTCGAGGCACGACCGGGCGGCGCGGGACGCGGCCATCCTCGACCCTGCAAGCTCGTCGCCACGCCGATCGAGCTGGTGGCGGGCCCCACGGGTGACCGCAGCAGCCGTCGCACGAATGCTCTGGTGCGCCGAGTCGAGGCGGGCGCGCGCCAGCCCCGACAGGACCGCCGAACGCTCGAGAACACCTTCCCAGTAGGAGGCGACGACACCGACGACCGCCTCCCCGCAGGCCGTCGGCGTGATGAGGGCCCGCTGCGCGACATCGTCGGCGACCGATCGGTCGCCGGTGTGCCCGATGCCGGTCCAGACGGGAAACGGTGCGGCCGCGATCGCGCGCGCCACCTCCTCGCTGTCGAACGCGGCAAGGTCGCCGCGGGCCCCTCCGCCTCGCACGACGACGACGAGATCGGGCTCGACGCCGGCGAGCCGAGCGAGCGCGGCTGCGAGCTGACGCGGTGCCTCGGCACCCTGGACGAGAGACGGCTCGAGACGGACGTCGAAGGAGAAGCCTGAGCGGACGAGCTGGCCGACGAAGTCACGGTGTGCCTCCGAGCCGGGACTCGTGACGAGGCCGATACGCAACGGGACGAGCGGGACTCGACGCCTCGCGTTCGCCTCCAGCAGACCTTCCCGCTCGAGTACCTGAAGGAGCTTTCGCCGTGCCGCCGCGATACCTCCGAGCAGCGCCTCGACATCGAGAGCTGTGAGGGTGAAGCGGAGCTTGCTCCCACCTTCCCACACGGACACGCGGCCGCGAACACGAACGACGCGGCCCACCTCGAGGCTCGCACCAGCGTCCGCCAAGGCAGCTGCGACCGCCGGCCACTCACGTGACCAGCAGACGACCTCGAGCTGCTGGGCCGCCGCGCGTCCCCCGACCTCGGCGCCCTCGTCTGCGAGCTCGAGGTAGCGGTGGCCGCGTGACTCGCGCAGCCCACGGATCTCTCCCGTGACCCACACGTCCTCGGGGAACGCCTGGACGAGCGCTCGCTTCACGCGCTCGTAGAACGCTGCCACCGTGAGCGACTCTTCGACGATGCCAGACTCCAGGGCCCCCGGATCGCCGGCGTCCAGGCTGCCTGCATCGTCCTCGCCGCCCGTGTCGTCCGGTCCGGACGGCTCGCGGGTACTCGGGAGCTGAGGCGCCGGGGGGCATCCTTCCCGACCCGCCGTGGCGTCTGCTGGCATCACGCCTGCCGGCGGCGCTGTCGCCCGAGCACCGCTGGCACCTCCGCCTCGCCGTGCCGGGCGCGCTGTGGCCGCTGTGGCCGCTGTGGCCGCTAGCTCCCGTACCCGCTGCTGCAGGGTCGTAGTATCCGCCGAGCCGCCGCGCGTCGTTCCGTCGGTAGCCGCGACACCGAAGTCGAACCGCTGCTCCTCGGGGGTCACGTCCTGCGCCACGATCGCAGGCTAGTTGGCGGTTGGCTCGCGACCAGAGCCGCATCGGACTCGGACAACGACCAGGACGCCGCCCGAGCGCGCGAGACTGTCGGAGGCGGTGAGTCGGCCGGGTGGTCGCGGTGGTCGCCGGCACGTCCGTGCCGGGGGCTGTCGAGGAAGGTCGGGGCTCCAAAGGGCAGGGTGCTGGCTAACGGCCAGTCGGGGTGACCCGCAGGACAGTGCAACAGAAAGCAGACCGCCGATGGCCCGTCTCGACGGGATCAGGCAAGGTTGAAACGGTGCGGTAAGAGCGCACCAGCGCCCGGGGTGACCCGGGCGGCTCGGCAAACCCCACCCGGAGCAAGGCCAAGCGTGGGACGGGCGGCCCGTCCGATGTCCCCAGGTAGGCCGCGTAGATGGATGGCCACCCCCCGGCCCCCGGGCCGGGGACAGAACCCCGCCTACAGGCCGGCTCACCGCCGCCCGATCCTGGCGGCAGTTCACACTGCCCCGCTGGACGCACGTCTGCGGTTCCGTTCTCACCGACAGGGTCCGCTGGTGTCCGAAGAGCACTGCTGTCATCCTCAGAGCTGAACCGCAGCTCCGCCGGATCATCGCCGGCAAGCGTGGTCCCCATCGCCCGTGACACCCAGCGCGGTGCGACAGACCTTCATCGCCTTGATCGAAGAGATCGAAGGGGCCAACGAGGGGAGCTTGTCCATCCGCAGTGCCACGCCGTCATGGACGGCGGCTCGTCGCACACCTCGAAGGCACATCTGCGCGGCACCGCTAGCGTCACGGCCATCCCGGGAGCCGGCGCGCAGCAGCCCACCGTCACTCGTGAAGGCACGACGCAAGGATCCCGATGACGACGGTGGACGATGAGCGGAGCGTTGCATCCTGGCGAAACGCGATCCTTGTCGCATTCGGGTTGGGCGGCATCACCGTCACGACATGGGGCCCGCGCCTGCCGACGCTTCGCGCCGATCTCGGTGCTGCAAACGGGACGATCGGCATCGTCCTCTCCGGTGTGACGATCGGCGCGCTCACGGGCCTCGGCTGCTCGTCGACAATTCTGCAGAGGCTCGGTGCGCGGCGCGGCATTCTCGGCGCGTTGTGGCTCGTCGCTCTCGGGATCGCAACCATCGGCGTCGGAGCGGGCGTCGCCCACGCGCTCGTACCCACCGCTGTCGGGCTCGTCGGCGTGGGAGTCGGCATCGGTGCGCTCGACGTCATGGTCAACGTGGAGGCGTCGGGCATCGAGATCGCCGTCGGCCGTACGCGAATGCCGCTGATGCACGCGGCGTGGTCTGCCGGGGCGATCGTCGGTGCAGGCATAGGCGCCGGCAGTGCCGCCCTCGGACTACCCGTGCAATGGCAGTTCGTGGGCGAGGCGGTGCTCATTGGCGTGGCCGCCTCGGTGCTCACGCGTGCGATTCCACGGCATGCACCGCCGGTTTCCCGTGAAGAGCCACGAGACATCCTGGAGCGGGTCCGAGGCTGGGCGCGCCAGTGGAGCGACTGGCGGCTGCTCCTCATCGGTGTCGTCATGCTCGGCGTCGAGATGGGCGAGGGTTCCGCCAACAACTGGCTGAGCCTCGCGGTGCGCGACGACCACCACCAGACGGACGCTGTCGCAGCGCTGTTCTTCGTCGTCTTCGCGACCGGAGAGACGCTCGCCCGAGCTCTCGGAAGCCCGCTCGTCGACCGGGTCGGACGGACGATCGCTGTGCGGATGACAACAGCGGTCGGAGTCGTCGGGATGCTCCTGTTCATCTTGGCGCAGCCTGCGTGGCTCGTGCTCGTCGGGACCTTCCTCTGGGCAGTCGGCGTCTCCATGGGCTTCCCGCTCGGGATGTCCGCTGCGGCGGAGAGTGGCCCCAATCCCGCCGCACGGGTCAGCGTCGTCGCCTCGATCGGATATGTTGCGAACCTGGCCGGCCCGCCTGTGGTCGGGCTCTTGTCGGAGGCATTTGGACTGCTCGACGCGCTGTGGCTCGTCGTCGCGCTGCTTGCGGTCTCGTTCGCACTGTCCGGCGCGTTGCGGCCACGGCTGGCGCGCGAACGGCCATGAGCACCGCCTCGAGCACTGCGGCGACAGGTCAGGCGGTCGACGGCGTCGGGACCCGAGTCAGATCCGCCCGCGGGCCACGATCACGAGCTCGTCCGTGCTGGAACAGGCCGCAGACACGATATGCCGATCCGAGCGACGCGACCTCTCCGCCTGCTCGGACCGGCGCCGGACTTTCCCCCACGTTCAACCCTCGGCCGCGTCGGACCCCCGGCTGGCACTGCCCGCCTCGCGGGAACGCCATCTCGCGGGCGACCCAGCACCGACGGTGCGACCCCGGCCGACGCCTGGCGATCCATGGAACGTCCAGACGACGGGCTCGTGACGATCAGCGCCGCTGGGGAAGCGGATCGGGACGATAGAGCCCACCCGAGTGGGCATCGCACGCGGTGACAAGCCGAGCCGTGCCCTTTGGCGGCTGGAAGTGCCCTCGCCACTCAACGGGCGCCGGGCAGATCACCGGCCTGCCACCTTCGTCCTCGACGTAGCGGAAGCATCGGCCTGGCTGAGTGCTGAATATCTCGTCGTAGCGGTTCACTACCCAATCATCCCACGCTCGATGCGCGCGCACCACGCGACCGCCCGAAAGGGCAAAGCGGCGACCGGCCGAGCGTCCTCGTCACGGCACGAGGATCCGGCCGCACTGCTCACAGTGAGCGACCTCACCGGCTGCGGCCCGATGAAGGCGATCCACCTCGGTCGCCGGGAGCGCGAGGTGGCACCCCTCGCACGCACCTCGGACGAGACGTGCCACGCCCACCCCACCGAGGCGGCTACGTAACGTCTCGTACTCGGCGAGAAGGGGCGCAGGCACGCCGGCTGCGAGCGGTGCCCGGCGGGCAGCCGTCTCGGCCATCTCAACCTCGAGCGATGCCGTCGCAGCGGAGACGTCTTGCTCGAGGACGACGCGCTCGGCGTCGAGAGGCGCGCGCTCGGCGTCGATCCGAGCCAGCTCGACGTCGAGCGGCTCCGCTGCCTCGAGGACCCCGAGCTCGACCTCTTCGAGCTCGGCTCGACGGCGGTCGAGCGTCTCGATCTCCGCCGCCATCGCCTGCTGGTCACGGTAGGAGCCGGCAGAGCCGCTGCGCGATCGCTCGTCGATCGCCGCCGAGCGCGCGACGAGAGTGGCGGTCTCGCTCTCGAGCTCCCCCTCGCGTACCGACAGCTCCGCCCGCTCGGCGGCGACGATGCTGCGTGCACGGTCCATCTCCCCGAGACGGGACTGCACGAGGTCGAGAGCCGCCTGTTCCGGCAGGTGACGGCGACGGTACGCGAGCTGGTCCGCAAGGGTGTCCGCGTCCTGGAGCGCGAGCAACTGGCGCAGCGGTGCGGTGCCGTCTCCTCCGACCGATGCTCCGGGCACGTCCTCCACGGCCGGGAGGCTACCGGCTCGGGAGCCGCGACGCGGACGCCCGTGCGGCGAGTAGCTCTGCGAGGAGCTGAGGCGTCGCGCCGGCAACGGGGCTGCGCCACTGTGTCGGATCACGCACCACGAGGTCCCTGCCGAGCGCGTCCGCGGCGACCGCACCGGACTCCGCACAGACGAGGAGGCCTCCGAGATAGTCCCACGGCCCGCCGTGGGGCGTGTCGACACAGTCCACGAACCCGTCGAGCGCACCGTCGGCGACCGCGCAGAGGTCGAGCGAGACTGCGCCGAGAGCCCGGAACTGGCGCCAGCCGAGATAGCGACGCGGGTAACCCGAGAGCCCCACGATCGACCGGCCGAGACGAGTCGCTCCCGATGCCGCGATGCGGCGGCCGTCACGCCGGGCACCCGAGCCGCGCACCGCCTCGAAGCGCGTGCCCGTCGCCTGGTTGACGACGAGCGCGGCGAGCGGCCCGGAGTCGTCGAGGACGCAGATGCTCGTTGCATACCACGGAAGGCGCCGCGATGCGTTGGTCGACCCGTCGACGGGATCGAGCACGGCGAGAAAGGGACGGTCCGCCTCGTGGAGCCCGGACTCCTCGCTCAGCACGCCGAGGCCCGCCGACAAGAGGTGCCCCACGGCGACCGCGTCCGCTGCGAGGTCGCTCCGGTACTGGCCGTCGCGCGTTCCGGCGAGGCTCCAGTCCTCGAGGTCGCCGAGCGTGGAGGCGACGGCGTCGCACACCTCCGAGAGGGTGGCGAGCAACGTCTCGTGGTCCACGGCCTGCGAGGTTACCGGTCACGAGGCGGCCCCGGCCTACACTTGGCGTCGAGATGGCAGTCATCGACGTCGCCGGCTACGTGGCCGAGCTGAAGGACCACGCGGTCGACCACGGCTTCCACGTCCACGACGAGCGCCACTTCGTCGAGACCTACTCGCTGCGGCAGTTCTGGGAGGTCGACCTGCACCCCGAGGAAGGCTGCGGTGGGCCGATCGACCTCCATCTCGCGCTCGAGGTGGACCCGAGGACGCTCCTCGACTTCGAGGACGCGGTCGTGGCGCTCCCCGACGACGTCGAGCCGCCGGACAAGTGGTCCTTCCCCCTCACGTTCACCTGGGGGGTGCCGCCCCTGCCGAACGGCCCGGACCTGCTCCGGCTCGCGATCGATCTCGCCGGGGTCGGAGGTGTCGACCTGCCGCTCGAGATCTCCGCGACGGACTCGTTCGGCTCGGTGACAGATCCGCCCGTCCGACGGCTCACGATCGTCGCAAGGGAGAACGTCTCACTCGCGCGGGTGCTTGCCGGCGAGGAGCTGCTTTGCGACACGTTCGACCGCGCGCTCGCCGTGAGCCGCTTTCTCCTCGACGCAGCGCCGGCGTGGCTTGGGGAGTGAGCGCTCGCGAGCGCAGCGCTCGCGGCTCTCGCGAGCTACCGGGCTCGCCGTGTCCGCGGTGGCGCTGTCGCTGACGCTCGCGAGCTGCGGTGGGTCGCAGGCAGCGGCGCTCGGGCATACCGCCTGCGTCGATGTCGCAGCCTCCATCCACGAGTACTCGGTGTCCACCCGTGCGACGACTGCTCGCGTCGCCAGCCGGGAGAGGGCGCTCGCCCTCGAGGAGCTGAGGAGGGCGCTGCAGCCCGCAGCTCTCGCCGGCAGCGCCGGGGGCCAATGGGAGGCGCTCACGGCGACACTTTCGGAGAGCTCGCGTGTCCCCGAGGCGGAGCTCGTCACTGCCTTGTCGGCCCAGTGTGCGGCGACACTCGCCCCGGGAGGATGACAACGCCGGGTCCGACCGGTCAAGGGCGTCCCCGCCCGCCAGACCGGCTGCCACCGGACCGCGCAGACCAGACCGGACCGCTCAGATCAGGTGGTGGGCTCCCTCGTCCCAGAGCTTGATGCCGCCGAGGATGCCGGCGACGTTGTCGACGACGACGAACCTCTCGTCGACGTGGCCCGAAGCATGGCGCGCGTTGCCGCCGCCGAGGTAGCAGGTGTCGTAGTTGAGCAGGACGGCGAAGTTGTCGAGCGCATCGACGAGGCGCTTGCGCCATTTCGCGAGCCCGACCCGCTGCAAGGTGGCATCTCCGAGCTGCTCGTTGTAGGTCTGGCTCTTGCGGAACGGCGACTGGGCTAGCTCGAGGTGGGGTGTCACCTGGCCGTCGAGGAACAGGCCCGTGCCCACGCCGGTGCCGAGCGTGACGACGAGCTCGAGGCCCTTGCCGGCGATGACGGCGAGCCCTTGGAGATCGGCGTCGTTCGCGACCTTGCAGGGCCGGCCGAGCCGCTGAGACAGCGCATCCGCGGCGGCGAAGCCGGCCCACGCGTCACGCAGCGACTGCACCACCGGTGAGCCGGGCCCGGACTCGGTGACGAAGTGGGGGGCTGTGAGGATCCTCCCGCGTCGCACCACGCCAGGAAAGCCGACCGCGATCCTGTCGTAGGCCGGCAAGGGCTTGACGAGAGCATCGAGCGCGTCGACGAAGCCGCCGGGCGTCAAGGGGTAGGTGGTCGGCACACGCACCCTGTCGGCGACCATGCGCCCGTCGGCGTCGAGCACGGCCGCCTTGAGCCCGGTGCCACCCACGTCGACCGCGAGCGTGAGCGGGCTCGACGGCACCCGGGACCAGCCGAGCGGCTCCGCATCCTTGCCGGCCGTCTCGGCGACGCCGCCGGCCTGGTCGGCCCCGGGCTGGGCGGGCACCGTCCCGGGCTGGGAGGGCTGTGGCTGCATACTGCCCGAGAGCTCCGTCATCGCAGCACCTCCGTACCTGTCGGCGTCCCCACGACCGTACCCCCGAACGGCTCGTACTGCCTGAGCAGCTCGAGCAGCGTCCGCACCCCGAAGCCCGTGCCACCCTTGCGGCGGTAGCCCTTGTCCTCGCTCGATCGCGCGGGACCAGCGATGTCGAGGTGCGCCCACGGAGTCCGGGCGACGAACTCCCCGAGCAGCAGCCCGGCGACGAGCGCTCCGGCCTCGCCGGGCACGCCGATGTTCTTCATGTCGGCGATCTCGGAGTCGATCTGGCTGCGATAGCCGGACGGCAGGGGCAGGTGCCAGGTCGGCTCGCCCGCACGCGCCGACGCTGCGCGCACCGCCGCGACCAGGCGGTCGTCGTTACCCATGACGCCAGCAATCGACGCACCGAGAGCGACGACGCATGCCCCCGTGAGGGTCGCGAGGTCGACGACGGCGTCCGGCGCATCCTCGACCGCGAGACTCAGCGCGTCGGCGAGCACGAGACGGCCCTCGGCGTCGGTGTTGAGCACCTCGATGGTCTTGCCGTTGCGCGCGCGGAGCACGTCCCCGGGCTTGGTCGCTCGTCCGCCAGGCATGTTCTCCGCCATGGGCATGAAGCCGACGACTCGGACCGCGACACCGAGCCTCCGGCAGGCGCCAAGGGTCGCGAGGACCGCAGCGGCTCCGCTCATGTCGGTCTTCATCGACATCATCCCGGTACCGGTCTTCAGCGACAAGCCACCGGAGTCGAAGGTGATGCCCTTGCCGACGAGAGCGACCAGCGGCGCTCCACGGGCTGCCTCGCCGTCGGGGACGTACTCGAGGCGGAGCAAGCGCGGCGGCTCGGCAGATCCCCGCGCGACGGCGAGGAGGCCGCCGAGATGCTCCGCGGCAATCGCGTCCTCGTCGAGGACGCGCAGCTCGAGGCCTTCGCGCTCGGCGAGCGTGCCTGCGATCTCGGCGAAGCGCCGGGGCGGAAGATCGCCTGCGGGGGTGTTCACGAGATCCCGGGCAAGCGCGACCGCCTCGCAGACGACACGGGCACGCTCGATGCCGCGAGCTGCCGCATCTGGCTCCGGTCCGACGATGACGACGCGCTCAGGGCCTGCCTCGTGAGTCCCCGACCGGTAGCCGTCGTAGCGGTAGGAGGCGAGCAGCACGCCCTCTGCGATCGCCCCCGCCACCTCCTCCGCGTCGCACCGGGCCGGTACCACGCCTGTCCAGTCGACCGCCACGGTGCCGAAATGAGACGCCTCGCGCGCCGCTGCTGCCCCGGCACGCCGCGCGGCCTCGGCATCGAGACGCTCGGCGGGGCCGGCACCGACGAGCACCTCAGGAGCGCGCCGCCCGGCGCCAGGTGCGAGGACGAGCGACGTCGCGAGCTCCCCGGTGAACCCGAGCCTCCTGCAGAGCTCGTCGTCGAGGTCGATCCCCTGGTGGGATCCTTCGAACGGTGACATCACCAGCCGCACGACCATCTCGGCGTCGACCGGCACCGCGTCCGCCGCATCCACGACCGTCGCCCTGCCCACCGTCGCCCTGCCCATCTCCGGGAGCTCTTGCCCCTCACCAGCTCCTGACGTCATCAATCTCCTCCGTCCGCTCCGTCTGTCCCGTCCACGCCGGCGCCGCTCCCGCTGGCGCCACGCCCCGTACCGGCGGCGTCCCCGCGCTCCCGCTCTTTGGGCAAGACGTCGCGGACCCGGAGATGATCGCCCTCGGTCGAGCGCGCGAGCGCCCAGCAGAGGTCCGACAAGCGGTTGAGGAACGCGCCGACGAGCGACGTGCCCGCACCCTGTCCGACAGCTATCCGCTCCGCCCTGCGCACGACAGCTCGCGCGAGGTCGAGAGCGGCAGAGCAGCGCGTCCCGCCCGGCACCGCGAAGCCACGCTCGAGGTCGAGCGTCGCCATCACGGCGTCGATCCGCGACTCCAGTTGCCCGACCATCGTCGAGGTCACAGCAGTCACCCCCGGCTCGAGCCCGTCGCGCCGGTCCCCGCTCGTCGCGACTTCCGCCATGACGATCCACAAGTCCCGCTCGAGGCCGACGAGCACCGCGTCGAGCTCGCTCCCGGGCGTCGTCTCGGCACGGGCCATGCCGAGCGCGGCCTGAGCCTCGTCGATCGTCCCGGTGAGCTCGAGGGCGCTGCTGTCCTTCGGCACGCGCCCGCCGGCGCGCAGGTCCGTCGTCCCGTCGTCCCCGCGCCTCGTGTAGATCCTCACCGGCCGGACGCGAGCAACGGGACGAGCATCTCCGCCCGGGTCATCGACCCGTGCCTGGAGACGAGACGCATCTCGCCGGTATCCGAGGGGTCGAAGAACGCCACAGGAGCGCGAGCCGCGAGTGCGACGTCGCCCAGCCGGGCCTCGACGCCGGGTGCCAACCGCGGACCGAGCCAACCCTCCTCGAGCAGCTCCTCCCTCGTGCGGACCCAGGCGACGTCTCCGTAGCGCTCTCGGCAGAGCGAAGCGGCACGCTCCGTCGCGTCGCCAGCGGGCTCCCCGTCGCGGACATGTAGCCAGCGAAAGCGCCCTTCACCCGAGAGCAGCACGACGTCGCGCATGACCTCGTCGTCGAGCGCTATGGGTGCTCTCCGGACCTCGACCTGGCCGTGATCGGCGGTGACGACGAGGACGGCTCCCGGCACGAGGACGTCGAGGACGTCGAGGACGAGGCGGTCCGCGGCGCGTAGCTCGGCTGCGTAGTGCTCTCCGAGACCCCGCTCGTGCGCGACCTTGTCGACACCGTCGTAGTAGGCGTAGACGAAGGGCTCGCCACCGACAAGGAGCCTGCGGACCTCGACAGCCAGGCTCGACGCGACCCTCCAGCCCACGAGCGGCGATCCAGACAGGTGCGCGTCGGAGAAGCCCGTCCCCGCGAACTCCGCACGCGAGACGACTGGGCACCCGCGGCCGAGGAACGCCGCGTGCGGCTGGAGCTTCGTCGGCGGGACGCGCTCGCGTGCGTCGCCCTCCGGTGTCGTCCACTTCAAGACGTTGAGCACGGTGCCGCCGCAGGCGATCCGGTAGCCGACGATGCCGTGCTCGGCCGGGGCGAGCCCTGTCGAGAGCGAGGTGAGAGCGGTCGCCGTCGTCGTCGGAGCGACAGAGGTGATCGGACCGCCGGACATCGACGACAACGTCGGGACGTCCAACCGGTGCGCCTCGAGCTGCTCCCAGCCGAGCCCGTCGAGAACGAGGAGCACGACCTGCGCTGCTCCGGCCGCGATGCCGGGGAGCCAGGCCGGCGCGCTCGTCGCCGGTGGGCAGCCCGTGTCGCCCGGTCCTCCCGAGCAGGCCAGGAGCGCAGGCACGACCTCGCTCAAGCAGGCGCCCCCGTAGTCGGGAAGCATCGGCAGGTCCTGCTCGCCGCCCGTGGGCGCGCCCGACAGAGCGCCAAGCGCCGCCTCCTCCATCGGGGCGAGCATACGACGAGCACCGGCCCCGCCGTACGATGGACCCGTGAAGGTCTCAACCCGTGGCGACTACGCGAGCCGAGCGCTGCTGTCGCTAGCCCTGCGCTCGGACGACCCGGGTCCGACGTCGGTGCGGGACATAGCGGAGCGCACGGGTCTCCCCCAGCCGTACCTCGAGCAGATTCTCCTCGCGCTGAAAGGAGCCGGCCTCGTCCGGTCGAAGCGGGGCGTCGGCGGTGGTTACGTGCTCGCCCGGCCGGCCGGGGAGATCACCCTCGGGGCGATCGTGAGCGCTGTCGACGGCCCGATCGCCCTGGGAGATTTCGGCGCGCCGCACGAGAACGGAGCGTGCGACCACGAAGGCCAGTGCGTCCTTCTCGCGGTCTGGGCCGAGGTAGGCGCGCACATGCGGCGGCACCTCGACTCCTTCACGCTTGCCGACATGGTCGCTCGGGCCCGGGACACCTCGGGAGCGCTCGAACCGCTCAGTTGACTGCCTGCCCAGTTGACTGCCTGCCCAGTTGACTGTCCGCCCAGTTGACTGTCCGCTCAGCAGTGCTCGCTCAGCAGTTCCAGCTCGCGAGCACCGGGACCTCTCGCTCGAAGGAGAGCTCGCTGACCCGCCCTGCGTCGAGTGCGAAGTGGCCGCCGTCACTCGGCCCGAGCCCGAGCCACCGCGCAGCGAGCATCCGCAGGAAGTGCCCGTGGGAGAAGACGATCGCCGTCTCGAGGTTGCGGCTCTCCGCCTCGGCGCGCAGTCCCACGATCACCCGGTCCGCTCGGGCTGCGACGCCCTCGGGGGTCTCGCCCTCGGGGCAGCCGTCGACGAAGACCTGCCAGCCCGGTCGGTGCTCGCGTATCTGTGCAGTCGTGAGTCCCTCGTATGCCCCGTAGGACCACTCCTGCAGGTCGTCGACGATCTCCGCGCGGTCGGCGAAGCCCACGATCCGGCACGTGTCACGCGCCCGCCTGCGCGGGCTCGACCACACGAGGCCGAAGTGGCGTCCGGCGAGACGCTCTCCCACGGCCGCCGCCTGGATCCGCCCGCCTTCGTCGAGCGGCAGGTCCGTCCGCCCCGTATGGCGACCGCTCCGGCTCCATGCCGTCGCGCCGTGGCGGACGAGCACGACGCTGCGCGGCCGGTGCTCGTCGTGGCCCGGATCCCGACGAGCCTCGTTCGCCGCAGGCTGTGGCTCAACCCGGGCGGCCAGGATGCCGTCCGGGAAGGAGCTCGGAGGAGGTGGAGAAGCTGTCCCGCTGGTCATGACCGTCCTCGTCCAGGACCGACCACGGTGGCCGGGCCGGGGCGTCGAGTGGAATGCATAGGGCCGCCGAGGCGTTAGGAGCAGTGCAACCTTAGAACGGTCCGAGGGAACTGCCTGCACGACAGGCCCCGCGGACGACGGGACGAAGGAGAGGAAGCCATCTCCACCACGACATTCGTAGACGACACGAGAGAGCGGGCCGGGGCGGGACCCGACCTCATGCGTCTCTTCCTCGACGACATCGGCAAGTACCCGTTGCTCAGCGCGCAGGAGCAGACGGTGCTCGCGCAGCGCGTCGCAGAAGGCGACGCGCTCGCTCGCGACGAGATGATCTCCGCCAACCTCCGGCTCGTCGTCCACTGGGCGCGCCGCTACCAAGGACGGGGCGTCGACCTCGTCGACCTCGTCCAGGAGGGTACCTTCGGGCTGATGCGCGCGGTCGAGAAGTTCGACTGGCAGCGGGGCTTCAAGTTCTCGACCTACGCGACCTGGTGGATCCGCCAGTCGCTCCAGCGCGCCGTCCAGTCCAAGGGACGTGCGATCCGCCTGCCCGAGGACGCCGTCGCGGCGGAGTCGGCGGCGGAGCGCGACGGTGACGACTCCCAGCCACACCTGCCCCGC
>DAHXNN010000228.1 GCA_027365385.1 Acidimicrobiaceae bacterium | reverse complement strand
CGCGGCCGCACGCTCGTGTTCTGTGAGGTGAAAGCGCGTAGTGGCCTCGGCTACGGCGCCCCCGCCGAGGCCGTCGGACGGGCGAAGCAGCAGCGCCTGCGCCGGCTCGCCGCGCGTTACCTCGCCGAGTCAGGCCGTCATGGCGTCACCGTCCGGTTCGACGTCGCGTCGGTGCTCGAGGGACAGCTCGAGGTCGTCACCGGAGCGTTCTAGGTGATGGCGAGCCTGGACGAGCACGACTTCGGCGGAGGGTCCCGGTGCCCTCGCGACCTGGGACGGCCAGCCCGCGTGCCGTTAGCCGTGAGCCTCCGCGCGGCGCGTCGGCGGTCGTCCTGTCGTAATCGACCGGCGGCTGGCGCGTGCTCGCGCCGCATCGTGGGTGTCGCGCTGCAGAGGTGATCCCAGGCGGCAGCGCCGAGTCCTGATACCTTGCATGGTCGTCGCCGGCGCCACGAGCCGCCCGGTCGGAGGACGTTGTGGTGCCGAAGGAGAACTCGAGCGTCAGGCGACGGGTCACCATCGCAGACATCGCACTGCGCGCCGGCGTCTCGAAAGGCGCAGTGTCATACGCGCTGAACGACCGGCCGGGCATCTCGGACGTGACACGCCGCCGGATTCTCGGCATCGCCGACGATCTCGGCTGGTACCCCAACAGCGCGGCGCGTGCACTGTCGGGGTCGCGCGCGGGAGCCTGCGGCCTCGTCCTCGCCCGCCCTGCACGTACGCTCGCCTTCGAACCGTTCTTCATGGAGCTCATCGCCGGCATCGAGGCTGAGCTCTCGTCGCGTTCGATCGGGCTCACCCTCCAGGTCGTCGACGACGTCGAGGCCGAGATGGCGGTCTATCGCCGGTGGTGGGCCGAGCGCCGGGTCGACGGGGTGCTCGTGGTCGACCTCCGCGTAGACGACCCGCGTATCGCACAGATCGAGCAGCTTGGCCTACCTGCCGTCGTCGTCGGTGGTCCCGACGGCACAGGGAGCCTGCCTGCGATCTGGAGCGACGACGAAGGCGCCGTGGTCGACGTGGTCCGCTACCTCGCCCGCCTCGGCCACGAGCGCATCGCGCGCGTCGCAGGAGTGCCGGGGTTTCGCCATACCGAGGTCCGGACAGCCGCATTCCTCGCCACGATGGGGGAGCTTGCTCTTTCCCCGCGGGTGCTCGTGACCGACTACATGGCCGAGAGCGGCGCCCAGGCCACGCGGCAGCTGCTGACGGACCCTCGTCCGCCGACGGCGATCGTGTACGACAACGACGTCCTCGCCGTCGCGGGACTCGGCGTCGCGCACGAGATGGGTCTCGACGTCCCGGCAGACGTCTCGCTCGTCGCGTGGGACGACTCGCTCTACTGCCAGGTCGTCCACCCACCCCTCACCGCAGTGACACGGGACATCCCCGAGCAGGGTGCACACGCGGCAGCGGCGCTCCTCGCACTCATCGAGGACGGTGCCGTCGAAAGCGCAGGGGAAGCTCGTGCACAGCTCACCCCGAGGGGTAGCACAGGGCGCAGGTCCTAGAGATCGCCTCTTCTTGACACTTAACCGATAAAGTAGTTGACTGCTCGACCTGGGAGCTCCGGCGAACGCGGGCGTGCCGTCTCGGTGGTCGACAGCTGAGACGGGGACGTCCAGTCTGCGTGGGGGACAAGACTGGCGTGGTCAAGACTGGCGTGGGGGACAAGACTGCATGGTGCATGTACAGGAAGCGATCGCCGTCAGAGCCGTCGTCGAGTCGTATCGCGTCGTGCCGGAGCGCTCGCCCGACGACGCCGCCGAGCGACAGGTCCTAGGAGGAGCACGTGCTGACGCTGCTACACGATGGATGGACCGTACGGGCCGCCGGGGGGGAGGCCCCGGTGGAGCTCTCGGAGCGGAGCATTGCCGCAGCGGTACCGGGCTGCGTGACGACCGACCTAGTCGCAGCGGGCGTGCTGCCTGATCCGTACCTCGACGAGAACGAGGACGCCTGTGCCTGGATCGGGCGGACGAGGTGGAGGTTCACGACGCGCTTCGACGCGGACCCACCGTCTCCAGGCGAGCGCGTCGACGTCGTCTGTGCGGGTCTCGACACGGTTGCGACGATCGAGCTCAACGACGCCGTGATCGGCCAGACAGCGAACATGCACCGCAGCTATCGGTTCGATGTCCGTGACGCGCTGCGAGCAGGCGGGAACGCCCTGTCGGTCACGTTCGAGGCGCCCGTCACCTATGCGGAACGGGCTAGCGAGGATCTCGGTCCCCGACCACACGTAAACGCGCACCCGTTTAACGCGATCCGTAAGATGGCATGCAACTTCGGCTGGGACTGGGGACCTGACCTTCCGACGGCTGGTATATGGCGACCGATCGGCCTCGACCGCTGGCGAGTCGCACGGATCGCATCCGTTCGCCCACTCGTCGACGTCCCGCGTGGGCCGGGAGCACCGGACAGGGGTGCCACCGTCGCCCCGCTCGGACGGGTCGCAGTCAACGTCGCGCTGGAGCGTGACGAGGATGCCGACGTGCTGGAGGTGCACGCGCAAATTGCCGGCGTCGAGGCGAGCGTCGCGGTCCAGCCCGGAGCGACGTCCGCTCTCGTCGAGCTCGACGTGCCTGCCGTCGAGCTCTGGTGGCCGGCCGGCTACGGAGCTCAGCCCTTGTACGACCTCGCGGTGACGTTGCGCGTGCCTGGCAGCCAGCTCGCCGCCGCCGGGCGGCTCGACGAATGGCACGGGCGAGTGGGATTTCGCACCGTGGATCTCGATACGAGCAGCGACGAGAACGGCAGGCGCTTCACGTTCGTGGTGAACGGCGTCCCCGTCGTGGTGCGAGGCGCGAATTGGATACCGGACGATTGCTTCGTGTCGAGGATCGATCGGAGTCGCTATGCGGCGCGACTCCAGGATGCAGTCGACGCGAACATGAACCTTCTGCGGGTGTGGGGAGGTGGGATCTACGAGAGCGAGGACTTCTACGACGTCGCGGACGAGATCGGTCTCCTCGTCTGGCAGGACTTCCTCTTCGCGTGCGCCGCGTATGCGGAGGAGGACCCGCTGCGCGGCGAGGTGCTCGCCGAGGCGAGCGAGGCGGTCACCCGGCTGTCGGTGCATCCGAGCCTTGCACTCTGGAACGGCTGCAACGAGAACCTCTGGGGTCACGAGGACTGGGGGTGGAAGAAGGACCTCGGTGATCGGACGTGGGGATCCGGCTACTACCTCGAGATGCTCCCCGAGATCGTCGCTCGCCTGGACCCGACCAGGCCGTACTCGGCCGGCAGCCCTTGGTCCTTCTCGGCCGACCTGCACCCGAACGACCCGGAGCACGGGACGATGCACGTCTGGGACGTGTGGAACGAGCGTGACTATACGGCCTACCGGGACTACGCACCGCGGTTCGTCTCGGAGTTCGGCTTCCAGGGTCCGCCGGCGTGGTCGACCCTCGTGCGCGCGGTCCACGACGAGCCGCTCGCCGTCGACGGTCCCGCGCTGCTTTGCCACCAGAAGGCGGCCGACGGCATGGGCAAGCTCGAGCGCGGGCTCGCCGCACACCTGCCCGTCCCGGTTTCGATGGAGGACTGGCACTGGGCGACCTCGCTCAACCAGGCCCGCGCGGTGACCCTCGGGGTCGAGCACTGGCGGTCGCTCGAACCACGGTGCGCCGGGACGATCGTCTGGCAGCTCAACGACTGCTGGCCGGCCGTCTCGTGGGCGGCCGTCGACGGCGACGGTAGGCGCAAGCCGCTCTGGTACGCGCTCCGGCGTAGCTACGCGCCACGGTTGCTGACGATCCAGCCACGCGGCACCGGCCTCGCGCTCGTGGCGGTCAACGACAGCGACGAGCTCTGGTCGGGAGCGGTGCGGGTCGTACGGTCGAGCTTGGGTGGTGCGACGCTCGCCGAGGACACGCTAGATGTCGACGTAGCTCCGGGAACAGCCAGCTCGTTGCTGCTTCCCCAGCCACTGGTAGAGCCGGGCGACGCTACGGCCGAGGTCCTCGTGGCAGGCGAGGGCGGTAGCGGGAGCAGCCGCGCCTTCTGGTTCTTCGTCGAGGACAAAGATCTGTCACTCGCCCCCCACGACCTCGCCACGGCAGTCGAGAAGGTCGACGGGGGCCACGTCGTGACCGTGACGGCAAGGGGACTGCATCGCGACGTAACGCTCCTCGTAGACAAGATCGCACCTGGCGCGCGGGTGGACGACATGCTCGTCACGCTGCTCGACGGCGAGTCCACGAGCTTTCACGTCGCTGTGCCCGGCGAGATCGACGCGGACGCTCTCGTCGCCCCCCAGGTGCTCCGCAGTGTGAACCAGCTCGTCGTTCCGTAAGGGTGGTACGACTGTGCAGGTGGCGTCGGTTGGAGAACGGTAGACGCAATCCTCCTGCATTTCCGCGCTTGACACTTAACCGGGCAAGTAGTTGACTGCCAGTGAAGCGCTCAAGAGCTGCCGAGGGGCAGATCTCCGCAGGACGTCACCGCATGGCCAAAGCTGCTCTCGGGGCGGCCAAGCCGCTCTCGCGGCGGTGAAGGTGCCCTCGGGGCGGCCAGGGGAATGTCGGGGGAGCTGTGACGAAGTCGAACGTTCCAAAGTCTTGGATCGGGGCCAACTTCTGGTCCAGGACGGGAGGGCCCCGGATGTGGGTCCATTACGAGCCAAGCGTCGTGCGCGAGGAGCTCGAGATCCTCGCCCGCAACGGTTGCAACGTCACCCGTTCGTTCTGCTATTGGCCTGACTTCGTCCCTGCGCCCGAGCGTCTCGACGAGGCGGTGCTGGACCGATTCAGCGACTTTCTCGACGCGCACGGCGAGATCGGGATCGGCACGATCCCGACGTTCATCGTCGGGCACATGTCCGGAGAGAACTGGGACCCGGCTTGGCGGGCGGGTCGGGACCTCTACCGCGACGTCTGGCTCGTCGCGCAGCAGTCATGGTTTGCCGCAGAGATCGCGCGACACTTTGGTGCGCATCCCGCCATAGTCGGCTGGCTCGTGTCCAACGAGATGCCCCTCTACGGTGGTCCGGGCTCGATAGAGGAGATCAGCGCCTGGGCGCGTATCGTCGTCCAGGCGGTGCGGTCGACCGGAGCGACCCAACCGGTGTCCCTCGGCGACGGTGCCTGGGGTGTCGAGGTCTCAGGCGCAGACAACGGCTACTCGCTCCGCGCGCTCGCTCCTCTGGTCGACTTCGTCGGCCCGCACGTCTATCCGATGTCCGACGATCCGGTGCGCCAGTCGCTGGCCGCTGCCTTCGCGTGTGAGCTCGCTTCGGGCTTCGGCTGTCCCGTGGTGCTCGAGGAGTTCGGTGTGACGTCGGACTTCGTGTCGGGTCCAAATGCTGCGCACTACTACCGCCAGGTGCTCCACACGACGCTTGCCGCCGGAGCGACGGGCTGGATCGCCTGGAACAACTGCGACTACGACGATCTCAGCGGTCAGGATCCGTACCGGCACCATCCTTTCGAGATGCACTTCGGCCTGACTGATGGTCACGGTGCTCCGAAGCCGCAGCTCGGAGAGATCGCCCGCTTCTCGAGGCTCGTGGCAGGCCTCGGCGAAGGCTACGTCGCTGCACGTGACCCGATCGCCATCGTCGTGCCCGAGCACTTCGAGCGCGTCCTGCCATTCTCCTCCGCGACCTATCGCCAGGACATGCGCGCGAGCCTCTTCCAGAGCTACATAGCCGCCCGCGAGGCAGACCTCCACGTCGACCTCGTCCGAGAGCGTGACGGCCTCGGGACGCGCCACCAGCTCTACCTGCTGCCATGCGCGAAG
>DAHXNN010000226.1 GCA_027365385.1 Acidimicrobiaceae bacterium | reverse complement strand
TCGCACGGTCGACGGCGTGCTCGCGCTGACGGGGGAGGACGAGCTGCTCGACTCACGTCCTTTGCTGCGAAGGACCCTCCAGGTCCGCGACGATTACTTGCGTCCCATGCACCATCTCCAGGTCGAGCTGCTCGGCCGGCGACGCTCCGGCGACGAGGACGCGGAGCTCCAGCGCGCCCTGCTGCTCACCGTGAACGGGATCGCAGCCGGTCTGCGCAACACGGGCTGACCTGGTTCTGGCTGGCACTCGACGGTGGCCGGCGCGCCACGTCGGCCGGCCGGCGGGGCGGAGGGCCCGGCGCGCGACGTTCAGAGCTCGCTCGCCCAGTAGTTCGGGGCGTCGACGACGCCCGTGAGGTCGTGAGGGTGGCTCTCCCGCATTGCCTGTGGCGATACCCGGATGAACTGCGCCCTGTCGCGCAGCTCGGCGACGGTCCTCGTGCCGCTGTAGCCCATCGCCTGGCGCAGGCCGCCGACGAGCTGGTGGACGACCTCGTGGAGGGGTCCCCGGTAGGGGACGTTGCCCTCGACGCCTTCGGGTATCACCTTTGCCGTCTCATGCACGTCCTCTTGGGAGTAGCGGTCCTTCGAGTACGAGCGAGCTGCCATCGCTCCGAGGCTGCCCATCCCCCGGTAGCGCTTCATCGGCCGGTTGCCGATCATCGCGATCTCTCCGGGGCTCTCCTCCACTCCCGCGAGAAGGCTCCCGAGCATGACCGCGTGGGCACCTGCGCCGATGGCCTTCGCGATGTCGCCGGAGAAGCGTATGCCGCCGTCCGCGAGGATGCCTACGCCGTGCACGCGTGCCTCGAGAGCGCAGTCCCGCACGGCGGTCCACTGCGGGACACCGATCCCGGTCACGACGCGTGTCGTGCAGATAGCTCCCGGTCCGATCCCGACCTTCACGACGTCGGCGCCTGCTTCGGCGAGCGCCCGCGTGCCTGCACGCGTCGCGACATTTCCACCGACGATGACACCGTCGCGCCAATTCTGCCGGAGCTCAGCCACCGTCTCGAGCACACGTGTCGAATGCCCGTGAGCGGTGTCGACGCAGATCACGTCCACCTCGGCGTCGACGAGAGCCTTGGCCCGGGCGATGCCGTCGGACCCGACGCCGATCGCTGCGCCGACGCGGAGCCTCCCCTCGGGATCCTTGCACGCGAAGGGGAAGGCCTCCTGCTTCGTGATGTCCTTGACCGTGATGAGGCCGCGCAGGCGTCCCCTTTCGTCCACGATGGGCAGCTTCTCGACCTTCGCGGCCTGGAGCAGCGAGCGCGCTCGAGCGAGGTCCGTGCCGACCGGTGCCGTGACGAGGCCCTCCGATGTCATCACGGAACGGACCGTGACGCTCGCGTCGTCGAGGAACCGGAGGTCGCGGTTGGTCACGATGCCGACGAGGTGGTCCTCGGCGTCGACGACGGGGATGCCGGAGATGTGGAACCGCGACATGAGCTCCTGGGCCTCGGCGACCGGACGGTCTGCCGTGATCTTCACAGGGTTCGAGACCATGCCGGCCTCGGAGCGCTTCACCCGGTCGATCTCCTCGGCCTGGTGCTCGATCGCGATGTTGCGGTGGACGATCCCGAGCCCGCCGAGCCGAGCGAGAGCGACCGCGAGCCGTGACTCGGTCACGGTGTCCATCGCCGCGGAGACGAGTGGGATGTTGAGGCCGAGCCGATCGCAGAGCATGCTCGTCGTGTCCACCTCGTGCGGGAGCACCGACGAGGCTTGTGGCACGAGCATGACGTCGTCGAAGGTAAGAGCCACGCTCTCGAACGGCGCCGGCTCAGAGGTCGTCATGGCCACCTTCCCTGGGACGTGATGAGGGCTTGCCCAACAGTACCGGCCTCGGTGGTCCACATGGCGCAAGGGCTCATGGACCCTCAGCGCAGTCCGAGCACGACAGAGCAGACGGGCCAGGCACTCCATCCGACTCGTGACTCGAGCCTCTGGGCAGCCTGGTCCTGCAGGGCCGGTGACGCGTCGTCGGGCATTCCCGCGTAGCCGATCCACCACCACGTGCTCGGTGCGAACTGGTAGGCGCCGTAGTAGCCGTTGCCGGTGTCCGCGGCGTAGTTGTTGCCGGACTCGCAGGTACGCAGGGCGAGCCAGGGTCCCCCGGCGGGCACCGCGACGGCGGTCGCTCGGGTGGACCTGACGTGCAGGTCGGCGGAGACCAGCACCTGGACCATGGGGTCTGCGTGCCGGCGTGCGCTGCTCGTGACGAGGTCTCGACTCGCTCGCGAGCCGAGGACGAGGTCGAGGGCGAGTGGCCCTGCAGCGGAGATGTCGCTGCGCACGAAGCCACGGACTGCCGCGACGGCCGTCGCGACAGCGGCGGGTCTTCGGCGGGCGGAGGCGTGCCGTCGTAGCGGGGTCTCGCGTACGAGTGCACCGCGCGCCGACGGTGAAGCGATGGACGCCGTGCGTGGCGACGGGATAGGTGCAGCGGTGCTACCGGCTGCGACAGCCGGTAGCACCGGCGTCGCGGTCGTGTCCGACGAAGCGAACGCGTGACCTGCGGCGACTGTCGTGGTGAGCGTTATCGTGGTCGTAAAGAGCGCTAGCAATGGGTGCTTTCGCATCTTGCGCCTCCTTGGACTGCGGGAAACCCCTTGGGCTCCAGGTGGGTGCGGGATGCGGGCACGCCGTCATGAGTGCATGCTTCTCGGGGCGCGGTGCCGGGAGGGCTGACCGTGCCGGGACGCGCACGGCGTCCGAACGAGGTGCTGACGGGGGCGGCCCTCGGGTGGTCGTCGATCGTCTCCTCTCCGCCCGTGGGCGTGGTCGGTCGGACGGCGCGTCGGTCGCGGGGGAGTCGGCAGGAGCAATGCCGAGAAGCGGTCCAGAGCCCGGGGGCGCGACACGCGCCACGTCCGGACTACCCGCGTGCCGGTCGCCCGGCACCGTTCGTCGGTGTCTCTGTCTGAGGTGGCGATGATGTTACGCCTCTGTATCGGACAGGTCAAGGAGCGCCCTCTCCCGGAGCCTCCACCGGCGCGTCGAAGGTGGCGCTCGTTACCATGAGCGCATGGTCCCTCCCTCCGGCGAGCAGCACGTCCTGTCCCATGGCGCCCAGGTAGCGGTCGTCACCGAGGTCGGGGCGACGTTGCGTTCGTACGTCGACGGCGACGTGCCGGTGTGCTGGGGCTTCGCAGAGGGCGAGATATGCGGTGGGAGCCGCGGGCAGGTGCTGGCTCCCTGGCCCAACCGCCTGCGTGACGGCAGCTACGAGTTCGCCGGTGTGCGTGGTCATGCCGCGCTCGACGAGCCGGCCAAGGCGAACGCGATCCACGGTCTCGTCCGCTGGATGCCGTGGCGCGTCGTGGACCGCCGGAGCGACGACGCGGTGCGCCTCGGGGTCGTCTTGCATCCCCAGCCTGCGTACCCCTACCGTCTCGCTTTGGAGATCGAGTACCGGCTCGGCGACGGCGGTCTCGTGGTCACCTTGTGCGCGACCTCGGAGAGCGACCGCCCCGCGCCGTTCGGCGCCGGGTTCCACGCCTATCTGAGCCCGTCCCCCGTCACCGTCGACGAGGTGCGCCTCGCCGTGCCGGCGACTACCCGCCTGCTGCTCGACGAGCGGGCACTGCCGGTTGGGACGGAGCCAGTCGCCGGCACGCCCTTCGCAGCGGTCGCCGGACCCGCACCGATCGGCACGCGCGAGCCGATCGGTGCACTGCGGCTCGACGACTGCCTGACCGGGATGGTGCTCGACGACGACGGACGCTGGCGAGCACGCCTCGCGACCGGTGGCTCGTCGAGCGCGACGGTCGTCTGGGCCGACGCGGTGTACCGCTACGCGATGTGCTTCACCGGAGACACGCTGGCCGCTCCCGACACCCGGCAAGGCGTCGCAGTCGAGCCGATGACCTGCCCACCCGACGCGTTCCGCACAGGCGAGGACCTCGTCGTCATCGAGCCGGGGCGAAGCTTCTCGAGCTCATGGGGGATCGTGCCGAGCGGCAGGTCGTAGTCGCCCCGGGCGACCGACGCCACCGTCGACCCATCGTCAGCCGGCCGCCGGTGCCGTGGTGGCCGGAGCCACCGCCTGCGGCGGCCCCACGGAGGTCGTCGTCGCGGACGGGGGCGCGGTGACGCCGAGCTCGGCGGCGAGGTTGCCGGTCGTCACCGTCACGAGCGTGCCGTAGGGGTCGGTGCCGAAGACGACGGCAGCGTTCGAGATCGGAAGCTCGACGCAGCCGTCGCTCTGGGGGAAGCCGTAGCTCGCACGCGGGAAGCCGTGCACTGCGTCGGAGCCGTTGAAGTAGGCGACGTAGGGCACTCCCGGGTCGGAGTAGTGCGTGCCGTTGGGATTCGTCCCGGTCATCGTCGTCGAGCTGTAGCGCAGGTAGACCGGCCAGGTACCGAGCGCGGTCGTACCTCCGGGGATGCCGGTGTTCGCGAGGCTCTGGTCGACCACCGCCCCGTCACGCCACACGTAGAGAGTCTCCGGACCGGTCTCGGTGACGAGGATGTAGTCGTACGGCGCAGTGGTCGAGCCCCGGCTCGCGACAGCTTGGAGCAGCGCAGCCCAGACGAGTGGTCCCGGCTCGCCGTCGACTCCGAGGCCGTGCGCCGCCTCGAAAGCCATCACGGCTCCGTAGGTTACGGCGTTCCAGGCTCCCGGCTGCCATGCGGCGGCGAGCTGGCTGGGGATGTCCGGGAAACGCCAGACGAACTGTCCCTGCCTCGGCGTGAGCGACACCGTCGAAGCGGTGGTCGCCTCTGACGCGAGGGCGGACGACGGCGCCGTCGTCACGGCCGAGCCGGCCGGGTCGAACGCGAGAGGGAGGTATCCGAGCTCCGCCAGCAGCTGCTGGAGCCGTAGCGTCGAGGCACCCGCGATCGTGAAGCCCTCCGCGACGGGTGCCGAAAGGCTGCTCCCCGCCGCGTCACGCACCCCGGAGGAGCCGGCCGGGACGGCGACCACCACGTGCTCGTAGGGGGTGAGGCGCTCCGATGGCTGGAACACGAGTGTCGGCGTCCCAGCTCCCCGCCAGCTGCCGGCGATCGGCGGCGAGAGCCGCGGCATCGGCGAGCCTTTCGCGACTGGCGCCGAGAAGCGCAGCTCGACCGCCGCGGTCGCGGGGACTGCCGCAGTCCCGGGAGCCGGAGACTCTCCGAGCAGCGACAGTGGTGCCGGAGGAGAGGTCGTCGTCGTGGGCCCCGCCGCCAGGGGAGGTGCCGTCACGTTCGTGCCGTGGCGCGACGACGAGGCGTCGCGTGCGCCCGACGCACCCGCGCGGTGCGTCACGAGCACGAACGCGCCTGCAGCGAGGACGACCGCGCCGAGCGCCACGGGCAGCCGGAGGCGTCGGGCGGTCGCTGGCCTATCGCTCATCTTCAGCCTCGTCGCCCATCTGCTCGTCGTTCGCGTGCTCGTCGCCCTGCCGGCGGCGGTCAGGATCGTCAGCTCCCGACCCGCCGGCCACGACGTCGGGTGGCGCTCCCACGACGAGGCGCAGAGCGTCGCTCACCTGCTGCGACGCCGTCCCGGGTGCGAGCTTGCCGCCGTCCGGGCCGTGGACGTAGAAGCTGTCGACGACGCCGTGACCGATCGTGTCGACGAAAGCCGCCTCGACGTCGCAGCCACTCGCCGCGAGAGCGGCAGTGATCTCGTAGAGCAGCCCAAACCTGTCCGGTGCACGGACCTCGACGATCGAGGCGAGGTCCGACGTCGTGTTGTCGACGACGACGTACCGCTCGGGCCGCCGGGCAGAGATCGGCCGCCGCGCCGCCGCGTACGCGCGTTCCTGCTCCGCGAGACGCGCCGACACGTCGAGGTTGCCGTCGAGGATGGTCGCGAGATCCCGCTCGACGGCGCTCCATTCGGGGAGCCGGTCGAACTGCGGTTCGACGTCGAACACATCGACGGCCATGCCCGGGCTCGCCGCCGAGGCCGTTGCCCGGCGCACGTTGCACCGATGGAGAGCGAGGGCCCCCGCGGCCGCGGCGAGCAGGCCGTGCTGGTCCGGGGCGACCACCGTGACGCGCCGTCCCGAGCCGCGGACTGCCAGGGCACCACGTGCCAGCAGCTCCGCGTCGGCCGGGTCCGGGACGTACGGTGCGGGCGCCCGCATCGGATGGCCGTCGAGCAGCCTGCCGACACGCTCGGCGAGCATCGCCACGAGCTCGGCCTTCCAAGGGCTCCAAGCCGACGATCCGGTCGCCCGGCTGTCCGCCTCGGTGAGCGCCGCGAGCAACGCGAGGGTACGGCGGTCCTCGACGACGCGGGCGACGAGCTCTATCGTCGACGGGTCGTCGAGGTCCCGCCGAGTCGCGACCTCGGGGAGGACGAGATGGTAGGCGACGACACGGGCGATCACCGCCACGTCGCGCTCCTCGAAGCCCATGCGACGCGCGATGTCGGACGCGAGGTCCTCGCCGACTTCGCAGTGGTCGCCGTCGAAGCCCTTGCCGAGGTCGTGCAGGAGCGCGCCGAGCAGCAACAGGTCCGGTCGGTCCACCTCGTGGACGTGCTCGCCGGCCCGGGCGACCGCCTCGAGCAGGTGGCGGTCGACGGTGAAGCGGTGGTAGGCGTTGCGCTGGGGACGGTTGCGGACAACCGACCACTCCGGAAGGAGGCGCTCGAACAGCCGGCGTTGGTCGAGCGCCTCGACCACCGGGACGAGGGCGTCGCCGGTACCTAGCAGCGCGAGGAACGCGTCGCGCATGGTGTCGCTCCACGGCTCCGGAGGCCGTGGCGCCCCCAGCTCGAGGAGGTCGAGCGACTCACGCTCGACGAGCGCGTTGCGCTGGGCAGCGGCGACCCCGATCCGGACGAGGAGCGTCGGGTCCTCTGCCGGGCTCGTGCCCGACGCGAGAGCGATCTCGCCGCCGCGTAGCACGATGCCGTCGCCGAGATCGACGTCGGCGCCCGGGCGCGTTCCCGCCTTGGCGGTCCGGACGCGCCGCCATATCTCGACAGACGTCGCCGTCACCGATCGACCCGCATCAGCGACGCGTGCCATGAGCGCGTCCGCGTCCGCGAAGCCGAGCACGGCGGCGACCTGGTCCTGCTCTTGGAGCATGAGCCGGTCGCTGTCCCGACCCGTCCTGCAGTGCAGCACGACGCGTGCCGAGAGGACGAGCTGCTCTGCCCCGACGAGCGTCGGTGTGCTGGTCAACGGGGCAAGCTCGGGCAACGCGGTGCCGATAGCCCGTAGAGCCGCGAGGTCGCGCAGCCCGCCGGCGGACTGCTTGACGTCGGGCTCGAGCAGGAACGCGAGCTCGCCGTTCTCCCGGTGCCGGGCAGTGCTCGCCTGCTCGAGCTCCGGCAGGTAGGTCGCGCTCTGCTTGCGCCACAGCTCCCGGACCTCCGCGAGGACCCGCTCGCAGAGGTGCTCGTCTCCGGCGACGAGCCGGCCGTCGAGCAGCCCGAGCACGGCCTTCATATCCGTCCGGGCAACCGTGAGCACCTCGCCGCGCGTCCGCACGCTGTGGTCGAGCGGGACGCCACTGTCCCATATCGCATACCAGATCGCCTGGGCGACGCGGTCGTAGCCGCGGTGTGCCCGATGGAGCAGGACGAGGTCGAGGTCGCTCCCGGGGCAGAGCTCGCGCCGGCCGTGCCCGCCGACAGCGAGGAGCGCGAAGCCACGCGCCCGCCCCTTGGTCGCCTCGTCGAACAGCCGCGCGAGCCATGCGTCAGCGGCGTCCGCGTAGAGGGTGGGGAGCTCCGACGCAGCGAGCTTGCCGGAGAGGACGTCACCGGCAAGCTGGTCCCGTACCGACCTCAGCGGCGCGGGCTCCCCCGAGCGTTCCGCTGCCGGATCGGTGATCAGCACGTCGTCCATGTGACCCTCAGGCTACGCGAGCCACCCGCCGACCGTCGCACCCGGGTGCCGGGTACGATCCGCGTAGGGACGTACGAGCCCGGGAAGCTTTGGTGACGCCATGATCGAGCCCAGGGGAACTGCCTCGCCGAGCACGAGCGGTCGAGGGCTGCGACCGGTCCACGGTGCTGCCGTCGCCGTGTCGGTCGTCGTCGCAGTCGTCGTGGCCTTCGCGGTGCTCTCTTCGATCGTCGGGCTGGTCGCCACGGTCGTCAAGCTCGCCGTGATCGCGGTGATCGTCGGCTTCGTCGTACGGCTGGTCATGAGGCGCGCCCGGGGCTGAGCGCTCCGCCGGCAGGATCCGTCGCCCTGCCATTGCGCCCCGTCGCGCGGCGCCGAGCCGAGCTCGGCCCGACGAGTGCCTGGTCCGACGAGGACCGATGCTGCGGGACTAGTGCTGCGGGTCCCTCGGCTGGGCGACGATGTCCATGACCATCGCGTAGGGGCCGCCGCCCGACGTGCTGCTCTTCGGGAGCTTGATGAGGACGCGGCTACCGACGGGGATGCCCTCGAGCCCGTTGACGAAGCTCGTGCTGCCCTTCAGGCCGAGGTTCACCGCGTATGGCGTGCCGGCGGCCCAGGTCGACTCCGCGAGCACGCCGCCCCAGCTCGCCGCCGCGAACTGCACGACCACGAGGCCGGCGCCGAGCGGCTTGCCGTTGCCGCGGGCGAGGAGCGTGGTCGTCGGCGCCGCCGGGTTTGGCGTGCCCTTCTTCACCCGGATCGTCGGGGGACCACCGAGGGCGCCCGAGACGCTTATCCCGCCGACCGACCGCCGGATCACCTTCGCGTGGACGTCCGCCTCGGCGGTGTGGCTGTAGGAGGCGACGACGTCGACGACGAAGACGAGAGTGTCCTTGCCGGTGATGCCGGCCTGGGAGTTCCCGCTCTTGCCGTAGCCGTCGACGGGCGGCACCACGAGGAGGAGGCGGCTGCCGGTATGCACGCCGACGAGGGTCTTGTCCCACCCCGCGATGACCTGGCCGACCCCTATGCCGAAGCCGGAGAGCTGGTGCCGGCTGAACGAGCTGTCGAAGACCTTCCCACCCCAGACCTGACCGAGATAGTTGGCGACGAGCAGGTCGCCCTTCTTCGTGGTGGGACCGGTGCCCTTGTGCAGGACCTTCACCCCGAGCGCTGTTGGCGCCTTGCCTGACGGGAAGGTGATCTTCGGGGTCTGGCCGAATCCTCCGGAGACCTTCGGCCACGTGATCTGCCGGGCTGCGCTCGTCGTCGTGGCGGTAGCGGCAGACCTGGCTGTGGACGTGCTGGCTGTTGCAGTGGCTGTCGTCGCCGTGAGCCCGACGAGCGGGCCGACGAGGAGCGTAGCGGAGAGGAGGAGCGAACGACGCACAGGTGACCTCGTAGATGTCGATTGATCAGCCAACGGGTAGCCGGGAAACGAGAACGAAAAGGTAGGCAATGGGACGGCAGGCAATGGGAAAGCGCCGAGGCTACCGGCTGCGCCCACCCGGTGGGTGGCGCCCCTAGGCCGGGCCGGAGGCGCCGTCCGCTGCTCCGGAGCCGACGACAGGTGGGTCGCTGGACCAGGGGAACGCGATCCAGCGGTCGGTGCGCTCCCACACGTACCGGCTCGAGATGACCGAGCGTGGCTTCTCGTAGAGCACCGCCGCCCGGACGTCCGCGACCTTGCCCTTGCAGAGCTCGTGGACGAGGGCGAGCGTGTGGCCGGTGTCCGCGACGTCGTCGGCGACGAGGATGCTCGCGCTCTCGAGGTCGACGAGGTCCGGTACCGGGGGGAGAACGACGGGTAGCGGCAGGCGCTCGTCGACCCCCGTGTAGTACTCGACGTTCATGACGTAGATGTTCTTCACGGACAGGGCGTAGCCGAGCGCCCCGGCGACGAACAGCCCGCCGCGCGCGATCGCGAGGATCAAGTCGGGGTGGTAGCCGTCGTCGGCGATCGACTCGGCCAGCTTGCGGGTAGCAGTGCCGAAACGCGCCCAGTCGAGGGTCTCGCGCCCGGCATCTGGCTCGGGACGGGTCATCGCTGCACGCTAACGGCTGCGACGCGCCGGATGCCCAGCTGGCAAGTATACGAACGTATGTTCGCAGATCTCGAGCCTCGATGGCGTTCTCCCGCCTCGCTCCCGCTCTCCATGCTCTCGCGACCGGCTCGCGACCGGCTCGCGACCGGCTCGCTGACCTGTGCGTGCAGACCCGCCCAGTGGGGCTTGCGCGGGAGGAGCTGCTCCCGGTGTCTCCCCGTTCGCCGAGCTGGGCGTCGCTCACGACCGTCTCGACCTCCTCTCCGTCCCCGTCCTCGTCCCCGGCCCCGATCGTCGGCAGGCGTCAGCCCTGGTCTGCTGCGAGCTGGTCGGCGTGGTACCAGACGTCGACGCCTCCGGTGGCGACGGGCGGCCGGCCGAGAGCGACGGTGAGGTAGCGCACGACGAGGGCCGGGTCGACACCGACGGGGTCGAGGACCACCGTCTCGATGCCCCAGCGCGTGAACAGCGTTCGGACGCGTTCGAGGCCGGCCGGATCGAGCGGGGGTGCCGGCACTGGGCTTGCCGCCCCGAGCAGGCCAGCCCGGAAGAGGTTCTGCGTCTCGGTCGGCGCGAGCGGCAGCACGGCGCTCGTCCCCGCGCCGTCCCGCCCGGGACGCGTCGCCTCCCC
>DAHXNN010000222.1 GCA_027365385.1 Acidimicrobiaceae bacterium | reverse complement strand
GGCGCGCAAGGTGGGGCGCCACGCTGGCACCCCACCTTGCACACGTTCCGTTCGGGCTCCGGAGACCGGGGCCGAGGACCCGTCAGCCGGCCGCTAGCGCCTGCTGCATCTGGGTCACCTGGGCTTGCGGGATCGCGAGCGGCCCGCCCAGCACCTGGACGGACGTCGTGACGCCCGCACCGAGCCCACCGGGCGACGTACCCGCCGTCTTCAGGACCGCAGCGGTGTACTGTCCGACACCGGCCTTCGGCCCCTCGGTGAGGAGAAGGGACTCCGAGCTCTTGCCGGCCAGTGCCGCCGAGCCCAGCGCGTCCGACCAGTATGCGCCCTGGGCGACGAGAACGGTCGAGTCGTGCCAACCGAGCCGCTGGCCCTCGAACAGTGCGAGATCTGCCGCGCTCTCGGTCCCGTCGGCGCCCGCGATGCGGAGCACCGAGATCGGCTTGCCACCGATATTCAGGGCCTCGATCGAGGTGACCACTTGTGGCTGGAGTGCGAGCTGCCCTCCGAGCGCTACGACCTGGGTGATGCCGAGCTTCGTGAGCTCGGAGGTCGCCTGCGGCCCGAGCGCATTGCCCGGCGTCAAGATCACGGGAAGCTTGTACTCGTACGCCATCCCCGCTGCCGCAGTTGCGTCCTGGAAGTCCCTGTCCGCGACGACGATCGCAGTCTTCTGCGTACCCGACGGAGCAGTCGTCGTCTCGTTGCCCGTCGTCTGGTTGTAGGTCGACTCGGTCGAGTACGCGCCCGCCACCGACGGCAACGCACCCGTGCCACTACCGGTGATGTAGCTGTCGATCGCTGCCGCGGTGTCGTCGGCGGTCTGGCCGGAGATCCCGCTGTAGACGGTGATGTCCTTGCCGGTCGGCGTCGTGCCGCCACAGTCGTAGGCCGGAGTGGACTTGAGCGCGTTGATGTCCGCCTGGGAGACCGCAAGCAGACCACCTACCACGTAGACACGTCCAACCCCACCGAGCTTCAGCGCTGCGAGCGTGCTCGAGTCGAGGCTCGTCGGCGCCGTGATGAGCACACCCGTGCCCAGCTGGGACTCGAGATAGGCAGCGGACAGCGCGTCGTACGGGTCGGCAGAGGTCGCGACGACCGCGTTGCCGTGGTCCGAGCACTTCGTCGAGGCGCCGGACCCCGACACGAGCGCCGCGTCGAACTCCGCGGCAGCGGTCGCCGCCGGGCTCTGGCCGTAGATCGCCCCGTTGGAGGTCGCGACCTCGTAGACGGTCCCGGACCCAAGGGCCGTCACCGAGCTCGCAGTCGCGCAGCCAAGCGCGCTCGTCGCAGTCCCGACGGTGGCGCTAACGGCACCTGCGCTCGCACCGACGCTGTCGACGTGGAGGTTCGCGAGCACGAAGGTCGGGATTGACGACGACGCCTCACCTGCCACCTGGAAGCTCAGGATGTTGCCCTGCGTCGCCGATGCTCCGGTGTCTCCAGCCTGGGAGCCGAGAGCGAGGGAGGCCGCCGTCACCACGGGAGCCGAGCTCACCCCCGTCGTCGCTGCACCGTTGGTCTGGCTGACCGTCGGCATGCCGCTCGCCGTGTCGAAGTTGTCCCCGGCTGGCAGGCTCACACACACGTAGTCGTTCGCGATCGTGCTCGTCGCAGCGGGAGTGAGCGTCACGTCACCAATCGCCGCATCGCTCCCCGTCGCGGACGAGACGACCGTGAGCGGCGTCGCCGCGGTCACCGTCACAGTCGACGTCGCAGCCGACGTCGCAGCCGCGGCGACGCCCACTCCTGCGACGCCCACTCCTGCGACACTTGCGAGGCCGAGCGCGACGACCCCTGCGAGCACCGCCCCCGTGTTGCGCTGCCATGCTGCTCTCGTTCTGACCATGAGCCCTCCTCGTCGTTCGCCGGTATTGCCGCTGAGGCTGCCGGCGGTAGCTCGAGCACGCCAGCGGACACGCGGACACGCGACGGCAAGCGACTGCTCCACAAGCTCCCTACCCGAACGCGGGTGTGGCCAATCCCCATGGCTTACCTGGACATGACGACCGTACCGGGGACCGATGGCCACGGGCGCGCGCGGTGAGCGGCAATTACCCAGTTCACGGGCAGTTTGGGCATCGACGCACCCACAGCTCACAGACCGCTCACAGGGCTCGCGGTGCCGTGAAGGACCGCCACGACCGGTCGCGAGCTGGAGGTACGGGACCACCTGGCGGCCGTGACGACCCGTCGTGGGCGCCTGCTCGCCGGCACCGATCCCCGAGCTGTGAGGGTGGTGTTAGCCCCGGCGGTCGCTCACGTCGTCCCTGCGGAACGGCCTCGCGGGAGAGGCGGGAGAGTCGGAGCGCCCAGAGGTCCCCGAGCGAGCGCGGCGTCGACCGAGGAGCTGCTCAGGAGGTGCTGGAGCAGGAGCCGGCCGGCACCCAGGATCCCGGCACTCGTCCCCGCCTTGCTCGTCGTGATCGTCAGCCCATCCATCGTCATCGGCAGGCACCAGTCGTAGAGGGTGGCCTGCAGCGTCGCGACGAACGGCTCGGCCTGGCTGATGACCCCGCCGATCGCGAGCACCTCGGGGTTGAAGAAGCTGACCAGGCCAGCGAGGACCTCACCGGTGGCACGTCCGGCCCCGCGCAGCACGCGGGCGGCATTCGGGTCGGACTTGTCGAGAAGGTCGAGGACCTCGGCTGCGTGGGAGACGTCCGCCCCCTCCTCGCGCATCTGCCGGACCACTGCCGCGCTGCTCGCGACGACCTCCAGGCAACCGTTCCTCCCGCACGAGCAGGTGACGTCCGGGGCGCCGCTCACCCGCACATGGCTGATGTCGCCCGCCGCGCCACGGCTCCCGCGGTACAGCGAGCCGGACACGATGACCCCGCATCCGATCCCCGACCCGACTTTCACGAACATCATGTGCTTGACACCGTGGCCGATCAGACCGTGCTCGCCGGCCGCCATCATGTTGGCGTCGTTCTCGACGATCACGGGCACTCCTGAGAGCTCTTCGAGCGCCGCTCGCACGTTGCACCCGTTCCATCCGGGCATGAGCGACGGCGTCATCATCCTCCCCGTCGCCGTGCTCACCGGCCCGGGCAGGCCGACACCGAGACCGAGCAGGTTGCCCGTGCTCGAGGGCAACGTCCCGGCGAGCTCTCGGACAGCGCCCACGAGCCACGGGAGCACCTCGCCCGGCCCGTCACCGATCCGCAGCGGCAGCGCCCGCTCCGTGAGCAGGGTGCCGTCGAGGCCCATGATGCCGAGCACGACGTGGTGCGGCCCGAGATCGGCCATCGCGACGAACCCGGCGTCGGCACGAACACTCAGCATCCTGGGCCGCCGACCACGGCCGGAGCCACGCGCGACGCCCTCGACGAGGTAGCCCCGGGCGAGGAGAGCCTCGACCCGAAGCAGCACCGTCGAGCCCGCTAGACCCGTCAGGCGGGCGAGGTCGGCTCGGGACGACGCCGCCCCCGACCGGACGAGCTCGAATATCTCTCCGGCGGTCCAGCTCGAAGATCCGGCCCGGCCTCCGCCGCCGCTCACGCTCACGCTCCAGACCGACGGGCCCGGCCGGCCCCGCCGCCGGCTGAGTCGCTGGCTGCGGCTACGTCGCTGGCTGTGGCTGCGTCGCTCCCGGCGCCCCGCACCAGACCTGCAGACTCGCGTCGTCGGCGCTGCTCGACCGGGTCCGGAACCGGAGCAGCCCCAACGAGCCTGCGCGTGTATTCCTCATGGGGCTCGACAAGCACGAGATCCGGGCTCCCCTGCTCCACGACCTTGCCCTCGCTCATGATGACCACCCAATGTCCCAGGACGCTGACGACGGCAAGGTCGTGCGTGATGAAAAGACAAGCAAACCCGATATCACGCTGCAGGTCCAGGAATACGTCGAGGACCGACGCCTGGACAGAGACGTCGAGCGCGGAGGTCGGCTCGTCCGCTATCAGCAGCCGCGGGTCGAGCACGAGCGCCCGGGCGATGCTCGCACGCTGGAGCTGGCCACCGGAGAGCTGGTGAGGGTAGCGCGACGCGAATCCGGAGCCGAGCCGGACACCATCGAGCACGTCGGCGATCCGTCGCTCGCGCTCGCGACGAGATCCGACATGGTTGATGACCATCGGCTCGGCGATCGACTGGGCGAGGGTCATCCGGGGGTCGAGCGACGAGCCCGGGTCTTGCAGCACGAGCGCGCACTGCCGCCGGACCGCGTGCAGCCGGCGACGTCCGAGCCGGGACAGGTTCTTTCCGAGGACGGTGATCGTCCCAGACCTCGCCGGGTAGAGCCCGACGGCCGCCCTGCCGACCGTCGACTTGCCGGACCCCGACTCGCCGACGAGACCGACGATCTGGCCGGCGGCGATCTGGAGGCTGACCCCGTCCACGGCTCGCACCCGGGACCCACGCGGACCAAACTCGACGACGAGGTCTCGCACGTCGAGCACCAGCTCGACAGATCCGGTGGCAGGGGCAGGGGCAGGGGCAGGGGCAGGGGCAG
>DAHXNN010000220.1 GCA_027365385.1 Acidimicrobiaceae bacterium | reverse complement strand
GCGCTGGATCGAAGGCACTTCAGCGTCGTACGGCCGAGTCATGTGCCGGTCTTCGAGCTCCTCCGGTAAGGACGCTCACGATGGTGCCCAACCTGTCTTGGGCCTCCCACAAGTTCGAATACCGGCAACGTGACACCACGTGGTGCTTGCTCAACGTCGGCGCTGGTCGCGGTCAATGCGCCCAGGCCAGAGTCGACGGGAAGCGAACCGGGCGGCGGCGACCCGCTTCCGCTCCCCGGTGGAGCGGAGCCGCTCGATAGCGTCGAGCGCGGCGTCATGATCGTCCACCGGCTCCAGATGGACACGCGTCTCGAGGCCGGCTGCGGCGAGCATGCGTTCGAGGGTCGAGAACGCAGGGTCGGCGTGACCCGATTCGATGACCGCCGCCGTCGATGCGCTCACGACATAGGCGTCGGAAGCAACCTGCCGAGCAACTTGGACATCGGGCACCAACCGACAGCAACCATGAACAGCTGGTTCGCGCCCACCACGGCGGGGATCAGCGCGAACCAACGGTTCACACCTGCAGCGAGCGCTGTCCCGGTAAGCGTGAAGCTACCCGCAAGAAGGAAGAGGATGCGCTGGGTGCTCCACGGGCGCGGACGGGAGCAAGAGCCGGCGGCTGAGACGGTGGTCCGGGTATCGATGAGGTCCATGAGCACATAATACCCCATGGGGTATCTGCGCCGGAGCGCTCCCACCAGTGCGCCGTCGTCACGGTCATGTCCTAAGTGATCCTGCCGCTCTCTCGTGGGGTTGTTCGCCGCTCAGGTGTCCCGCGTCATCTCGCGTCCCAGACAGGGCACGGTCGCCGAGAGCCTGAGCCTGCGAGCCGCGTGCCATGTCTCCCGACCGCCTACTGTGCCGTTCGGGGCCTCCGACGGAGACCACGAGCGCAGCGCGGGGACGGACACGGATACCGTCCAGACCGCAGGACGTCCCGAAGCACCGGCAGAAGACGACGAGGAGGTCCGACGTGTGGGCATACCAGCTCGAGGCGCCCCGACGTGTGCGGCGCGTCGAGGTCGCGGAAGACCGTGCACCCCTGCCGGAGGGGACGGTACGGCTCCGTGTGAGTGTCGCGGGAATCTGCGGGAGCGACATGCCACGCTTTATCGGCACGGTCGGCCAACATGGCGCTTCCTTCGACTTCGGGACCGCACCGGTGCACGAGGTGGTGGGCGAGGTGATCGACACCACGAGCGCTCTCTTCTCCACGGGTGACCGCGTCGTCGGCACTCTCGGCCCGACAGCGGGGCTCGCCGAGCACGTGACAGTCGAGGACTCCCGTGTCATCGCCGTGCCATCGGAGCTCGACGACCTCGAGGCGATCGTGATCCAGCCGCTCAGCACCGTGCTCCGCGCCGCGTCGCGGCAGCTTCCACGGGTCGCAGGACGACGTGCCGCGGTGGTCGGCACGGGGCCATGCGGGCTCGCGTTCTGCCACGTTCTCCGCCAAGCAGGCGTCGAGCACCTCGTCGCCGTCGACCCTGTCGAGCGTCGTGCCACGGCCCTCGGCTTCGGAGCAGACGAGTTCGTCACGGCGACGAGCACAACGTGGGCGGCAGGGCTCGGCAGCGCCTCTCGGCCCGACCTCGTCGTCGAAGCCGTCGGGCACCAGCAGGCGACGATCGCGGACGCTGTCCACGCAGTCGCGGACAGCGGGTTCGTCTTCGGCTTCGGCGAGCCGGACGACGCCGAGTACCTCTTTCCCTATCTCGAGATCTACCGGCGCGACCTCACAGTCGCCTCCGGACGCACGATCGACCTCTGGCCCGAGGTGCTACGAGACGGCGCACGCTACCTGCTCGAGCACCGGTCGGACTTCGTGCCATACGTCTCGCACGTCGTATCCGCCGAGGACGCTCAGCTCGCCTATGAGCTGTACGCGCTCCCCCAGGAGGGTCGTCTCAAGGTGGTCATCGACACTGCAGCCTGACAGACGCAGGGGCCCGACAGACGCAGGGGCCCGACAGGCACCACAGCGGATCTCAATCGAGGACGTCCTCACACAGGCGCCGCCGCAGCTCCACGAAGACCGCTGTCCCCACGACCTCCTCGAGCACCTCGGCCATGGACTCGACCACGGCACGATCGCCCACATAGGCCTCGGGACCCTCCGTGCAGCACCATGCCATCGTCGTGCCCTCTTCTCCCCAGTCGGCACGGGACCAGCGCCGGACGATCGCCACCTCACGTCCGTCGGCACCGTCGGTCCAGTCGACCTTCACCGGCAACTGCCAGCAGACCGACGGCTTCAGGCCGACCGGAGACTCGCCCATAGCGAGAGCAGCCAGATGCAACGCGCAGCCCGCACCTCCGGCGAACCCGGGGCGGTTGAGAAATATGCATGCGCCGTCCACGACCCGCGTCGCACTGCGAGCGTCGTCGGCAAAGACACCTCCGGCGACCGCCACGTCGTGGTATTGGAACTGCGCTGGCACGAGAGTCGCCGCGAGCGCGCTCACGAGATGGGCCTCGTCCTCGTCGTCGAGCTCGGCACCGACCGAGCAGCAGCCGTGCCCGAGCTCCGGTGCCGGCGCGGCCAGGATCCCGAGACAGCCGCGGCCCCAGATGCAGGTCCAGTTCGATGTGAGAAACGAGCGGTCGAAGCGCCACGTGACGTCGCCATCTGCGTCGGCGATCTCGACGAGCGACCGGCCCATGTCCGCTAGCCCTTTGCCCGGCCAGGAGCACCGCTCCGTGGACCGTCACTGCCCGTCACTGCCCGTCCATGCTCGGCAAGCCAGATCGCATCGCCACCGTCGCCTCGACCGGCATCGAGCGCGTCGCTACCTGCGTCCACTGCGCCCGAGCAGACGGCTCCACGCAGTCCCCGACTTGCCCGCCGGCGCCGCCCCTGAAGCCTTCACGCTCCGGCACGCACAGCGCTCGGCGGGGGGCACGTGGCGGAGAACCTGCTCGACGTGGGCACCGCATCCGCTCCACGCCGGGCGCCCACACGTACGGCACGTCACGGCTCTACACATACCCGCCAGGGTATCAGAGCCGTCGTTGCCGTCGAGCGCTGTGCACCTGCGTCTCCGGCGCTGGCCGGCTCGCACTACCATCGTCTCGGCGTTCCGACCCTGCACAGCGAAGCTGGCCGTGCTCGCCGAAGCGGTACCAGCGGGAGCCGAGCTCGCGCAAGCGCCGGATCCTCGATGTGACGTGTCACGAAGGAGAGTCATGGCACCGACCGCGCCCCGGGGACCGCGCCGACCCGGTGAGCTCAATCTCGTGGACTCGGTGATCGAAGGCCTCGACGAGCGCGGCCTCGCCACCCTTCTCACCACCCGACCCGACCTCGCCGATCCGCCGCCGGCGTCGCGGGCCGAGCTGGCCACCCGCGCGGCGTCGGGTGCGAGCGTGAAGAGCTGCATCGAGCGCCTCGACCGGTACTGCCTGCAGGTCCTCACCGCGTGCGCCGTGCTCGGTGACGGAGCGAGCGTCGACGAGCTCCCAGCGCTGCTCGGCGCGCAGGCGAGCCCGGCAGACGTCGACCGGGCGATCGGCGTCCTCGCCGAGCGTCTCGTGGTGCGACGCGAAGGCGGCACGCTCCGCGTGCATCCTGTCGTGGCGTCGATGCCGGCGCCAGCGGGGCTCGGTCTTCCGGCCTCCGACCTCCTCGGCGAGCTGACCGTAGAGGACCTCAAGGTGGTGTGCGGCGGTCTCGGGAGCCGACTTGCAGGCAACGAGCGCAAGGCGTCGATCATTGCCGTCCTGCTACGCGTTCTGACGGATCCCGAGATGGTGCGATCCGTCCTCGCTGCAGCACCCGAGAGCGCCAGGATCCTCGCGGGGAAGCTGGCTGGTGGCCCTCCGACGGTGTACGACAGCTACGGGCTGTCGAACGCCTACTCTCGCTACGCGAGCGCCAGAGACCTCGCGCTGCCACACGTATGGCTCGCTCGCCGTGGCCTAGTGGTGCGACACGACTGGAGCGGGGCGATGATGCCTCGCGAGGTCGCCCTGGCCCTCCGCGGCGGGCAGCTTTTCCCAAGCGTCGTCGCGTCGCGACCGGCGCTCGTCACGGCGCCGGCAGAGATCGACCTCGTGGACTCGCTCGCGACCGGGAAGCTGCTCTCCACGATCTCCGGCGTCGAGCGACTCATAGAGCACCTCGGTGCCCACCCGGCCCAGCTGTTGAAAGCAGGCGGCCTCGGGGTGCGAGAGCTGCGCAAGCTCGCAGTGGCGATGGATGCTCCCGAGCACGATGCGACGCTCCTCGTCGAGCTCGCTGCCGTCGCGGGTCTCGTCGTGACCGACTGGGAGAGCCGGACGGCGTGCCCGTCCACCAGCTGCGACGACTGGCTGGCATCCGATGCGGCGACCCGCTGGACCCGACTGGTCACGTCCTGGCTCGCGACACAGACATTCCCGAGCCTTGCCGGCACGTTGGACGAGAACGGCAAGCCCTACCCCGCCCTGTCGGACTGGACGGCACACCACGCACCAGCCGCGCAACGCCGGCTCGCGCTCGATCTCCTGGCCAAGACGGAGCCGGGCAGCACCACTGGGCCCGGCGCCCTCGCCCGCCTGCTCGACTGGGACGCGCCGATGCTCCTCTCGCACGGACCCGCCGACTCAGCGACGCACACCGCGTGGATCTGGCGCGAGGCAGAGGCGCTAGGCGTCCTCGCGTCGGGTGCACTGTCGACGGCGGGTCGAGCGCTTGCGACCGACGGAATCGGGCGGGCCGCAGAGATCGTCTCGAGCGCTGCGCCCGCTCCATCCTCGAGCGTCGTGCTCCAGGCAGACCTGACCGCGATGGCCGCCGGCCAGCTCGACAGCGCGGTGAGGCGCGAGCTCGAGCTCCTCGCGGACGTCGAGTCCAAGGGCGCCGCAACTGTCTATCGCTTCAGCGAGACCTCGTTGCGCCGGGGCTTCGACGCCGGCAAGAGCGCTGACCAGATCCTCGATTTCCTCACGTCGCATGCAGCGAAAGGAGTGCCTCAGGCGCTCTCCTACCTCGTGGGGGACATCGCGCGACGCTTCGGTCGGATGCGGATCGGGACAGCCGCGAGCTACGTGCGCTTCGAGGACCCCGCCATGGCAGCAGAGGTCCTGCGTACCAAGCGCTCCGCTCGACTGGGCCTGCGCCAGGTCGCCCCGACGGTGCTCGTGAGCGACTCCGGCCCCGGGATCGTGCTCGAGGCCCTCCGGGCCGCTGGCTTCCACCCGGCCCACGAGGGACGGGACGGGGCGCTCCTCGCAAGCGAGCCCGCCCGGCGCCGTGCCGGCCCGACGACATCGACCCGGTGGGACCCACCCGGGCGACCGCCGCTGCACGCAGGCGCCCCGGATCCGACCACACACGGCAAGGCGAGCCGCGATGCCCTCGTCGCCGGCATCGCCCGCCGGCTCGCGACGGAGGACGGGGGCGCCGACAGGTCGAGCCCTCTCCCGGCCGCCAGCGGCTCGAGCAGGAGGACGACGAACGGCAACCAGCTCCACCTCCTCGGCGGTGCGATCGACGGCGAGCTCTGGCCGCAGCCGAGCCCGCAGGTGCTGCTCTCGATGATCGCCGACCTGCTGGGTGACCCGGCGGGCCATGCTTCCGCCGACGAGCAGGAGCGCCCGACCGCGATCTCGAGAGCGCCCGGGGAGATTGCCGCGTTGCTTGCGGACGCCTACGAGAACGACTGGCTCGTCCGGCTCTCCTACGCAGGGCAGAGACGCGGCGTTCGCGAGGCGACGTGCGACGTGCTCGACATCGATGGTGCGACCGTCCAGCTGCTCGAGATGTCGGAAGGGGACGAGCTCGAGATCGAGCTCGCTGCGATCACCTGGGTCCGCGTCCTGACCGAGGCCGAGGAGGAGCAGTGGTACTGAGCAACGACTCGCCGGGTGGTGGACCTCTCCCCGGACCTCTCATCGTCCAGTCCGACCAGACGCTCCTGCTCGAGGTCGACCACGTCGCCGCCGAGGCCTGCAGGGCCGCCATCGCCGCGTTCGCAGAGCTCGAACGGGCTCCCGAGCACGTCCACACCTACCGGATCACGCCACTTGGCCTTTGGAACGCCCGCGCTGCCGGTATCGGAGCAGCACAGGTGACGGCTGCGCTTCGCCAGTGGTCGCGCTACCCCGTGCCCGACGCTCTCCTCGTCGGGATCGAGGAGGTCATCGGCCGCTACGGCCGGCTCGTGCTCGAGACCGACGCCCGTCACGGCCTCGTCCTCGTCGCCTCCGACCGCGCAGTGCTCGAGGAGGTCGTACGGGCGAAGTCGGTCGCCCCGCTCCTCGGCCCGCGCATCGACGCCGACACGGTTGCCGTCTACCGGGGCGAGCGCGGACGGCTGAAGCAGGCGCTCGTCGTGCTCGGGTGGCCCGCGGAGGACCGGGCCGGCTACGTCGACGGCGCGGCGCACCCGATCACCCTCGCCGGTGCCGTCGAGCTCCGTCCGTACCAACGCCAAGCCATCACGGCGTTCGCCGCGTCCGGCAATGGCGTCGTCGTGCTGCCGTGCGGGGCCGGCAAGACTCTCGTCGGCCTCGGCGCGATGGCCCAGGCCGGTGCCCGGACCCTCATCCTCGTGACGAACACCGTCGCCGCCCGGCAATGGCGCGCCGAGCTTCTCGCACGGACGAGTCTCACAGCCGACGAGCTCGGCGAGTACTCGGGCGAGACCAAGCACGTCCGTCCGGTGACGATCGCGACGTACCAGATCGTGACGACGCGCCGGGGTGGACTCTACCCGCACCTCGACGTGCTCTCCGCCGAGGACTGGGGCCTCGTCGTCTACGACGAGGTGCACCTGCTGCCCGCACCGGTCTTCCGGATGACTGCCGACATCCAGAGCCGCCGGCGGCTCGGCCTCACCGCGACGCTCGTGCGCGAGGACGGACGCGAGGGCGACGTGTTCAGCTTGATCGGGCCGAAGCGCTACGACGCGCCCTGGCGAGACATCGAGGCCCAGGGCTGGATCGCGCCCGCGTCGTGCACCGAGGTACGTGTCACGCTCACCGACGAGGAGCGGATGACGTACGCTCTCGCGGAGCCGGAAGAGCGCTACCGCGTCGGCGCGACGGCTCGATCCAAGATGGCCGTCGTCGCGGCGCTCTGCCGCGACGCGCTCGAAGCCGGCGAGCCGACGCTCGTCATCGGCCAGTACATCGACCAGCTCGAGGACCTCGCCCGGCGACTCGACGCCCCGGTGCTCACGGGCAAGACACCGGTACGCGAACGCCAGCGGCTCTTCGCCGCCTTCCGTAGCGGCGAGCTACGGCTGCTCGTCGTCTCCAAGGTGGCCAACTTCTCCGTCGACCTCCCCGAAGCGTCAGTCGCTATCCAGGTCTCGGGGACCTTCGGTAGCCGCCAGGAAGAGGCGCAGCGGCTCGGGCGGATCCTGCGACCGAAGGCCGACGGCCGCCAGGCGCAGTTCTTCAGCGTCGTCGCACGTGACACCAATGACCAGGAGTTCGCGCAGAGGCGCCAGCGCTTCCTCGCCGAGCAGGGGTACGCCTACCGGATCGTCGACGCGGAGACCCTCCTCGCCTGAGTCGGCCCCACGCGTCGGCAGAGCGGTTGGCAGAGCGCGTCGGCGGCGCAGGTCGGCGTCACGCTGGCACAGCCGTGCGGCACAGTAGGACCATGCCCGCACGCCTCGACCTCTCCACGGCCAACAGGAGCCGGGACGACGCCCTCGAGGCGTTCCTCGCGTGGACCGCCGCTCATGGCATCGCCCTCTACCCGGCGCAGGAGGAAGCCCTGCTCGAGATCTTCGCCGGGGCCCACGTCGTCGTGAACACGCCGACCGGATCCGGCAAGAGCCTCGTCGCGCTCGGCGCGCACGTCGCAGCCCTTGCGAGCGGGCTGCGCACGTTCTACACGGCGCCGATCAAGGCCCTCGTCTCGGAGAAGTTCTTCGCACTCTGCGACGCGCTCGGTGCCGAGAACGTCGGCATGCTCACCGGGGACGCCTCGGTCAACCCGTCCGCCCTCGTCGTCTGCGCGACGGCCGAGATCGTCGCGAACATGGCGCTGCGCGACGGAGCTGACGCGGCGGTGGACCAGGTGGTGATGGACGAGTTCCACTTCTACGGCGACCCGGAGCGGGGCTGGGCGTGGCAGGTGCCGCTCCTCGAGCTGACACGGGCGCAGTTCGTGCTCATGTCCGCGACCCTCGGGGACACCCGGGCGATCGAGCAGGGGCTCGCGCGGCGCACTGGCCGGCCCGTCGTCGTCGTGCGCTCGGCGATCCGGCCGGTACCTCTCCGCTTCGAGTATCGAAGCACCCCCCTCCACGAGACGATCGAGTCGCTGCTCGCAGCCGACCAGGCACCTCTCTACATCGTCCACTTCACCCAGGCGCAGGTCCTCACCCAGGCGCAGGCGCTCACCTCCGCACAGGTCACGACGCGCGCCGAGCGAGACGCGATCGCATCGGCCCTCGTCGGCTTCCGCTTCGCGCCGGGCTTCGGTCGCACCCTCTCCCGGCTGCTCCACCACGGCGTCGGCGTCCACCACGGGGGAATGCTGCCGAAGTACCGCCGGCTCGTCGAGAGACTGACGACGGCGGGCATGCTCCGGGTGGTCGTCGGGACGGACACCCTCGGTGTCGGGGTCAACCTTCCCCTGCGCACCGTGGTGCTCTCCGGCCTCGCGAAGTACGACGGATCGACCTCACGCCTGCTCAGCGCCCGGGAGCTGCACCAGATTGCTGGTCGTGCAGGTCGGGCTGGCTACGACACCTCCGGTCTCGTCGTCGTCCAGGCACCCGAGCACGTCGTCGAGAACGAGCAGGCAGCCAAGAAGGTGGCGGGCGATGCGCGCAAGGCACGCAAGCTCGTCAAGTCGAAGCCACCGAAGGGGTTCGTCGCTTGGGACGAAGCCGTCTTCGACCGGCTCGTCGGCTCCCCCCCCGAACCCCTCACGTCCCAGCTGCGCGTGAGCCACTCGACGTTGCTCAACGTGCTCGACCGGCCGGGCGACGGCTGTGCCGCGCTCGCTGCGCTCGTCAAGCACAACGACGAGCCGCTCGCTCTGCGGCGACGGCTGGTGCACCAGACCGTCGCCATCTACCGTTCCCTCGTCGCAATCGGAGCACTCGAGCGCCTCGACACTCCCGACGAGAAGGGCCGCCGGATCCGGGTCACGCGCGACCTCCAGGCGGACTTCGCCCTCGACAGCCCTCTCAGCCCCTTCGTCCTCGAAGCGGTGCCGCGGCTCGACGCGTCCGCTGCGACGTGGGCCCTCGACGTCGTCAGCGTCGTCGAAGCGACGCTCGCGAACCCCGTTCCCGTGCTCAACGCGCAGCTCGACCGCGTGAAGACGGAGGCTCTCGCCGAGCTGAAGGCCGCTGGTGTCGAATACGAGCAGCGGATCGAGGCGCTCGACAAGCTCGAGTACCCCAAGCCGCTCCGTGACTGGACCTACGAGCTGTTCGACGCCTACCGGCTCGTCCACCCCTGGGCGCAAGACCACAATATCCGGCCGAAGTCCGTCGCGCGCGACCTCTTCGAGCGCGCCATGACGTTCTCCGAGTACGTCGCCCACTACGGCCTGACACGCTCCGAGGGGCTGCTGCTCCGCTACCTCTCGGACGCCTACAAGGGCCTGGTCCGCAACGTGCCGGAGGAGGTGAAGTCCGAGGAGCTGCTCGACGTCACGGAGTGGCTCGGCGAGCTCGTCCGCCAGGTGGACTCCAGTCTCATCGACGAGTGGCAACGACT
>DAHXNN010000216.1 GCA_027365385.1 Acidimicrobiaceae bacterium | reverse complement strand
CGTGCTCCGGGCGCAGCTCGAGCGGTGGCAGCTTCGCCAACGCGGGTGCGTTCGCTCGCGCCGGTGCCGCTCGCCCGTGCAGGGACAAGCGGCCGAGCAGACGTGCGAGCGCCGCGAGGAGCGCGCCGATGCGGCGTGCTGCACTCGCGAGCAGGTGGCCGAGGATGGGCGCGACGGGAGCGAGCACGAACACGACGAGCAGCGCCACGCCGCCGACCGCTGCCATCGGTGCGCCGACCGCGAGCAGCCAGCCCGTGCTCGGCCTCGAAGGCGGGCGCCGGAGACTGCGGCGCTCGAGGTCGCGCTCGTGGACGAGAGCGAGTGTCGCGAGCGCGCCGGGGAACGCGACGAGGAGCAGCACCGCTGCGTCGTGGGCGATCTCGTGGGCGAACCGCTCGTGACCATGGAGCGCGGCGACCACGAAGATGACGAGGAACGCGAGCGCTCCGACGGCCACGGACGCGACGACCGAGCTGAGCTGCGGCTCGTCGAGGCCGAGCCACGCGCCGCGGATGACCGCGAGTCCCGCGACGACCAGTGCGAGCGCCGATCCAGACGCCGCGGACCCGGAGAGGCTCCAGGGGTGGACGACGTCGAGGACGCCGACGTGGACGGTCGCTGCGCCGTAGATGCCGGCACTGCAGAGCCAGAGCACGAGCAGCGGTGCCGCGAGCACGAGCGTCCGCCGATAGGGGCCGCCAACCCGGTGGGAGACGGTGCTCGTGACGAGCGCGGCGAGTGCCGCCGGGACGGCGAGCGCGAGGAACGGGACGTCCCGGTGGCTGCCCCCGGTCCGGACGAGCGCGCCAAGGACCAGCGACGCCCAGGTCGCCTCGGTGGCGACGAGCACCGCAGGGACGAGTGCGCTAGCGAGCGATGTCGAGAGCCGTTTGCTCGTGCCAGTCACTGCTGTATCCGACCCGTAGGAGCGCGTCGACGCTTCCCGCCGGAGGTGGGTTGCCTGCCGAGGTGACGACGTGGAGAGCGCTCACCGAATGCTGCCTGCGCAGGTCGGCGATGGCAACAAGGGTGGGCTCGGCGAAGTCTGCCGCGACGACGGCCACGCTCGTCTGCCGCGGCAGAGATCTCCCGATCTCCGCGAGCACGCCCGAGACGAAGAGCGGGCCGTAGGGGACGAGGCGGGCGAGCGACTCGAGCATCCGCGCGAGTGCCGCGGGCGATCCGCTTGGCCCGTGACCCACCGGCTCGCCTCCGCTGGTCCCGTTCGCGTAGAGCCCGACGGGGATCCGGGCCTCGGCGAGGGCGGCGACGAGGGAGGCGGTCACCGAGATGGCGAACTCGAGCTCGTCCGGCTCGGGGCGCCAGCTCACGAACTGCGGGACGCGCACGTCGAGGAATACCGCGACCCGCGGGCTCACGGTCGGCTCGAAGCGCCGAACGAGGAGGCCCGTGCTCCGTGCGGAGGCCCTCCAGTCGACGTGGCGGAGCGGGTCGCCCCTCTCGTAGGGTCGGACGCCGACGGTCCGGCTCGGGTCTGCCACGAGCTCGGCACGGGAGCGCTCGTCCCCCACGAGCAGACGCGATGCGATCCCGCGGGGAGCGAGAGCGAGGATCTTCGGGTAGACGAGAAGTCGCTGCTCGTCGTGGAGCAGTGCGGAGCGGACACGCCGTCCGACGGGGTCGCCGCTCGACAGCGTCGCAGGGCCGAAGCGGTGCTCGCCCCGCCGGTCGCAGTGGACGACCAGCCGACGCCGGACGCGCTGGTAGGGAAGAAGGGGGAGGACCTGGAGGAGGGTGGCCGAACGACCCCGGCCGGCGACGAGAGTGCCACCGTCGATCGCAAGGCCGTCGGGCACCTCGTCGTCGATCTCGAGGTAGGAGAGCGGGAGGATCTTGTCGTTGACGATCTCGATCGACAGGCCCACCTCCTCGCCGAAGCGGGCCCGAGACTGCTCGAGGCGACGGACGTAGGAGACCCCGGCGAGGCAGTAGCGCTGCCACAGGTGCAATGTGACGATCGCGAGGGCGCCGAGCAAGCCGAAGAGAGCGAGGGTGTCCGAGGACAGCGCCCAGCCGATCGCCGCGAGACCGAGGGACGCTTCCGCGGCGACGAGGTCCCGGGCGGTCTCGCGCAGCCGGCTCACCGCGTGGAGCACCACCTTGCGTCGCGCCGAGCGCGGATCTGGTCACGCGTCGGCACGGGGAGGACGAGCGTCGGCGACCCGCCGGGTGGCTCCGCCATCAGGCGTCCTCCGACTCGAGCGCGCGGCGCGCTGCATGAAGTGCCTCCTGTTCCCCCGGTCCTGGGGACGGCAGACGCAGGTCGAGCTGTCCGACGACGTCCACGAGGATGCCGCCGACGAGGGCGCGCATCGCGTGCTTGTGATCCGCAGGCACGACGTACCAGGGCGCCCACGGTGTCGACGTCGCGGTGAGCGCCTCCTCGTAGGCCTGCTGGTAGTCGTCGAAGAAGGAGCGTTCAGCGAGGTCGGCGCTCGAGAACTTCCAGTTCTTCGAGGGCTCGTCGAGCCGTTCGAGGAAGCGCCGCCTCTGCTCGTGCTTCGAGACGTGGAGGAATATCTTTACGACTCTCGTGCCGTTGCGGACGAGATGCTTCTCGAAGGCATTGATGTCCTCGTAGCGCTGCCGCCAGAGCGTGTCGCCATCCGCCGCTGCGGGCGGCAGGTGTCGACCGGCGAGGAGCTCGGGGTGCACCCGTACGACGAGGACGTCCTCGTAGTACGAGCGGTTGAAGATCCCGATGCGTCCGCGTTCGGGGAGCGCGGCAGTGCAGCGCCAGAGGAAGTCGTGGGCGAGCTCGTGCTGCGACGGCTGCTTGAACGACGCGACCGCGCATCCTTGGGGATTCACGCCCGACATGACGTGCTTGATCGTCCCGTCCTTGCCGGCCGCGTCGAGAGCCTGCAGGACGACCAGCAGTGCCCAGGTGTCGCTCGCCCAGAGAAGCTCCTGTGCAGAGGCCAGCTCCTGGCGGAACGCGACGAGATCGTGCTCCGCGACGTCGTGCGCGTGCGTCAGCCCCGCAGGTCGAAGCCAGTCGGCGCGCGTCGCGGCAGTGCTACGCGAGCCGAGACCGGCGCTCGTTCCCGGGCGGACCGTCAGCTCGTCCACGACCGTCCGTTGCAGCCGGACGTTGCTCTTGCCTGCCGGAACGCCGCTCACAGTCCGTCCCTCACCAGTCCGACACCGAGCCGTCCTCGCGGCGCAGGACCCGCAGGCCGGGGAGTTGGAACGCGAGCTCGCCGGCAGCATCCTCGTCGAGCTCGACGCCGAGGCCGGGCGATCCGCCGGAGAAGAGCTTGCCGCCGTCGAGCACCATGTCCGTGCGGACCACGTCCGCCAGGATGTCGGGCCGCCACGTGAGCTCCTGGACCGCGAACAGCGGCGTCGACAGGTCGAAGTGCAGGCATGCCGCAGTCGAGACCGGCCCGAGTGGGTTGTGCGGCGCCTGTTCGATGTAGTGGGTCTCGCACCACCCGGCGATCTTGCGGCTCTCGGTCAGGCCCCCGCAGATGCAGAGGTCCACCCTGCAGTAGTCGATGAGGTCGCGCTCGACGAGCTCCCGCCACTCCCACTTGCTCGCGAGCTGCTCGCCGGTGGCGATGGGAACGGAGATCTGCTGGCGCAGATGGACGAACTCGCCGGGATTCTCCGCGCGCACGGGGTCCTCGACGAAGAACGGTCGCATCGGAGCGAGCTCGCTTGCGAGCTGGATGGCGTATGCGGGCGTCGTCCGCTGGTGGAAGTCGACGCAGATCTCGATAGCCGGCCCGAGCGCGTCGCGGAGCGCGCCGAACGCCTCGACGGTCCAGCGAAGTCCTGCGGGCTGCTCGTAGATCCCCTCCTCGACCATCCGACCACCCTCGCCGACTCCGAAGCGGACGAACTCCCAACCGGCGGAGACCTGCTCGCGCGCGTACGCGACCATCTCCTCGATGCCCGATCGCGACCCGTCGGGCGAGCTTGGTCGCTGGACGTGGCAGTAGCAGCGGACGTAGTCCCGCGTCCGCCCTCCGAGCAGGTCGTAGACGGGTACGCCGAGCACTTTGCCGCGTAGGTCCCACAGGGCCAGGTCGATCGCCGCGACTGCGGCGGAGTGCACGTGGCCACCGCGGAAGAACTGCCCCCGCCACAACGTCTGCCAGATGTGCTCGATCCGTGCCGGGTCGAGGCCGAGGAGGATCGGGCGGTAGGTCTCGACGAGTCCCGCGAGGGCGAGCTCCTTGCCGTTGACCCCGGCTTCGCCGAGGCCGGTCACACCCTCGTCGGTGTAGATCTTGACGAAGGTGTAGTTGCGCGTAGGCCGCTCCCTGTCGTGCACCAGGAAGACCTTGACGTCGGTGATCTTCATCGTCACCCCCCGCTCCGCGCCCGGAGACCGGGACGAACGGAATGCTATCCGGCGGTCCCCGGCGAGGTCCGGTACCTCCGGTGCACCGGGCTGACATGATCGACCTGTGCCCGATCGACCTGTGCCTGCGCCGTCCGTGGCGCGCCCGGCGGAGGTCGAACCGCTCGCGCTCGGTCGATCTGTCGTCGTCGCGCCGGGTGCGCCGGCGCCGGCCGCCTGGACCTCGTGCGAGCGCGTCCGCGTCGCCGCTGTCGACGCCAAGGTCGCCGACGAGCTCGGTGCAGCCTGGAGGGAACGGCGGTCGCTCGTCATCGAGCTGGTTGCCGGGCTCGGCCTCGACGATCCGACCACGCCTCCCGCCGAGGTGGTGGTGGGATGCCAGCCCTGGGAGTGGTCGGTAGGGCTCGACCTCGTCGGGGAGAGGCTGCACCACGCGGTCTGGGCGAACACGGTCGACGCCCGGGAAGGGGCGGGGCGTCACCGCTGGCAGTGGGCCGAGGTGGCGTTGCGGCTCGGAGCGAGCGAGGTGCCGGGAGCAAGGCTTTCCGCCGGAGGTGGCGGCGCCGACGTGATCCTGCCCGACGGTCGTCCGGCGATCTGCGACGGTGGGCCCCTCGACGGGGGTCTCGGTGCCAGGGTCGAGATGGCCGTCGTCCACCGGGTCTCGCTCGAGCACGGAGCTCTCGCGCCGCTCGGGCCGAGTGACCTGCGTGGCGTTGCCCTCGCCCCGGACCAGCTCGCAGCGGTTGCAGAGGCCGGAGCCGGTGCGCGCGTCATCGCCCCGGCGGGCTCGGGCAAGACGCGAGTGCTCACCGAGCGCGCACGGCTGCTGCTCGACGGCTGGGGTGTCCCGGCACGAGCCGTCGCTCTCGTCGCCTTCAACGTGCGGGCGGCCGAGGAGATGCGGACGCGCCTCGCCGGGGTGGGTGGGACCCGCGTCCGCACCCTCAACTCGCTCGGACTGCGTCTTTGCGGTCGCTCGACGACGATCGACGAGGGAGAGGTGCGGCGCCATCTCGCGAGGCTCGTCACGATGCCGCGACGGGCCGAGAGCGACCCGGCGGCGCCGTGGATCGCGGCGCTCTCGCGTGTGCGACTCGGTCTCGGCGAGCCCGCGTCGGTCGAGGCCGAGCTGCCCGACGTGTCCGGCTTGGACGCGGTCGTACGTGCCTACCGCGACGAGCTCGCCGCCCGTGGCGAGGTGGACTTCGACGAGCAGGTGACCGCTGCGATCGAACGGCTGCTTGGCGATGCCTCCTTCCGATGGAGGAGCCAACGCTTCGCACGTATCCTTCTCGTCGACGAGCTCCAGGACCTCACCCCCGCGCACATGCTTCTCATCCGCCTGCTCACGGGGCCAGCCGGAGCGGTCTTCGGCGTCGGCGACGACGATCAGACGATCTACGGCTACGCGGGGGCGACTCCGCGTTGGCTCGTCGATTTCGACCGGTGGTTCCCGGGCACCGCGACGCACTCGCTCGAGGTCAACTACCGCTGTCCGGCTCCGGTCGTCGCTGCCGCGTCGAACCTCTTGACCCGCAACGTGGTGCGCGTCGACAAGCGCATCCGGCCGGCTCCGGTCGACCCCGCAGCGCGTGGGGATGTCGAGCCGCTCGTCGTCGTGGCAGGCGACGCGGGTCCTGCGGCCCGCACCGCGCAGCGGGTGCTCGAGCTGCTCGACTCCGGTGCCCGACCGGGAGAGCTCGCGGTCCTCGCGCGAGTGAACGCCTCGCTCGCTCCGGTCCAGGTCCTCCTACGCCATCGTGGGATCGCTGTCGAGGGCGGGGTCGACGGTCGGTTCCTCCAGCGGGGTGGCGTGCGCGCCGCGCTGGCTTGGCTCGCCGTGGCGGCCGCGCCGGACCGAGCGCTTCCGGGAACGCTCCTGCGCGAGGCGGCGCGGCGTCCGAAACGGGCGATGAGCGCGTCGCTCCTCGACCTCGTCGCGAAGCAAGGTTCGGTGGAGTCCCTCGCGAGCCTCGCCGGCTGGCTCGAGGCGAAGGGAAGCGAGCGTGAGGCGGCGAAGATGCGCGATCTCGCGGGTGACGTCGCGCTCGTGCGACGTGCTGCCAAGGGCGGCACGACGTCGACGGTGCTTGCGCTCGTGCGCCACCGTATCGGCGAGGGGGGCCTCGACGCGAGCGCGACAGCGCTCGATGCATGGAGCCAGAACGCAATCGCGGCGCACGGCGACGACCTCGACGCGCTCGGCGAGCTCGCCGATCTCGAGGCGGACCCTGCCTTGTTCTCGTCGTGGTTGGACGAGCAGATCCGCGCCCGTGGACCCGACGGGCAGTCCGACGCGGTGACGCTCTCCTCGATCCATGCGGTGAAGGGGCGCGAGTGGCCCCATGTCGTGCTCCACCACGTGACCGAAGGGCTGTTGCCGCATCGTCTCGCCGACGACGTCGAGGAGGAGCGCCGGGTCTTTCACGTCGGCCTCACGCGCTGCCGCGCGAGCGTGTCCGTGGTGCCGGGCGAGCCGCCGTCGTCCTTCATCGCAGAGCTGCTCACTCCTCGAGCGCCCGGAGAGCGGTCGAGTGCCACCGGGCGCAACGCGCGGCGGGCCAACGAGCCCCGGTCGACCGGGATGACCGCTGCAGCGCGAGGAGCCCGATCCGGACGCGAGAGACGGCCTGGCCAGGCTGCTCGGCCCGGAGCAGGTGACGCGGAGCCGCTCTCAGTCCGTCGCGGGGACCGCTTCACGCACGCAGGTCACGACTACGAGGTCGTCGAGGTCGTCGACGACGGCGCCAGGTCCGTCGTACGTGGTGGCCGAGCGGAGATGCTCGTTCGTTTCGGCACGACGGTGACTGCCGAGGGTCGGCCGGTCCTGCTCGCCCACCCGAGCGCGGGGGAGGCTGCCGAGCGGTTGCGGGCTTGGCGCGCCAGCACCGCCACGCGTGCCGGCAAGCCTGCGTACGTCGTCTTCGACGACTCGACCCTACGCCAGCTTGCGGCGACCCTGCCGACGAGCGAGGCCGGACTCCTCGCGGTGCGCGGTATCGGCCAGGTGAAGTTGGAGGCCTACGGGGACGAGCTCATAGCGATCGCCGAGAGCCTGCGCCAACCTTAGGTCCGGCGGCCCTTCCAGCGCCGCTCGTGCTGGTCAGGCACCGAGCGCGCCTGGTCCGGAAGGCACGTCGACGGCATGCTCCTCGAGAGCGCGGAGCGGCACGATCTCGAGTGCCCGTTCGTGGGTGGAGGCGAGCACGACGAACGCGGCGGCGCCATCTCGATGGGCCCGCAGCCAGTTCGCCGCGGTGACGCACCAGCGGTCTCCTGGCACGAGACCGGGGAAGCGGTACTCCGGGACCGGCGTCGACAAGTCGTTGCCGATCCGCCTCTGGTGGTCGAGGAACGCTGCCGTCACGACAGCACAGATCGTGTGGCTGCCACGGTCCTCGACTGCCGTCCGGCAACACCCGTCGCGGAAGAAGCCCGTCACGGGGTCGTTGCCGCACGGCTCGAGATCGCCGCCGAGCACATTGCGCTCGGGAGCATTGCGCTCGGGAGCCCTTGGATCGGGAGCCCTTGGATCGGGAGCATCGGGCTCGGGCAGATCGCGGTCGGTCACCTTGGGAGTATGGACCACGCGGCGGTGCGGCGCCGGCGTTCGGTCACGAGCGATCTGCGCGCCGGCCAGGCCCGAGCGCCGGGCACGTGCCCACGCCGGTGGGTCGTGAGCCGCTCCCGTCACGAATGATCCGTGAGCAGCCTGAGCATCTCGCGTCTCCACGCGGAACGTGCCCGCGCGGCCTCGACCGTGTCGGGATGGACCATCCGGGTGATGGTCGGCTCGCCGGGGCCCTGGTGGAAGGCGAAGGCACGTGCCTCGACCTCCATGTCCGCCTGCGTGTAGTGCTCGCGCTGGAGCAGATAGCCCCGCCAGGACGGGACGAGGAACGTCTCGAGGAAGCGTCCGTGCTCGGTGACGTCCTCGAAGACGCCCCAGCGCGTCCCGCCGAGCCGGCGGCGGACGATCCGCAGCTCTGCCATCGTCGCGAGGAAGTCGTCGACGTCCTCCTCCGCGAGGCGGTAGTCGACGAGGATCAGCACGGGCCCGTCGTCGGCGTGGACGTGCGCGCCGACGGACAAGGTGGGACTCACGACGAGCTGGAGCGCGGACCTGTCGACGGTCGGCAGGCCGAACCGCGGGATGACGAGAATCCCCGGCACGAACGCGGCGACCGCGACGACGAGCGTCGTGCGCAGCGGAAGGAACGTGTCCACGACGCCGAAGCCGAGGCCACCGATGACGAGGGGGCCCTGGAGCACGACGTAGAATATCGACAGCGAGCGCGTCTCCACCCACGACGGCGTGATCTGGCGAGCCGCGATGATGAACGCCATCGTCGCCCAGACCCACGTCGCGCCGGTCACGAGCAGCACGGGCACCGTCGTCCAGCGGTTAGGCCATACCGCGAGAGCGGCCACCGCCAACCCGTTCGCGAGGGTCGCAGCAGCCACGAGGGCGTCGAGGTGGAGATGGCCCTGCAGCCGCGGCAGGAGCACCGCCGCGGTCATCGCTCCCACGCCAGCGACGGCGAGGTAGAGGCCGTACCCGAAGGCGGACGTATGCAGGTAGCGGGCGGCGAAGAGGGGCAGGAGGGGGCCGAGCGCGGCTGCCGGCAGCACGTAGAGCGCCGTGCGTGCCGTGACGGCCCGCAGCCCGGGCGTGTTGGAGAAATAGCGCCATCCCGACGAGATCGCGCCCAGAAGGCTCTCGGCTGCGGTCCCTCCGGGGGTCGACAGCCGAAGATCGCTGCGCCCCCTCCAGACCATGAGAAAGCCGACGAGGGGGAGCATGGCTGCCGCGCAGACCATGAAGAAGGTGGTCGTGCCCTCGGCGTGCAGGACCGCGCCACCGAGGATCGGACCGACGACTTGGCCGATGTTCCACTGGAAGCTGTCGACGCTGAGTGCGACGGAAGCGACCTCGGGCGGCACGAGGCTCGCCACGGTCGTCCACCAAGACGGCGACGACGTCCCGCTCGACAACCCCATGCCTGCGATGCCGACGAGCAATGTCGCTGGAGTGAGGGCGTGCGCGAACGAGGCGAGCGCGAGGAGCGTGACGGACGCGGTGAGGAGGAGCTTGGCGAACAGCAGCACGGCGCGCCGGTCGCGCGAGTCTGCGGCCGCACCGGAGAACAGGACGGCGAAGATGCCGGCGAGCGGGCTCATCGAGGCAGCCAGGGTGACGAGCACCGGCGAGGTCGTCAGGCGCTCCATGATGTAGCCGCCGACGAGCGAGACCATCCAGACGCCCGTGTTCGCGAACACGGCTGTGCCTTCGAGCCAGTTGAACGCACGGCTGCGCAGCGGGGCGAGCAGCGA
>DAHXNN010000214.1 GCA_027365385.1 Acidimicrobiaceae bacterium | reverse complement strand
CGAGCGACGGGTCGAGGAACGCGTGCTCGACCGCGTTCTGCAGCACCTCGGCGATGACGACCGCCAAGGGCGTCGCGACGTCTGCGACGAGGTCGCCGGCGTCGCCGCTCACCTTGATGTCGACGAAGCGCGAGGAGACGTTCGCGTCGCGTGCGAGCTGGACGAGCGCGGGCACGATCTCGTCGAAGGGCACCTGCTCGCCGGGGTCGCGAGCGAGGATCTCGTGGACGAGTGCGATCGCCCTGATCCGACGCTCGGCCTCGAGGAGAGCGACCCGCGCCGACGGGTCCTCGAGCCTCCGTGACTGGAGCCGGAGAAGCGACGAGATCGTCTGGAGGTTGTTCTTCACCCGGTGGTGGACCTCGCGGATAGCAGCGTCTTTCGACAAGAGCAGGCGGTCCCGGCGCCGCAGGTCGGTGACGTCGCGAAGCAGCACGAGACCACCGGTCACGTCCCCGTCGTCGACGAGCGGGATGCAGTGGAGCAGCACGATCACGTCTGGCCTGCGCTCGAGCTCCTCGATCACCGGGACGCGCTGGCTGTAGGCCTGCTCGACGGCCTCGGCGTCGACACCGAGGGACGAGAGGTCGGAGCCCACGATCGACGAGACGATTCCCATCCGGTGGAGAGCGTTGACTGCGTTGGGCGACGCGAACGCGACGCGGCGCTCCTCGTCGAGGACGAGGACACCGTCTCCGACGCGTGGTGCTTCCTCGACACCCGCGTCGTCGGTCACGAAAGGGTAGAGCCCCGAGGCGACCATCGTGGCGAGGCGGTCGAACAGTCTCAGGTAGACCCGTTCGAGGCCTCCGGTCCGCCGGCCGCCCGTCGGCGACCAGACCCTGCTGAGGACGCCGACGACCTCACCCGCGCACCGGACGGGGATGCACTGGTCCCGCCACGTGGCCTCGTCGTCGCCCGCTGAGCGCTCACCGGTCTTGATCGTGCCGCTCCGCCAGGACTCGAGCACGAGCGGTAGCTCGCCGGCCGCGACGACCTGGCCGACGAGGTCGAGCTCGAACAACGTCGAGCTCGTCGTCGGGCGCATCTGGCCGAGCACGACGAAGTGCAGACCCCGGAGCGACGCCGAGGGATCGTCGTCCGGTCCCTGCGCGGGCGTGTCGGGGCCGGCCTGCGCTACGGCGAGCGAGAACTGGTCGAGCGGGACGTACAGCAGCAGGTCCGAGAAGGAGAGGTCGGACAGCATCCCCCATGCACCCATGAGCCTCTCGAGGTGCTTGCGCGCGCCGATGTCGAGACCCGTGTACTCACGGGCGAGGTCTGCCGGCGAGGTCATCGCGCCCCACCAGTCCACAACGCGACGTCGACTCCCGCCCGGGAGCGGAACGCGCGAAGCGACGTGTAGCCCGCAGACTCGGCAAGGCGGGCGAGGTCCCCCGCGCGGTCGGCCACGTCGCCGGGGCCGTGGCTGTCGGAAGCGGTCGTCACCGGAACACCGAGATCGTGGAAGCGTGCCAGGAGCGCGGGCGCGGGATAGGCCTCGCCGACCGGCTTGCGCCATCCGGCGGAGGAGATCTCCGCCGCCATCCCGGACGAGGCGGCAGCGGCGGCGATCCGCTCGTGGCACTCGGCGACGAGCGACGCGCCGGGTCGACGTCCTGTCACCTTGACGAGGTCCGGATGGGCGAGGACGTCGCACGACCGCGTCGCCGCGAGCTCCTCCAGCGCGTCGGTGTAACGGCGCCACGCATCCTCCGGCCCTCGGCGCCGCCACTCGCGTTCCGCGAGATGGTCGCCGACGTCGTCGAAGAGCCAGGTCCCGAGCCAGTGCACCGAGCCGAGCAGCACGTCGAAGGGATAACCGGCGAGAAGCCGGCCGATCGCGTCCATCCGGCCCGGGCAGTAGTCGACCTCGAGCCCGACGACGACGGGAAGCCCGGCAGCGCGGGCCTCGAGCGCGGCGGCGACGTACTCGTCGAGGTCCGCCGTCGCATGATGGTCGAGGTATCCCGCGATCCGGCCTCGCAGGTCGGGGTCGACCTCCGCGGCGTCGAAGGCGCCGAGCGCGGCGCGCCCCGCCGCGAAGCGGAAGAGGTGCTCCGTGAGCGCGATCTCCTCGACTCCCGCCGCCTCGGCGCGATCGCAGTACGCGGCGAGCTCCTCGAGCCGGTACTGCGCCGAGCTCGCGCGCTCGGCGTGCGGCCAGAGGTGGACATGGTAGTCGAGCAAGGTTCATATGGTAGGCGGCGCAGGGGCGTGGTCCGCGAGCCTCGAGGCTCCGGTCTACCCGCGTCCGTCGCCCTGCTCGCGTCCTCGTCGTGACCGCTTCCGCTTGCCGAGCTACGTGCCGGTCCCGTCGAGGACGTGCCGGCCGATCTCGAGCAGCCCCCGCAGATCGACGACGTCGGCCGCGAGATGTGGGACCGTCGCGGTCACCTCGTGCGCTCCGGACATCTCGGCCAGCAGCTCCGCCTGACGGCTGGCGACGAGCCCCACACTCGCGAAGCTGCGCCCCACTTCCTCGAGGACGCGGGCAACCTGGACCCGCGACGCGCCTGCGAGACCGTCGGGCAGGGCGGCGAGCAGTGCCCCGGCGATCCCGACCGGGTCGCCCTGGAGGCTCTCGGCGACCGCCACTGCCGCTGGGTCCGCGAAGCTCGCCGGGAGGACCTTGTTGACCACGAGCAGGCCGAGGTGGAGCTGGCGCTCGGCGAGCGCGGCGGCAAAGCGCGTCGCCTCGAGCGACGGCACGGTCTCGAGCGTCGTCACGAGCATGAAGGTCGTCCGCGCCTCGCCGAGCAGCGCGCCCACCGAGCGCGCCCGCGTGACGAAGCCGTCGTACATGCTCTGGAACAACAGGAAGAACTCGGCGACGTCTCCGAGGAACTGTGTCCCGAGGATCCGATCGGCCACCTGGTAGAACGGACGGGAGGCGAGGCTCACGAGGTGCGAGCGAGAAGGGGCGACGAGCCAGCGCAGGAGACCGGACCCGAAGAAGTCCGCCATGCGCCCCGGCGCGTCGAGGAAGTCGAGCGCATCGCGTGTGGGAGGCGTGTCGACGACGACGAGGTCGTAGGCGCCTTCGGCGTGAATCTCGTAGAGACGCTCCATCGCTATGTACTCGTGGCTCTGGGCGAAGCGGCCGGTGACGTTCTGGTAGATCGGGTTCGCGAAGATCCGTGCCGCGGTCGACGCATCGGGCGCGTGGCGGCGGACGAGTGCGTCCCAGGACTCCTTCGTGTCGAGCATCGCGGCCCAGAGCTCACCCTTTTGACGCACGCCGGCGGCGGCGAATGCCGCTGCGGGGACGGGCGTCGCCGTGTTCCCGATACCCTCGACACCGAGCGCGTCGGCGAGCCGGCGAGCCGGGTCGACGGTGAGCACGAGCACCTTGGCCGCCGAGCGGACCGACATGGTCGCCGCGATCGCTGCAGCTGTCGTCGTCTTGCCCACGCCGCCCGGACCACAGGCGATGACGACCTCGCGCGACGAGAGCAGCCGCTCGAGCGGCCTGTCCGGTGGGGACGAAGCCTGGCGGCGCGTCACTCGCCGAGCTCCTCGCCGAGCGAGTCGGCGACCTGGCGGACCGCGCGGGCACCGTCCGCCCGGGCGAACAGGTACGGGACGTAGACGAGCGGCTGCGCGGCCCCGAGAGCCGCCCGCAGCCGCTCGAGGTGGCCCGCGCCGGTCCGCCGGATCCGCACGGCGAGCGCCGCGGCCTCGAGCACCTCGTGGAAGGCGCTCGCCGACGCGCCGCCGGCGGCCACGGCGAGTGCCGCCGTCGCCTGCACGTCGGCGAGCGCCGCGAAGATCTCCTCCTCGCCCCTCGAGAACAGCTCGGGCATGACGCGGTTCGCGACGAGCGCCGCGAGGTGGACCCCGGTCTCGCCCTCGAGGCGCCCCGCTAGGTCGATCGCCTCGTTGACGGGCATCTCTTCGGGGGTCGTGACGATGCACACTCCTGTAGAGCGGGGGTCCTCGAGGATCTCGAGCATCCAACGGGTCTGGGAGCGCACGGCGCCGACCTTCACGAGCTCGTTGATCCCGACGGGCGCGGCGAGCTGACCGACGATGTGCCCCGTCGCCGCCGCGTCGACGACGACGAGGTCGTAGTGGTCCTCGCGCACCTCGTAGCAGAGCTTTCCGACCGTGAGGATCTCGCGGACCCCAGGGGCCGCATTGGCGACGAAGTCGAAGGCACGCGCCACCGGCCCGATCCTGCCGATCGTCGGGACACGCAGATTGAGGCGCAGGTACTCGCGCAGGGACGCCTCGGTGTCCATCTCCATCACGTGGAGCCCAGGCGAGACCTCGCGCGGCACGAAGCCGGCGGGGGGGCACTCGTAGGCGGCGGCAACGTCGCCCTTCGGCTCGACCTCGCAGACAAGGACACGTCGGCCCCGTGAGGCGGCGAGCATCCCGAGGGCCGCGGCGACGGTCGTCTTGCCGACGCCGCCCTTGCCGGTCACGAAGAGCAGCCGGCGGTCGAGCAGGCCACTCACGGTCACCGTGCCCGCCTAGGGCGCGCCGAAGCCTACGCGGCGATCGTCCGAGAGCGCTCCCACCTCGACGTAGGCGACCCGTGCAGCAGGGACGCCGACCCGGCGTCCCCTCTTGTCCGTGAGCCACAGGACGCCGTCGCCCGACGCGAGGGCCGACTCGATGGTCGCGATCAGCTCCTCCCGCTCGACGTCGGAGCCGAGCTCGATGTCGAGCTCCTTCGCCGTCTGAATGATCCCGATCCGCACGTCCACCCGTCTGCTCCTCTCGGACCTCTCCCGGCCATCGTACGTGCTCGGCGTGGACGGCCGGCACGGCGACGGCGTCCCGACCCGATGCGGGAGTACCATTGCGCCCAGCGCAACCGCGGAGGGAGGCGCCATGTGGGTCGTCGCCGGAGTGCTGTTGGGCATGGTGGTGCTCGCGACTCTCGTCGGCCTGCACACCGGTCCGCACGCGCACGTCGCAGCAGGTGCGCTCGGTGCCCTCGCAGCTGCCTGGATGGTCGTCATGCTTGCCGACGGCAAGACCAGACCCCTGCTGTTCGCGCTCCTCGCCGCGGACGTCGTCGTCTCAGGCGGCGTCGGCTTCGCCGCCTGGCGTGCTCTGTCGGGCAAGCACGTCGCGACGAGCGTCCGGAGCCTCCATGCCGTCGAGGGGAGCATGGGCGTGGCCGTCGGAGCCCTCTCGCCGTCGGGGATCGTCCGGGTCCGGGGTGAGAGCTGGTCGGCGACGTCGATGAACGGTCCCGTCAACGACGGTGACGCGGTCCAGGTCGTGAGCGTCGACGGTGTCCGCCTGAGCGTCTGGCGGGACGAGTCGATCACCGAGGCAGGGGGTCTCCCGTCGTGATCATCGGCATCGTCGTCGTCGTCGTCGTGCTCGGGCTCCTCGTCGGGCTCGGGATGTCCGTGAAGATCGTCCGCGAGTACCAGCGCCTCGTGCTCTTCCGTCTCGGCCGCGCAGTCGGCACGAAGGGGCCCGGGCTCGTGTTCGTCAACCCGATCATCGACCGGACGAGCCCGGTCGACCTGCGGGAGCAATTTCTCGAGATCCCGCACCAGACGGCGATCACGAAGGACAACGCCCCGATATCGATCGACTTCATCATCTTCTACAAGGTCGTCGACCCGCAGATGTCGGTCCTCACCATCCAGAATTTCGCCGGGGCTGCGCTCAACGTCGCGTCGACGACTCTGCGCAGCGTGGTCGGCGACATGGCCCTCGACGACGTCCTCTCGAAGCGCGAGGACATGAACGCCTCGCTACGCGTCCGGCTCGACGACGTCACCGAGCGCTGGGGCATGAAGGTCACAAGCGTCGAAGTCCGTGAGGTCAACCCACCGCCCGGCGTCCAGGAAGCGATGACCCGGCAGATGTCGGCAGAGCGGACGCGCCGCGCGGCCGTGACAGAGGCCGAGGGCCAGAAGTCCGCTGCGATCCTCGCCGCCGAGGGCGAGCGCCAGGCGGCGATCACGCTCGCCGAGGGCCGCAAGGAGGCGACGATCCTGTCTGCGGACGGCGAGCGCCAGGCGGCGATGCTCCGAGCCGAAGGATTCACCCGGAGCCTCCAGACGATCCTCGAAGTCGCCCGGGGCCTCGACGACAAGACGATGCTGCTGCAGTACTTCGACACCTTGCGACAGGTCGGCTCGTCGCCTTCGACGAAGTTCGTCGTCCCGATGGAGCTTTCAGGGCTCCTCAACGGCGTGAAGACCATGCTGACGCAGGGATCGAGCGCTGCGCCGGCCGAGCCCAGCGGCCGGAGCGAGCCCAGCGG
>DAHXNN010000181.1 GCA_027365385.1 Acidimicrobiaceae bacterium | reverse complement strand
CGAGCGCCACCCACGCCACCCCGGGCGCTTCGCACGCCCGCACCGACGTGATGTCGAACGACGCCGGGAAGGAGGTGACGGCCGGAGTCTGCGGGACGCAGGCGACCCTGCCGTCGGAGCCGAACTGCCAGCCGTGGTACGGACAGACGATCCTTCCGTCGCACGTCCACCCCTGCGAGAGGCGACCGTCACGGTGAGGACATCGGTCTTCGGCAGCTGCGATCGCCCCACTCGCGTCCCGCCACAGGACGATCGATGTACCGAGAAGCCTCCGGGCGATCGGAGCGTCTGCGACGTCCTCGGCGAAGGCGACCGGGTACCAGAACCGTCGCCAGATCGGATTGGTGAGAAGCTCCACAGAGCTACTCAAGCGCGTGACGGTTTCGCTACGGTTTCCTGATTGTTACGTCTCTAGAAACCCTCCGTCCTCGGTCCCGGACCAGACAGCGAGTCGCCGACGCGCACTCGCCCACCGCTGACGATCCTGGCGCGCACGCCGACGACGTTGGCGTGCGCGCGGACGACATGGCGCAGCACGTCGAGCTGGCGCTCGATGCCCGCAGGCTGGGAGCGCGTAGTCATGACACAACGCGTGCAACCCTTCTCGTAAGCGACCTCGGCGTCTCCCACCCGGTATCTCGTGTTCTCCGACGTTGAGCTGAAGGCATCCGGCCCCCCGTCGACGACGATGTTGGGTCGAAAGCGCCGGACGTCCCAGCAGATATCGGGTCGCTCGTCGGCCAAGCGGTCGAGGTCGCCCGTCGAGAGCAGGTGGAGCTCGCTCTCGTCGACGAACGACCCGCCGATCCCCGTCCACCGGACGACCTCGGACTCGTCGTCCTCGAACTCGGTCGGGCACTCGAACGTTCCCGGTCCGTGGGCGAGCGCGTCGACGAGCCGAGCGGAGCGATCGAGCCAGCTGCTCAGGGCGCTGTCGAGCGCCTTCCCGACGGCGAGCTCCCCGCAGCCCGGTACCGTCACCACGAGGTCGTCGCCGAGATAGCGGGCCGACGCCTCGAGCATCCGGCCGTCTCGCTTGGCCGACACGACAGTCGCCGTAGCGACGTCGAAAACGCCGTAACGCCGGTCCGTGCACGATGGTCCTTCTCGCGGACCTGCGAGGCGTGCCGGGCTCCTCTTGCTCCCTAGGCTGGGGCCATGACCATCTACGACACCCCCATCGCCGCCCTCGACGGCTCGCCTCTCGACCTCGGGTCGTTCCGGGGCAAGGCGCTCCTCGTCGTCAACGTCGCCTCGAAGTGCGGCCTGACTCCCCAGTACACCGGGCTCGAGCACCTCCAGGAGCGCTTCGAGGAGCGCGGCTTCACCGTGCTCGGCGTGCCGTGCAACCAGTTCGGCGGGCAGGAGCCGGGCACGTCCGAGGAGATCGAGACCTTCTGCTCGACCACCTACGGCGTCACCTTCCCGATGACGGAGAAGGTCGCAGTGAACGGTCCCGAGCGCCACCCGCTCTACGAGGAGCTCGCGTCCGCTCCCGACGGCGAGGGCGACGCGGGCGACATCGCATGGAACTTCGAGAAGTTCCTCGTCTCGCCCGCAGGCGAGGTCGTCGGGCGCTTCCGCCCACCCGTCGAGCCGGAGTCGGCCGAGGTCGTCGCAGCGATCGAGGCCGTGCTTCCCGCCTGAGAGATGGCATGCCTCGGTACGCCGCCCATCCCGATAGAGGACCCGGCGGACGAGCGCCTCGCGGACTACCGCGACCTCACGGACGCAGCTCTGCGCAGCCGGCGCGAGCACGGCGGCGGTGTCTTCGTCGTCGAGGGACGGGTCGCGGTCCGCCAGCTGTTGGCCTCAGCCTACGAGCCGCTCTCGCTCCTCGTCGACGACCACCAGGTGGTCCTCGCGGCCGACCTGGTCGAGGCGGCGAGGGCCAGGTCTGCGACCGTGTACGTGGCGAGCCGCGGCGTCGTCGCGGCAACCGTCGGCTACCCCTTGCACCGGGGCGTCGTAGCGATCGCGCGGCGCCCCGTTCCGGCCGACGGGCGCCGGCTGGTCGAACAGGTGCTCGGACCGGATCGCCCGCGCAAGCGACCCAGGTTGCTCGCCGTGCTCGAGGGAGTCAACGACCACGAGAACCTGGGAGCGATCTTCCGCAACGCTGCTGGGTTTGGCGTCTCCGCTGTGCTCATCGACCCGACGTGTGCGGATCCCCTCTACCGGCGCTCAGTCCGAGTGTCGGTCGGCCACGTGCTCTCCGTGCCTTTCGCCCGCCTCGCGCCGTGGCCAGACGTCCTCGCGCAGATGCGCGACG
>DAHXNN010000177.1 GCA_027365385.1 Acidimicrobiaceae bacterium | reverse complement strand
AACCCCGCCGAGATCAAGGCGAATCCCACGATCATCGGTAGCCGGTAGCCCGTGCGCCTCAGCAGCAGCGACGACGCGATCGCGAGGGCGATCTCGCCGACCGCGCGAGCGGTGAGCAGGGTGCCTGCCTCCAGCGGGGCGAGCCGGTACCGGCTCTCCGCATAGAGCGGCACGAGAGCACCGAGCCCGATGACGCATCCTCCCCAGACGAAGTTCACCACGTTCATCACGACGAACACCTTGCCGCGCAGCAGGTGGACGGGGATCAACGGATCGCGCACCCGGCCGGCCCGGTGGACGAACCAGTAGCCCGTCGCGATCGCTATGGCGAGCGGACCGAGAAATCCCACAGAGATCGGGCTCGAGTGCCGGTAGCCGAGATAGGTGACCGCGAGCATCGCAGCGAGGATGCACGCGCCCATCTCGAGCGCGCCTGGGATGTCCGTACGCCCACCGATCGGTCGCGACGCGGGAAGGTACCGGACAGCGAGCACGGTGAACACGATGCCGATCGGGACGTTGACGAGGAACACCCCTCGCCACGACCAGCCCGCGATGATCACCCCGCCGATGACTGGGCCCACGAGCGCGCCGATCGGGAAGATGCTCGAGAACAGCCCGATCGCCCTGTCCCTGCCGGCACCGAAGGCGTCGGAGACGATGCCGGTCGCCGACGGCATGAACGCCCCACCACCCACCGCCTGCACCACGCGCAGCGCGACGAGAAGACCGACGTTGTCGACGAGGCCGCACGCGAGGGAGGCGGAGGTGAAGAGCACGGCCGAACCGACGAAGACGCGTTTTCGGCCGAGCTGGTCGCTCACCCGCCCCGCTACCGGCATGGCGACGACGAGCCCGAGCTGGTAGCCGGTGATTGTCCAGCTCGCCCAGTTGAGCGGAGCATGGAGAGCCCGCCGGAGCGTCGGCAACGCCGTCGAGACGATCGTGCCGTCGACCGACGACATGAACAGCGCGAGCGAGACGATCGCGAACACGAGCCATCGCGAGCTCTCGCCCGGGGTATCGCCGATGACTGTGCCGTGTGACGGTTGTCGAGCAGCTACCGCGACGCCCCCCGAAGTGTTTGAGGGACATCCTATGCACCGAGAACGCGGAGCGAGAGCTTTGATCCCGTGGCGTGAAGGCTGCGGCGTGAGGAGCTCGCGTCGAGCGCGCACTCGATGGGGAGAGCTCTCCCGACGAGGTCACCGGGCGGGGATCTCGTCAGACCCGGCCCAGCCAGCGCTCACCGTGACGGAGCCGCGACTCGAGCTGGGCGATCGTCGCCTCGGTCACCCGTGCAAGGCCTGCGAGGCGGTTGAGCTCCGCGTTCACCTTCGCGTGCGACCACCCCGTACGGCGCGCGAGGCTACGAGCAATGGCGCTGTTCGCCACGCGCAGCTGCTCGCGCAGCTCAGTGCGCGCCATCCCTGCAGGCACCACCGGCCCGCCTGCCGCGTGGCGGCCGAGCGGAGGAGGCGCGCCGAGGTCGAGCAGGAGAGCCGGGTCGTCGTCCGGCTGGAGGGGATCGTCTGCTCCGTCGCCGTCCGCGTCGACCGCGTGCGTCGCGACCGCGGAGATGACGGAGAACAGCGACAGTTGCTCCTCGGGGTCTCCTCCGTCGAGCGAGGTGGCGCCGTCCCAGTCACCGTCGACAGGTACCTCGCGAGCCGTTGCCGCACGGCGCCGCAAGCTGTGCCGTCGCGACTCCGCGATCTTCGCGGCCCCGGATCGGAGCCGCGGGTCGTCGGGGATGAAGACGTACGCCGACTGGCGCCCGATGCCCGGGAGCCAGCGGACGAACCTGCCGACAGCCTGGCGAAAGAACAGCTCCGTCGTCGTCGTCGTCGCGTAGACCCCGACACGAAGCCGTGGGATATCGACACCTTCCGACACCATCCGGACTGCGACGAGCCAGGGATGGTCGCTCCTCGCGAACTCCCCTATCGTGCGTGCCGCCTCCGGATCGTCCGAGGTGGCGACCTCCGGCCGGGTCCCGAGGACGCCTGCCATGAGCTCGGCGATCCCGCGGGCGTGGCCCTGGTCGGTCGCGATGACGAGCCCTCCGGCGTCGGGCTGGCTCGTGCGGATCTCGGTCAGGCGTCCGTGCGCGGCGCGAAGGACGTCCGGCATCCACTGGCCGTCGAGCGAGAGGGCGGTGCGCAGCCGCTGGTTCGCGTGCACGACGCTCAGCTCGTCGTCGAAGGTCGCCGCGTGCAGCGCGCCGTCGGCTGCCGACCACTCCATGTAGCCGTTGGTGCGCGGGAAGTAGACGGGTCGGACGACCCTGCGCTCCGCGAGCGCCTCGCCGTAGCCGTACTCGAAATCCGGGCGTGCCTCCTCGAGCTCGTAACGGACGAAGGGGATCGAGCGGGTATCAGAGCGAAACGGCGTGCCCGAGAGCGAGAGCCGGCGGCGGGCACTGCCGAAGGCGAGCACGAGGGATTCGCCCCACGCTCGGTCCTGACCTGCATGGTGGACCTCGTCGAGCACGACGAAGGCGCCCCGCGACATCGTCGACAAGGGCACCGCTGCCGTCGCGACCTGCTGGTAGGTCGTCACGATCCCGTGCATGTCCGGCGGGAGCCGCCCGTCGGACGCCGACCAGGCGGCGTCGAGGTGGAGGTCGAGCTCGGACGCGGCTCGCGCCCACTGCAGCTTCAGGTGCGCCGTGGGGACGACGACGACGAGCCGACCCGGGCGACTCGCGAGCTCGGTGCGCGCTGCGGCGAGCGCGAACGTCGTCTTGCCTGCTCCCGGCGTCGCGACGGCGAGAAAGTCGCTCCCTTGCGCGGCCGCGAACTGGTCGAGGGCCGCGCGCTGCCACGGTCGCAGGCGAATCGTGCGGGTCATCTCGCCGGTGACCGTAGCAACCGCGCCGGCACAGTCCGGCACGGTCCGGACCCACGCGGGAAAGTGTGTCCCGTGCGGGCGCGACGATTCCGGATGCTCCGTGGGATGCTCCTCGGGGGGCTCGCCGTCGCGGCGTCGGCCGCCGAGGGTGGGCTTCGCTTCTCGAGCGCAGCTGCGCACGCAAGCGTCGGCGCGGCAATCGTCGCCGTCGCGACGCTAGCTGCACTCGCCGGGCGGGCTCGCCGGCACTCGGCGAGAACCGAGGCGGTCGCGACGGTCGGGGCGGTCGCCGCCTCCACCCACCGCGTCGCCAGCCGCTCGCGGCTCGGCACGGGAGTAGTAGTCTGGCTCCTGCTCGTCGGTGCAGCAGTCGGCCTCGACGTCGCGAGCACCCTCGAGGGATCCCGCGAGCTGCCGACCCTGAGCGTCCTCGTCGGGCACGCGAGCAGGCTCCCCGCCGGTCGTGCCGTGCTCTCGGGCGTGTGGCTCGCAGGCGGAGGTTGGCTCGCGCTCGCGCGTCACCGTGCGCCTGCGCGCCGTGAAGCATGCTCTGCGGAGAATGACCGGGGTGCGACACGGTGAGCGCCCTCGGCACACCGGGTGGCGCCCTATGGCTCCTGCTCGCCTCGGCGTTCGTCCTTTGGATCGTACGGACGGGAACGTCACGCCGCCGACTCGTCTCGCTCCCGGCCCTGCTCCGCTCGTGGCTTGGCACGTGGGCTGGTCGCGCCCTGCTCCTCGCGGCTTGGGCCGAGGCTGGATGGCACCTGCTCTGCCAGCGCCCTTGAGACAGCGCCGTTGAGACAGCGCCGTTGAGACAGCGCTGTAGGCAGTGCCAGGCAGGGCCCTCCGACGTTCTGCCACGTCGGAGTCGACCCGACCCTCAGCGCCAGCTCCCGACCGGTACCTGACGCGTCGCGCCGGTACGCTCGCGCCGTGTCCGACAGCGTGCAGCCGGAGAGCAGCACTGCACCGGCGGGCACTGCACCGGCGGGTGCCGTCGCCACCCCGGGTGCACCGTGGCAGCGGACGATCGCTCGTGGGGCGCGCACCGCTGGGATCGCGATGGGGGCCCTCGTAGCGCTCGACCTCGTCGTCGGCGTCGCGGCGCTCATCGCCGTGCCCTACGACCGCCCCGACGCCATCTTGCCCGCACGCGGCAAGGTCGTCTACCTCACCCACGCGGTCCTCGGTGCACTTCTCGGCGCTGCCGCCGTCGCGATCGTCCCGAAGGCCCGGCGTATGGAGCGACCGGTCTGGCTGGGCGCCGTGACCGGCCTCGTCGGCGTCGGCGTCGCCGCGATCGGCGGGATGCTCGCGACGATCCAGTCGCTCCGGCTCGTCGGGATGGGCCTCATGCTCGTCGGGGCCGTGGCCGCAGAGGCCGGCTACCTCATGCCGCTCATCGACAGTGCGCCCCCGGCGCCCCCGGCGGTGCCACCCGACTGAGCCCGGCACCCGTCGGCTCGTCCGCAGCACTCGCCACTCGCCACTCGCCACGGGCTCATGTGCTGGTGCGGTAGCGGCGAACCGCCACGGGCGCGAGGACCACCACGATCCCGACCGACCAGGCGACGCTCTGCCACACCGCCGACGTCGTCGGGCCGCCGACCATGAGCGCGCGCGCTGCGTCGACGGCGACGCTCACCGGCTGGTGGCTGGCGAAGCCCTGGAGCCAGCTCGGCATCGACGCGACAGGCACGAACGCCGACGACGCGAACGTCAAGGGGAACAGCACCGGGAAGGACATGACCTGGGCCGTCTCGCTGTTGGGCGCGAACAGCCCGATCACGGCGAAGCCCCACGACAATGCGTAGGCAAAGACGAGGATCATCCCGATGCCGGCGAGGAACGCGGCGACGTTGGTCCCGATCCGGAAGCCGACGGCGAACCCGACCGCGGCGATGAGCACCGCGACGCCCACGTTGCGCAAGAGGTCGGCGAGCGTGCGCGCCGCGAGCACCGACGAACGCGCCATGGGGAGGGCCCGGAACCGCTCGATGATGCCCTTCTGGAGGTCCTCGGCGAGGCCGATGGCCGTGTTGACGGCGCCGAAGGCCATCGTCTGGACGAAGATGCCAGGGATCAGGTAGTTGACGTAGCTCACGCCCGGGGTGCGGATCGCCCCGCCGAAGACGTACCGGAACAGCAGCACGAACATGACGGGCTGGACGCTCGAGAAGAAGAGCGACTCCGGGATCCGGACGTACTTCACGAGATTGCGCCGGGTGAGGACGAACGTGTCCGACACCGCCCACACGAGGCGCGCGCCGAAGCCGTCGGCCTGCGACCCGGTCTCGACGGAGCGCGCCGTCGCGCTCATCGCCGGGCCCCGGCGCTCCGGCCCGGACGAGCCTGTGGCGCCGCTCCGACCTCGCTCGAGCCGGGTGCGACTGAGACTCCCTCCCCGGCGGCACCCTCCGCGCTCCGGCCGGTGAGAGCGAGGAAGACGTCGTCGAGACTTGGCTCACGAAGGACGAAGGTCACTGGCTCGATGCCGAGCTGGTCGAGCACGCGAAGCGCCTCCATCGCGATCCTCGGACCGCCGTCGACGGGAAGCTCGACCGCCGTTCCCGAACGGTGAGGGCTCTTCTCGCTGAGCGGGGCGAGCGCCCGCTCTGCTCGCTCGGCGGTGGCTGCGTCGTGCAGACCGACGGCGAGAACCGTGGCGCCAAGAGCCGCCTTCAGCTCGTCGGGCGTCCCCTGGGAGATGACGCGCCCGTTGTCAACGACGGCGACCCGGCTCGCGAGCCGGTCCGCCTCCTCGAGGTACTGCGTCGTCAGCAGGACCGTCGTGCCCGCGCCGACCAGACTCTCGATCACGGCCCAGAGCCCCGCGCGAGACTGCGGGTCGAGGCCGGTCGTCGGCTCGTCGAGGAAGAGCACGCTCGGACGCGTCACGAGGGCGGCCGCCAGGTCGATGCGACGGCGCATGCCGCCCGAGTACGTCTTGAGCGTCCGGTCGGCCGCGCCCACGAGCTCGAACTCCTCGAGGAGCTCGGCTGCCCTCCTCTCGGCCACCTTGCGCGGGAGGTGGTTGAGGCGACCGACCATGACGAGGTTCTCCCGGCCGGTGAGGTTCTCGTCCACCGCGGCGTACTGGCCGGCGAGTCCAAACAAGCTCCGCACGAGGTCAGGCTCGCGGCTCACGTCGTGTCCGAGCACCGTGGCCGACCCGCCGTCGGTGCCGAGAATCGTCGTCAGGATCCTGACGACCGTCGTCTTGCCGGCACCGTTCGGACCGAGGAGTCCGAAGACGCTGCCCTCCTCCACCGCGAAGCTCACCCCGTCGAGGGCGACGACTCCGCCTTTGAACCGCTTGGCGAGCTCGTGCGCCTCGATGGCGTACGTCATGGACCGTGCCCTCCCGCTCGATCGCGCCGAGCTCCTGCAGACCGTTCTGCCGAACGGACCTCCGCGCCAATATGGTCCAGTGAGGAAAATACCTTGCTCCACAAGCATCTTAGGTAATAAGCTAAGAGCGTGTCAAACGAGGCGGCGGATCGATCCGGCGTCGCACAGCAGGTTGCGCCGGCGACGCTGCGCGACAGACAGACGCTCGTGAGCGAGCTGCGGGACGCGCTCCGCGCCTTCCTGCGGGCGGTGGACGCCTTCGACGAGGCGGTCAGCGAGCGCCTCGGCATCAACCGGACCGACCTGCGCTGCCTCGACCTGCTCGAGCAACACAGGCCGATGACGGCAGGTGCCCTGGCAGAGGCGAGTGGGATCACGACGGGCGCGATGACCTTCGTGCTCGACCGGCTCGAGGGCGCCGGATTCGTGCGGCGACAGCGCGACGAAGGGGACCGCCGGCGCGTGCTCGTCGACCTCGAGCCCGAGGGGGCCGACCGGGCCTGGTCGGTCCACGAGCCTCTCGTCATCGATGCACGGCACGCCGCGTCAGGCTTCGACCTCGACGAGCTCGACGTCGTGCGACGCTTCCTCCAGATCATGGGTAGCCTCTACGACATCCACAGCGAGGTTCTCCGCTCGAGCAGCTAGCCCGGCTCTCCGCTCCGGGATGCAGCCCAGGCCCCGCTCTGCTCACGTCGGTGCGACAGTGCCTGCTGCCGCTGGTGGAAGCTCCGCCTCAGGCACGAGCGGAGCCGTCCGCCCGGCAGGGCGTCGAGCGAGCGGGAGTCCGCCGAGCGCTGCCAGGAGGCACGAGACTCCTCATCGCGAGCGGTATGGCGATCTCACGGGTCCGCGCGACGTAGCGGAGGCGTTCGCTCAGCTGACCGGCCGCCCTGTGGGCCGGCGGCGAGGGCTGCAACGCGCTCTTGTCCATCGCCGGCCCGACGGCACGCGCAGCGTTGACCGTCACGGAGTTGAGCGTGACCGCGTTGCGTAGCTCCTCCCTGCCGACCATCTCGCGGGCGAAGGACTGGCGCGACGGGGTCTCGAAGGCATTGTTCAGTCCGAGCACCACCGCGAGCACGCAGATGTCCACGTAGGTGACCGTCCCGAGGACGGTGAGCAACCCGAGGACGAGCGCCTGGATCCCCATTGCGCTCTGGAGGACGACCATGAGGCGTCTCTTGTCGACCCGGTCGGCGACAACTCCACCGTAGGGACCGAGCAGCAGCACCGGCAGCGTCTGGAGAGCGACGACGATGCCGAGGTCCGTGCTCGAACGCGTCAACGTGAGCACGAGCCACGACTGTGCCGTGGCTTGCATCCAGCTCCCGGCGAGCGCGCCGGGTGGCCTGCAGGTCGGCGACGATCCTCTCGAGCACCGGCAGGCACGCGCGCAGGGCGTCGCGTTCGCTGGCGTCGAGGCGGACCGGGTGCGAGCGAGACGTCTCGAGAGTCGCGCCGAGACGGCACGAAGTCGCGCCGCGAGCTCCGCGTCACTGCCACCACGCCCCACGGGTGCAACCGCGACGCGGCTCCGGTGCATGTCACCGGGTCGTCCGACATCGTCCACGCTGCCACCTCCGTGCCGCCCGGCATGGGCGCGCCGGGCCATGTCCCGAGCCAATGCGTCCACTGCACGCGCTCCCCGGCAGCACCCGGGGCTTGCCCGTCACCGGCTCGCCCAGAGTTGCTTGCCGGCAAGCAACCACTTGAACGGGCCGGAGGGTCGGAGGGCCGGGCGTGCGACGACCGCGCTCCGAGCCCGATGTTCCTACGATAGATCTCTCGAGGCCCACGCCCCGTAGAAGAGGTGATGGAGATGGCGCGCCCGCGGGCGACGAGCAGCGACGAGGCGCCCGACGAAGCACTGCTCGCCGGGATGGCTGTCGGCGACGAGCGAGCCGGCGTCGTCTTCGTCCGTCGCTACCAGCGTCGTGTCTACGGCCTGGCTCTTGGCATCCTCCGCGATCCGGGCATGGCGGAGGATGTCGCCCAGGATGCCTTCGTGCGGGCATGGACGCATGCATCGGTCTTCGACCCTCGTCGGGGTGCGGCGGCGACCTGGCTTCTCACGATCACCCGCAACCTCTCGATCGACGCGCTCCGGGTCCGGCGCCCGGAGCCGACGGACCCGGGTGACCTCGCTTTCGCGGAGCTGGCCAGCGGCGAGCGCCTACCGGAGGATGCCGTCCTCGCGGACGAGATGCTGACGCAGCTGCACAACGCCCTCGCCGGGATCCCCGAAGCGCAGCGACGGGCGGTGGCGCTCGCCGCTTTCTACGGCAGGAGCGCCCAGGAGATCGCGGAGCTCGAGTCCGTCCCCCTCGGCACGGCGAAGAGCAGGATTCGGATGGGCCTCACGAAGCTACGCGACGCAGTCAGCGTGGAGGAGGCGTCGTGAGACGCGATCGTCCCGTGCCGTGCCCGGACCGCCATGACGCGCTCGCCGAGCTTGCCCTCGGCACGCTCGCCGGGCAGGAACGGTCGGACATCCTCGCTCATGTCGCGCGCTGCCACCCTTGTGCGCTCGAGCTCTCGGAGCTCTCCCGCATCACCGACGATCTGCTCCAGCTGGCACCCGCCGCCAACCCCCCGGCCGGCTTCGAGCTCCGGGTGGTCGAACGCGTCCTCGCGGGCAGCACCACCGCTCCGACGGGGTTGCCACGCCCCCGGGAGCGCCGCCGCCGTGCGAGCTGGCGCCTCGCCGCCGTCGCCGCCGTGCTCGCCGCGGTCGTCGGCGCGGGAGCCGCCGTGCTCGCGAGCAGCACGACCGCCAGCAAGCCGCCACCTGGCGCGAGCCGGCCTGTGACGCTCTCGGCGTCGCTCACCCGCCACGGTCGGGTCCTCGGCCACGTGCGAGTGTCGTCGGGTCGGACCCCGTGGCTGTTCGTGACCGTCGACGACCTCTCCGGACCGGGCTCACGCACCGTGGCCTGCGAGGTCACCCTCGTCGGTGGCACCACTGAGAAGCTCGGGCGATTCCGGCTGAGCCAGGGCTACGGCTCGTGGGGAGTGCCGCTCGCCGCACCAGTCGACTCGCTACGCGGCGCTATCCTCGTCGGCAGCGACGGATCCGTCCTCGCGAGCGCACGCATCTGATCGCGCGCACCCGACTGCCCCGTCGCGCCGGGCGAGCAGCTGCCAGAGCCGCTGCCGTGCCGACCTAGCCGAGACCGGCCGGAGCGACGAGTCGTCAGGCCTTGGTGAAGCGCGCGTTGGACCTGCTCGACGTCGAGCTCGAGCTCGAGACCGAGCACGGCGCTCTCAGCCGGGAGGATCCTCTTGCGCCACGCACGACGCGCAACGGCCGAGCACGGCGAAGTGGCGGGGATCGATGACGAAGCCGTAGCGCCGACGCGCGTCCGCGGCGAGCTCACGGAAGAGCTCCGGAGGAGCTTCGACCGTATCGTCGCAGACCTCGCACACGAGGTGTCCGTGCGTCTCCGACGCGAGATGGTACGTCGCCGGGCCGTGCCCGAGGTGCGCGTGGACGACGACCCCGAGACCCTCCAGGTCGTCGAGGTTCCGGTAGATGGTCGAGAGGTGGACGTCCGGCGCAACCTCTTGGACGGCCCTCGCAAGCTCCTCCGCCGTCCTGTGCACCTCGCCACCGAACAGTGCCCCGAGTAGGACCCGTCGAGACGTCGTGACCCGCCCGCCTCTCGCCCGCAGCAGGTCGAGCACCTCCTCGACCGGGTCACCAGGGCTCGACGCCGGCGCGCCGTCGAGGGTCGTCGGCACGGTCCTCTCCCCCTCGGCGCGACCCATGGCCGGAGGTTAACCGGCACCTCCGCGCCCGAGCACGCCGGCCGACTCCGCCGCGTCCACCACCGGCACCCGCCAGACCCGCTACGCGCGCGGGCCCCGGCTCAGCGCCCTCGACCGTGCCGGCAACCGCGACGCGCAGCGCGCCCCGGACACCCGAGCCCTGCGGGCGCTACGGTCGCGCCACGGCGCGGTCGCAGCCGCCATCGCGGCTGCGCGGTCGCAGGCTACCGGAGGCGCCGGCGGCCACTGACAAGGAGCACTGCGATGCTGACGGGCTTCAAGAACTTCCTGATGCGCGGCAATGTGATCGTGGCGGCGACCGGCCTCGTGATCGCCCTCGCGTTCAGCGGTCTCGTCACCGCCTTCACGACAGACGTCGTCGACCCTCTCATCGCCCGATTGCAGGGCAGCCACTCGGTCGGCCTCGGCGTCCAGCTCGGGGCGGCGGGCGACAAGGCGACGTTCGTCAATCTCGGCCAGCTCGTCTCGGCGGTCGTCTACTTC
>DAHXNN010000017.1 GCA_027365385.1 Acidimicrobiaceae bacterium | reverse complement strand
GCAGCTCTGGCGGGAGTCGCCGGAGCCGCCGGAGCGTCGGGGTTCGCACGGACGGAGCTGCCACGACGCGGTGCGCCTTCGGCGAGCTCTCCCGGGGTCGTCGGGACGGTGGTCTCGGTCGACAGCGCGTCGAGCCGCTTCGTCATCCGCACGACGACCGGTACGAGCATCACCGTCGACGTCACGAAGGCGACGGCATACAAGGTCAACGGTGGTGCGTCGGCGACATTCTCGGCCCTGAAGCAAGGTGAGAGCGTCGCCGTCATCGGCACACTTTCTTCGGGGACCGATTTGGCTGCCGTCGTCGTCATCGGCAAGGCGACCCCGGGCGCCGGGGCCGGAGGCTTCCCCGGAGGCTTCGCGGGAGGGACCTTCGGAAAGGTCGTCTCGGTCGACAGCTCGGCGCGCTCCTTCGAGCTCAAGCCGGCGAAGGGGGCGGAGGTGAAGGTCGTCGTGACGAGGTCGACGACCTACCGTGACCGTGCCGACGCCTCGGCGGGCTTCGCGCAGATCAAGGTGGGCGAGAACGTCGCCGTCGTCGGTACGACGACGAAGGGCGTCGAGACGGCGAGGACGGTCGTCGTCGGGCTGTCTGGCGGCTTCGCGGGAGCGCCAGCGGGCTGATGCCTACGCACGGCCGGCACGATCTGGGATCGGGCGTCCCGGCAGCGCCTGGCGACGGTTCAGGAGTCGAGGCCCTGGATCCGGCGCGATGCCACTCCGTGGCGACGCAAGACGTCCTCGAGCTCGGGATGGACGAGCCGGCCGTCCTCGACGACGGTCCTTCCGGCGACGACGGTGTGGTGCGCGGCGACGGGTCCGCACCGCAGCAGTGCCTCGACCGGGTCACTGAGCGCACCGGCGAACGTGGGACCGTCGAGGCGCCAGCACACGACGTCGCCGGCGGCGCCTGGTCGCAGGACCCCGAGCTCGCCGGACCTTCCGAGGCATGCAGCCCCACCGAGGGTCGCGATCTCGAGTGCTTCGCGCGCCCCCGTCGACGCGGGGCCGGACCTCAGCCGTGCGAGGAGCATCGCCGTGCGCGCCTCGAGCCAGAGCGAGGCGGCGTCCGTCGACGAGGAGCCGTCGCAGCCAAGCCCGACGGGTACTCCGGCCGCGCGCAGCTCTGCCACCGGGGCGAGCCCGCCCGCAAGCATGAGGTTCGAGCTCGGGCAGTGTGCGACGCCGACTCCGGCTCGACCGAGCTGACCGATCTCCTTCTCGTTCGGGTAGACGCAGTGCGCGACCCACGCGCGGTCGGAGAGCCAACCCACGTCCTCGAAAAGCTCGACTGGCCGGCACCCGTAACGATCGAGGCAGTAGCGGTCCTCGTCGAGGTCCTCCGCGAGATGGGTGTGGAGGCGGACGTCGAGGCGCTCCGCGAGCTCAGCAGTCGCCGTCATGAGGCGCTTGCTGACCGAGAACGGCGAGCACGGAGCGAGGGCGATGCGCACCATGGCGCCCGGCGCCCGGTCGTGGTGGGTCGCGACGGCTGCCTCGCTCTCGGCGAGGATCGTCTCCTCGTCCTGGCAGACCGATCGGGGGGGCAGCCCACCGTCGTCGACCGAGAGGCTCATCGATCCCCTTGTCGGATGGAAGCGCATCCCCATGGCGGTGGCTGCGGCGATCTCGGCTGCGAGGAGGTCGCCGCCGCCGGCCGGGTGGACATAGAGATGGTCGGTCGTCGTCGTGCACCCACCGAGAGCGAGCTCTGCGAGACCCACGAAAGTGGCGAGGTACACCGACTCCTCGTCGAGGAGCGCCCACCGTGGATAGAGGGTCCGCAACCATCCGAACAGGTCCGAGCGCACCGCCGGAGCGAAGGACCGGGTGAGGTTCTGGAAGATGTGGTGGTGGGTGTTGACGAACCCGGGCGTGACCACACAGCCGTCGGCTCGCAGGATTCGCCGGGCTGCCGGCTCGGTCCCCGGTCCACCGACGCCGACCACCATGGAGTCCCTGATGGCGACCCAGCCACCAGGCACCTCAGCGCCGCCGTCCATCGTCACGAGGACCTCCGCATGGCAGACGAGCAGGTCGACAATCGGAGCGTCGATGGGAGGATCCGACGGCGAGCGAGCGGCCTTCATGGGGCGAGGCTATCTCCGACGCCGGCCGTCTGCGGGGGAAATGCTGAGTTCATGAAAGGGAAACGAGCGTGACATTACCGCTCGCTACCGTCTCGCGCATGAGAGAGCCTCCTGTCCAAAAGAAAGACACCCTGACCCGCCGAGCGCTTCTTGGCGGAGGATTGAAGATCGCCGGAGGTGTCGCGCTCGCCGGGAGCCTCGGATCGCTGGCCGAGATCGCCTCCGGCGGACGGGTGGCGGGAGCTGCGACGCGTTACCCGATCTCCTTCCAGCTCGGCTGGCTGACGAACACTGAGTTCGCCGGCTCGTATATCGCCCAGCAGGACGGGTACTACGACAAGCAGGGGCTCGACGTGACGATCCTGTCCGGCGAGGGCGTCGACGTCGAGGGGATCGTCGGCGCCGGCAAGGCTCTCGTCGGCGACTCCAATGCAGACACCTGCTCCGCCGCGGTTGCCCAAGGCGCCGACTTGAAGATCATCGGCGCCAAGTACCAGAAGAACCCCTTCTGCATCATCAGCTCGGCGAAGAAGCCGATCAAGACGCCACAGGAGCTCGTCGGCAAGCGGGTCGGGGTCAACGCGTACAACTTCACCGGATGGTCGACCTTCCTCGCCGTCAACGGCATCGACAAGTCGAAGGTCGACACCGTGAACGAGGGCTACACGGCCGGCCCGGAGGCGCTCACCGAGGGACGCGTGGACGCGTGGATGGGCTTCGTCACCAACGAGCCGACCGTGCTCGAGCTCTCCGGGTTCCCGGTCTTCACGTTCCTGCTGGCAGAGTACGGGTACGAGGTCTACGCGGACATCTACGAGACGACGGCGACCGCGATCTCCGAGCACAAGGAAGAGCTCGTGGCGTTCATGCGCGCCGAGCGCGAGGGCTGGCTGGCGGACCTCGAGGATCCGGCCGCCGGGCTGGCGGTCACCATGGCGCGTTACGGCAAGAAGCTGGGTTTGTCGAGCAAGCAGCAGAAGCTCGAGAACTCGGCGCAGCTCGCACTCGTGCGGACTGGGTACACAGCGAAGGCGGGTCTGTTCGCCATGGACCCAGAAGACATCGCGAAGAACGTCAAGACGTTGCGCGTTGCCAACTCGAAGAAGATCGGGAACTACTACACGCAGCCCGATCTTTTCGACGACTCCATCTTGAAAGCGCTCTAGCCTCTGCGCCCTCTCCGAACAGGGGGCTGGCTCGCCGGGCCGGCCCCCTGTTCGCCGTCCAGGGCGCTCGCGGTGGTGCGGGTTGCCAGACCGACTGCGGCGGGGCGCGCAGGCGATCGAAGCTTGGCGATCAGTGCTAGGCGATCCCGAGGCGAGCAACGACAGGGCGTTCGACCGCGCCGACCGCGTTGTACAGTAGCATCGAGACCGTCGTGATCGTGACGACTGCCGCCCAGAGCATCGAGTAGTCCGCAGTCGAGGACGACGTCACCATGAGGTCTCCGAGACCCTGGCCGGTGGCCAACCACTCCGCGAGGATCGCTCCGAGGAGCGCGCCGGGCGCGGCGATTCGAGCCGAGGCGAACACCGCGGGCAGGGCGTAGGGAAGCTGCACCTTGCGGAGGACGACGAGGTCGGTCGCCCCGTATGCGGCAAGGAGGTCGAAGGCGTGGACCGGCGCCGATCGGAGTCCGGCCACGACGTTCACCAGTGTCGGGAAAAAGGTCACGATCCCGGCGATCACGGTGACGGCGAGCAGCCCCTGGCCGAGGACAAGTGTGAGGATCGGGACCATTGCCACTAGCGGCACCGATCTCAGTGCGATCGCAACCGGCATCACCGTCTGTGCGACGTCACGCCGGAGCGTCACGCCGAACGCGACCACGATCGCGACGGCAGTGCCCCCGACGTAGCCGAGCCCGGCGTCGCGAAGGGTGACGAGGAGGGCCGCACCGAGCTGGTCGCGTGCCGACGACGCCGACGGGCTCGTGACGAGGAACCGGTAGACCGCCACCGGGCCCTTCGCCACGAACGGGCTGAGGTGGAACAGGTCGATGGCGCCCTCCCACAGGCCGCACAACACAGCGAGGGTGAGCACGCTCACCCCAGCAGTGTGCGCTAGTCGAGCCGCGACGCGCGGCGCTCGATCACGCCTTTCACTCGCCGTCGGTTCGACAGCCGACGGCATCACACGCCCCGGGGGCGGCGGGGCGCCCACGATGTGCACAGCCGCCCGATCACGGAGACCGCAACGTAGGCAGCTCCCGCGAGGGCCGTGGCCACCAGCGCGATAGCGAACGCCCGTCGGGAGTCGAGATTCTCGTTCGCGCTGATGAGAGCGACGCCGAGGCCCTGGGACGCGCCGAGGTACTCCCCGACGATGGCGCCGAGCACCGCCGCGGGGCCGGAGATCGCGAGACCGGCGAAAGCTGACGGCAGGGCAGCCCTGATGCGCACCTTGACGAGCTGCGACCACCGCCCACCGCCGTATGCGCGCACGAGGTCGAGGCTTGTCGCGTCTGCGCCGCGGAGACCGACGAGACAGCCGACGAGAGTCGTGAAGACGACGGACAGGCCTGCAAGAGTGCTCTGCGGGGCAGTACCCGACTGCACGATCTCGAGCACCGGACCGATTGCGATGATCGGCATGCAGTACGACGCGAGCACCACACGAAGCAGCGCCTTCTCCGCGAACGGTACCTGGACGAAGAGCAAGGCGAGAACGACTGCTGCGAGATTTCCCCAGACGAAGCCCACGCCGGCTTCCTCGCATGTCGTCACGACGTTCGGCCACATCGCGAAGCTCGGGTCGTGGACGATCGTCACGAGCACCTGCTGAGGTGGCGGGACGAGGTGGCTGTGCGCGAAGAGGGTGTATGCGAGCAGCTCCCAGAGGCCGACGACGAGGGCTGCGCCGAGAGCTCCACCGCGCCAACCGGCGCGCATCGTCGCCGAGCCGGTCAGAGGTCGTCCCCGCTCAGAGGCGCCCCGCCCGAGAAGAGCAGGTCCGCGAGCTCGTCGCACAGCTCGTGGAAGCGGGGCGTCCGGGCGAGGTCCGGCATCCGGGGGCGTGGAAGGTCGACGTCCACCACCGCCCGCACGCGACCTGGCCGGGGCGACATGACGGCGACGGAGTCTGCGAGGAAGACCGCCTCGCTGATCGAGTGCGTGACGAGCAGGGTCGTCGTCGCGCGCTCGGCCCATATGCGGAGCAGCTCGAGATTGAGCCTTTGACGGGTCATCTCGTCGAGGGCGCCGAACGGCTCGTCGAGCAAGAGGATCTCGGGCTCGACGACGAGGGAGCGAGCGATCGCGACGCGCTGACGCATGCCTCCCGAGAGCTGTGCAGGACGCGCCGCCTCGAAGCCGGACAGACCCACGAGCCGGACGAGGTCTGCGACGGCGCGGTCGGCCACCTTGACCCCGGTGATCTCGAGGGGAAGCCTGATGTTCGCCACGACGGAGCGCCAAGGCAGCAACGCAGCGTCCTGGAACGCGATGCCGAGGCGGTGGCCGGTCCGCAGAGCGCTCGGCGGCTCGCCGTGGACGAGCGCGGATCCGGCGGTCGGCTGCTCCAGATCAGCGAGGATGCGAAGCACTGTCGACTTGCCACAGCCCGACGGACCGAGAAGCGCTACGAAGGAACCTCGCGGGGACTCGAGCTCCACGCCATCGAGAGCGCAGACGGTCTCGCGCTTGATGCGGAACTCCTTGCGGAGACCAGCGATGCAGATCCCTTCGTCGCGGGGGTGTTCTCGACAGCCGGCGCCCATGGTGACGTCGGGATCCGGCGTGCCTCGCCGACCCTCGTCCGCGACGGTGGCAAACCGGTCTCCTTGCTCGAGCACTGTCACGGTGGGGATGGTAACGGCGCGCGCACGTCGACGGCTCCGGCGGCACGTGAACGTCCTTTGCGGGAATGTGAACGCCGCGTTACCTGGCGCATCGGTTGCCGTAGTTCACGCGCAGGAAACGATCGGGCCGCGATGATCGGCGCGTGGAGGAGACGACCGCAGTACGACACGAGGCACAGACCGGCACGAGGTTCGGCACGAGACGCCAGGGTGCGTCTGCGGGTTGGGCGCGGCGCCAGCTTCGCGCTCTCTCGAACGTCGACCCCGCCCTGCGGAGAAGCTGGCTGCCGGTGGCCCGTGCGGCAACTGTGGTGACGAGCCCTACGAAGGCATGGCTGCTCGGCCAGCCGTTCGTCGAGCTGCCAGATATCGGCGCATTCGGCGAAGAGAGCAGGGTACGCGTCGATCTCGAGCCGTTCTCCGGGCGTTACGGCGCCGCGCTGCTCATCGACAACCAGCTGGACGTCGCGCACTTCGCGTACCTGCACCGTGACACCTTCGCCTCACCCGACGGACGAGCCGCCCCGAGCAGGGAGATCGTGCGTCAGCTGTGGGGTTTCGAGACGAAGATGACGGTGCCGATCAGCGCGCGCAACGACCCGGCGGTCGCTCCGGAGGACCACCCGGTTGAGCAGGATCGGACGACGAGGTATCGCTACCTCGCGCCCTTCTCCGTGGAGCTCGAGCTGACCTACCCTGCCATGGGCGGATCGAACGTCATCGTCTTCTTCGTGCAGCCAGAGACCGCAGAGCGATCGGCTATGTACGTGACGTTGCTTCTCGAGCAGCCTGGTGGGTTCGCGCCCGACGCGCTCGCAGATCGTGTCGCGTCCGAGCACCGCGTCGTCGGCGAGGATCTCGCGCTACAGGAGCGGTTCGACGACCTCGCGATGCCACTCGACGTCACGACCGAGTGCCACGTGCGCGTCCACCGCGCGAGCCTCAAGCTCAGGCGGGTGCTCGCGCAGATCGTGCACGCGCCGTGAGCCAGGCGCACCCCCTCGCCGGGCACTGGCACCCAGTCGCTTGGGCAGCGGAGCTAGGCAACGGACCGTCCCAGGTGGTCCTACTCGGCGAGCGGGTCGTCGTGTGGAGGGACGCCAACGGTGGCGTCGTCGCGGCCGTCGATCGCTGCCCGCACCGCGGTACCGCGCTCTCGCTCGGTCAGGTTGACGAGCGCGGCTGCCTCGTCTGTCCCTACCACGGGTGGCGCTTCGACGCAGCCGGCTCGTGTGTCGCGATGCCGCAGCTCGCAGCCGAGACACCGGTGCCCGTCCGTGCCCGCCTCACCACGCTGTGCTGCGAGGAGCGCGCAGGACTCGTGTGGGTATGCCTGTCTGATCCGGTGGCCGAGCTTCCCGAGTTCCCCGAGTTCGGCGATCCGGCTTACCGGCACGTCCGCTGTTCGACCTACCGCTGGGTGACGAGCCCCGAGCGAATGGTCGAGAACTTCACGGACTTCGGACATCTCGGCTACCTGCACGACGGCCTGCTCGGGTCGATCGACGATCTCGTCGTGCCCCCTCATCGGGTCGAGCAGGTGGGCGGCGAGCTGCACTACGTGCTCTCGATGCAGGTTCCAAACACCAATGACCGCTTCGCGGTGACCGACGTGAAGGGGCATCGCGGTGTGCAGACCAACCGCTACGTCCTTACGCTCCCGTATGCGATCCACCTCCAGTGCACCTACGAGGACACCGGTGCGCACCGCACCCTCTTCTTCGTCGCTCAGCCGCACGGTGACGGGACGTGCACGGGCTTTTGCTACCAGTCCCGAGACTTCGACCTCGAGGGCGACGACGAGCCCTACGCCCGCTTCCAGGAGGTCCTCGCAGAGCAGGACCGGACGGTGGTCGAGAGCCAGATTCCGGGCGAGGTCCCGCTCGGCCCGTCGGGGGAGCTGCACCTGCCCTTCGACCGTGTCGCGGTCGCCTACAGACGGGCGATGGCGGCACTGCTCGAGTGCGTCCCCGAGACCGCGGGGGCGCCGAACCAGACCACGAGCTGACGGAGGAAGGTCTGTGCGGGTGACGGAGATAGAGGGACTGCGCGACCTCTGGTACGCGGTCGCGCTGGCGGACGGCAGGAGCTGGGTCTCCCCGCGTCGGGTAAGGCTTCTCGGCTGCGACTACACGCTCTGGCAACCAGAGGGTGGGCGGCCGGTGCTCACCGAGGCGCAGTGCCCGCACCGCGGCGCGAGTCTCGCCTCGGCGTGCGCCGATGGTCAGCGTCTTGTCTGCTGCTACCACGGTTGGGAGTTCGACAGCTCGGGCGCGTGCACGCGCGTACCGCAGCTCGAGCCCGGTCTCTCCATCCCACCGAAGGCTCGCCTTCGGACCTGGCCGGTGGTCGAGCGGTACGGTCTTTTCTGGACGTGCGTCGGCGAGCCGGCCGCCGAGGGACCACCGCCGTTCGCCGAGGCCGACAATCTCGGCTGGAGGGTGCAGGTCGACTTCTTCGAGCCGTGGGCTGCCTCTGCTCTCCGGATCGTGGACAACAACATAGACCAGTCGCATCCTGCCTTCGTGCACCGGGGCACCTTCGGGGACCCCTCGCGAGCGCTCGTCCCCCCCTACGAGCTGGAGCGCACGGCGACAGGGCTACGGGCGCGTATGCCCCAGGATGTCGGCGGCGTAGGGCCGCAGATGGGCGACTCGGACGAGGATGCGCGCTACGAGCGGATCCAGGAGGTCGAGCTCCTCGACGCGATGCACACGAGGATCCGCCTCAGCTACGACGGAGCTGCGCCGGACTATGCCTTCTACGGATCTGCGACACCGGTTGACGACGCCTCGTCCACGTACGTCCGCGTGTCTGCGCTGGCGGGCGGCGAGACGGATCAGCCTTATGCGATGTTCTGGGAGTTCTCACGGCGGGTGACGTTCGAGGACAAGGTGGTGCTCGAGCAGACGAGCCCCGACTTTCCCGTCGACGTGACGAGCGAGGTCCATCTGCGTTGCGACAAGACGACGCTCGAGTACCGAAGGCAACTCGCCCGGTTGGTCGCTCCAGCCACACCGGTCTCCCGTGTGGACGTCGCCTCGGCCGGCGGGCCGTCAGGGTGCGAGGTGGATGCAGAGGCTCAGGCGTCGTCTGTCGAGCCTGCAGCTTGAGCGAGCACGGAACGTTCCTCGTCGTCGAGGTCGACCTCCTCGCCCCTTCCGACCAGTGCTGCGAACCCGTCGTCCGGCGCCATCGTCGTGATCGCGAAGAGCTTCGAGGCCGGGGCGCTCTCGATGCGGTGCAGCGAGCGCGCGGGGAGGACGAGGAGATGGCCCGCTCGTACCTCCAGGCGGACGTCGTCGCAGTACGCGACGCCCTCACCTTTCAGGAACAGGAAGGTCTCGACCGAGCGCGGATGGCTGTTGGGCGGCTGGGATGCTCCGGGCTCCCAGATCTCGAGGAAGACCGACGCGTCGTGCACCTCGTCGGGTCCGCGCAGCAAGGCGAGCTTGACCCGCTCGCCCGGCGAGATGACGCGGGCCCTGGCGTCGGCCACGTCTAGGAGCTGCGGGGCGTGGTCTGCGCTCATCGCTCAGGCTCCTTCTCGTCCGGAAGGCGTGTCCCTGGTGGTCCCCGGCACGTGAGCCGTGTTCGCGAGGGACTCGACGAGGGCCGCGCCGTTCGCCACGAAGCCGAAGCATTGCGCGATGTTGTACACCGCTGCGTCGTGACAGTACTGGGGGGACGTCGTCGCCGAGCAGTCCTCCAGCAGGACGACGTCGTAGCCGATGCACGCAGCGTCCGTCAGAGTCGCGAGCACGCACTGGTCGAGGTTCACGCCGGCGAAGAGAAGCGTCGTCGCGTCGAGGTTCCGCAGCACCGAGTCGAGCTCGGTGTCGAAGAAGCCGCTCATCCGGAACTTGTCGACCCGGACATCGCAGGCGGCCACCTCCAGCTCGTCGACGACGGCGGCGGACCAGCTCCCGGCCTCGAGCACCCGGGAGCCGGAGCCGGGGAGGAGGCCGCCGATGCCAAGCGAGGCGCCGTCGGGATCGTAGACATGGAGGACGCCGGGCGGCAGGTTGGCTCTGTCCGAACGGTTGCCCCAATTGAGCCAGACAATTGGCACGTCCGCAATGCGAAGTGTCGGAAGGGTGGCCTGCAGCGAGGTGATCGGTCGCCGCGCCGGACCGATGTCGATCCCGATATGGTCGAGCCAGCCGCCCGGCGCGCAGAAGTCGTTCTGCATGTCGACGACGATGCACGCGCAACGCGACAGGTCGAGCGTGAGATCCTGGGGCCTGACCCTGACGGTCACGTGGTGGCGGTCCCGCTTCACCCGCGTGAGATCGACGGTCGTCGCATCGGCCCGCCACGAGTTGCGCTCGCTTGCACCAATGCTCTCCATGGGAGGAATCTACTCAACATGTCGACCGCCGACCCCCCTCGAATCCGGTACGCGCGTTCGTGAGCGGACCCGTGGTGCTCGCAGGCGAGCTTCCCGCGTGGAGCGAGGCGGGCATGACGTCTGCCGTCGTCTCCCACCTCGCTCGGGTGAGTGCCGACGGCAGACGCGGCGAGATCGGCGACGGGTCTGGTCGTGTGCTGACGTTTGGGCTCGCGCCTTTTCTCGGGCTCGTCGGCGTAGCTCCGGCGGACGAGGCAGAGCGCTCCTCCACGCCCCCGGGACGCCACGGCGGGAACCTCGACGTCCGACACCTCGGAGCCGGCAGCACGCTCCTGCTCCCGATCCAGGCGGACGGGGCTCTCGTCTACTTCGGCGATCCCCATTTCGCGCAAGGCAACGGTGAGGTGGCTCTGACTGCATTCGAGGCGCCGTTGACGGCGGTGGTCCGGCTGAGCGTCGACAGCTCCCCCCGGGCGCGAACGCTCGCTGCGGCTCTGGACCATCCGTTCGGCGAGACCCCCGACCAACTCGTCGCGATCGGGCTCGGCACGACCCTCGACGACGCGATGGCTGCAGCAGTCCGGCATGCGCTCGTCCTCGTGATCGAGCGCACGGCGCTCGCTGAGCCGGCGGCCCTCGCTTTCTTGTCCGTGGCGGCGGACTTCGAGGTCTCCCAGGCTGTGAACGGGATCCGCGGGGTGCACTGCCTCATCGCCCGCGCCGATCTCGACTCGGTACGTGACGAGCCGAGCTGGCCACTGCCGTATGTCGGCGCGGGAGCGGGACGCTGAGCCTCCCCGACGCGGCCGACGCGGCCGACGCCCTCGGCGCGTTCGTCGATGGGCCGCGCCTCGTCGCGCGCGGTGCGCCGTCAGGTCGGCTCGCAGGTGTCAAGTTCGCCGTGAAGGACCTCATCGACGTCGCCGGACTTCGTACGGGGGCCGGCAATCCGGGCTTCCTCGCTCGGTCCGTCCCGGCTCCCGCGCACGCACCAGCGGTCGCCGCGCTTCTCGCCGACGGGGCGCAGCTGTGGGGCAAGACGGTGACCGACGAGCTCGCCTTCTCGCTGTCGGGGACGAACGTGCACTACGGGACCCCGCGCAACGTCGCAGCACCGGGTCGGATCCCCGGCGGCTCGTCCAGCGGCTCGGCGGCTGCGGTCGCGGCCGGAGTCGTCGAGGTCGCTCTCGGCACGGATACCGGAGGTTCTGTGCGGGTGCCCGCGTCGTACTGCGGGATCTACGGGCTGAGGCCGAGCCACGGCAGGGTGAGCGTATCCGGCGTCGTACCGCTCGCGCCGCGCTTCGACGTCGTGGGGGTGCTCGCGGCACGGCCTCAGGTCCTCGATGCCTCGGCGCGGGCCTTGCTTGCGCACGCTCCCGGGTCCGGCACGGGGGCAGACGCCGGAGAGCGTCGCAGTGTGGCCTCCCTCCGCCGCATCGTGCTGCCGCGTGATCTCTGGGCACTCGCCGACAGCGAGACGGTCGCCTCCCTGAGCCGGCGGGTGGCGAGGCTCGCGAGCGATCTCGGTGGTCTCGAGGTCGTCGAGGTGGATCTTGCCGGTGAGGGAGGGATCGAGCTGTGGGGCCAGGCGTTTCGTGTGCTGCAGCTGTCCGAGGCCTGGAAAAGCCATGGCGCGTTCGTCGAGAGGGAGCATCCCTGCTTCGGGCCGGGAGTCGCCGACCGGTTCGCGGCTGCGGCGTGCGTGAGCGAGGAGGACGTCGCCGAGGCGGAGCCGGTCGCCGCGCGGGCGCGCGAGCGGGTCGGCGACGTTCTCGGGCAGGATGCCATCTGCTGCCAGCCCGTGGCCACGGGTCCGGCACCGGGCGCAACGCTGGACGGTTCCGCGAAGGCGGAGTTGCGCTCCCGGACGCTGTGGCTCGGGGCTCCCGCAGCGCTGGCGGGGGCTCCGGTCCTCGTCCTGCCCGGCGCGCGTGCCTCGGGCCTCCCCGTCGGTCTCGGAGTCGTCGGCAAGCCGTGCGACGACGAGATCCTTCTCGACGTCCTGCGCGGCGTCGGCGCCTGAGCCCGAGCTCGTCTGACATGTGGCGCCACGGAGCCGTGGCTCGGAGGAGGCGTGACGCGGAGGAGGCGTGACGCGAAGGATCCTCACTCCGGGTACCCTCCACTGGTGGCCGCGTCGAAGGAGTCCCCGACGATCTGGAGGTGCTCCCTCTGCGGAGCGCTCGTGCACCCCGCCGACGAGCAAGCGCCCGTCGCGTGGTGCAGCAGGTGCGGGCGGGCTAGCGAGGCGCGCCGCGACGGTCCCTAGCGTTGCCGGGTCGTTGCCGGTGACCACGAGGTGGCTTCGACGGCGGGCCGGCAGGCCGTAGCCGGGCCCCCGGCGGGTCCGGTGCCGACCGTAAGCTGGCGGTCATGGGTGACCTCAGGACAGTGGCGCTCTCGCCGGGACGCTACGCCGACGACCTGGCGCAGCTCGACGGCGGGTCGTTCGACGTGCTCGTCGTCGGCGGCGGTATCGTGGGCGCGGGCGCTGCTCTCGACGCAGCGACGCGAGGGCTCAGGGTCGCGGTGGTGGAGGCCCAGGACTGGGCGTCCGGCACCTCCAGCCGTTCGTCGAAGCTGATCCACGGTGGCCTGCGCTACCTGCAGATGTACGACTTCGCACTCGTCCGCGAGGCACTGCGGGAGCGGGCGATCCTCCTGCGTCTCGCTCCCCATCTCGTCCACCCCGTACCTATCCTCTACCCTCTGCGACACCGGGTCGTCGAGCGCGCGTACGTCGGCGCGGGCGTCCTCCTCTACGACCTGCTCGCCCGCACGGGTGGGACGAGTGCCGGCCTGCCGTTCCATCACCAGCTCTCCCGGAAGCGCACCTTCGAGCTGGCGCCCGCGCTCGACCCGCTCCGATTCGTCGGCGCGATCCAGTACTACGACGGGCAGGTGGACGACGCGCGTCACACGTTGACGGTGTTGCGCACAGCAGCGAGCCACGGAGCGGTCGTCGCGAACCGTGTCCGCGTCGTGGGCCTCTTGCGCGACGGCGACCGTGTCGTCGGGGCGCGCCTGCAAAGTGCCGAGACGGGTGCACTGAGCGAGGTGCGGGCGTCGGTGGTGGTCTCGGCGACGGGAGTGTGGACCGAGCAGTTCGAAAGGCTCGCCGGACGTGACGGCGCGTTGCGCGTGCAGCCTTCGAAAGGCGTCCATATCGTCGTCCCCCGGCGTTGCATCGAGTCGTCGACTGCGCTCATCCTGCCGACGGACAAGAGTGTGCTGTTCGTGCTGCCGTGGGGTGAGCACTGGATCATCGGCACGACGGACACGCCGTGGAGGCACGAGCTCGCGCGGCCGGCTGCGAGCGCAGCCGATATCGACTACCTCCTCGCTACGGTGGGATCCGCGCTTGCTCGCCCCATCGGGCGCGCCGACATCGAGTCCGTCTACGTCGGGCTGCGCCCTTTGATCGCCGGCGCCGGCGAGGAGACGACGAAGCTCTCGAGGGAGCACGCGGTGAACAGGGCGCTACCCGGGCTCGTGCTCATCTCGGGAGGGAAATACACGACGTATCGAGTCATGGCGAGGGACGCCGTCGACGCTGCCGTCGACCACGGCTCGATGGTCGCGGGACCGAGCCGCACCGAGGAGGTCCTGATCGCGGGAGCCGACGGCTACGCGCAGGTCCTCGGGCGCGTGGGGGAGCTCGTGCATCGTTGGGGTGTCGGGCGTGCACAGATCGAGCGGCTGCTCGGTCGGTACGGGAGCCTCGTCCCCGAGGTCCTCGCTGGAGCAGAGGACGACCCGTCCATGCTCGCCGTCGTCGGAGGATCTGGTGGCTACCTGCGAGCAGAGGTCGCCTACGCGGTCACGCACGAGAATGCCCGTCACGTCGAGGACGTGCTCGTCCGCCGGACGCGCGTGGCCATGGAGACGCCGGACCGGGGCGCCGGGGCGGTCGACGAGGTGGCGGCGCTGATGGCTCCGCTCCTCGGCTGGGACGAGCCACAGCGAGCGGCCGAGGTGGCGTCCTACCGCGACCATCTCGAGTCGGAGCTCGCCGCGGAAGGGCAGCCCGACGACGACGGAGCCGCGGCCCGCTCCTCGGAGACGGCGGCCTTCCTGCCTAGCCCCTGACTTCGACCTGCTCGAGCCGGTCCTCCGATCCACCCCAGCGGTTCAAAGGTGGCGGTCGAGGAGGTCGCTGCCGAGCTCGGCCGTCGGGTCGTATCGGTGCCGGAGCTCGTGGACGCCTCGAGACGTTCGCCAAGGTCCTCGGCCGGCGCCACCTGCTCCATGGATCCTCTCACCCAGTCCCGCCAGGCCCGCCAGTCCCGCCAGTCCCGCCAGGCCACGGCGTCCGCCATCGTCCGAGCGCCGTCCCGGTCGGCGCGGTGTCGCCCTGCCATGCGGCGAAGAGCCGCGCGTAATAGCCCCCCGACGCGACGAGCTCGTCGTGAGTGCCGAGCTCGACGAGCCGGCCGTCGTCGACGACTCCCACGCGATCCGCGCGCTCCGCCGTCGTGAGCCGGTGGGCGACGGTCACCGTCGTCCGACCGTCGGTCAGCGCGGCGAGGGCGTGTTCGAG